>NZ_FOTH01000065.1:0-13757 GCF_900114515.1 Pseudomonas sp. NFACC46-3
GCAGACGCCACTGTCGCCGGGCTGGAACATCTTCAGTGGTTGGGAAAAACGGGGGCGGCTGCGCCACCCAGCGGGAGCAAGCTCCCTCGCCACAACGCTGCCCGCTTGAAAGTGGCGTGATGCTTTTTACCGCTCGGACTTGGGCGTTGCCACCTTGTCCCGCAGGTACACCGGCTGCGCATCATCGGCGGGAATGGCTTCACCGCGCTCCCAGGCGAAGCGCGCCAGGGCCAGCAGGTCTTCGGCGTGAGGCAGCAGGGAGGCGTCCTGGCCGGTCAGGCTGACGGCGATGCGCTCGCCGTAGCCCCAACCGGTACCGGCACCGAACCATGCACCGTCGGCCCCGCTTGGCAACGCCGCGGCCTCGGGTGGCAATACCGCCTCAGCACCGACCAGGCGCATCTCGCCGTCGGTTTCGCGATAGCAGCCCCAGTACACCTCGTCCATGCGCGCATCGATGGCCGCTGCGACTTGGCGGGCGCCCTGTTCACGCAAGGCGCGCTGGGCCAGCACCGCCAGGTTCGACACCGGCAACACCGGCCGCTCCAGGGCAAACGCCAACCCTTGCACCACGCCGATGGCGATGCGCACGCCGGTAAAAGCCCCCGGCCCGCGACCGAAGGCAATCGCATCCACTGCCTGCAAGGTCGTCCCGGCATCGCTCAGCAGTTTCTGGATCATCGGCAATAGCTTCTGCGCATGCAGGCGCGGGATCACCTCGTAATGGCTCGTGACCTTGCCGTCGTGCAGCAAGGCAACGGAGCAAGCTTCAGTCGCGGTGTCCAGGGCCAGCAAGGTGCTCATCGATGTGTCCGTAAATCAGGTGGAAAAAAGTGCGCCAGTATAAACAACTACGGCCCGCAAGCGGGCCGTAGTTGATGCAACTGATCAGACTTTTCAGCTCAGCGCTTCGAGCACCTTGCCGGTGATCGCATCGACCGAGCCAACGCCCGGGATGTGGCTGTACTTCGGCTTGCCCTGGGCAGCCGACAGGTTCTGGTAGAACGCCACCAGCGGCTTGGTCTGGGAATGGTAGACCGACAGGCGATGACGCACGGTTTCTTCGGTGTCGTCCTTGCGCTGCACCAGCTCTTCACCGGTAACGTCGTCCTTGCCCGCGACTTTCGGCGGGTTGTAGACGGTGTGGTAGACACGGCCAGATGGCTCGTGGACGCGACGACCGGCAATGCGCTGGACGATCTCTTCGTCGTCGACCGCGATTTCGACCACGTGATCGAGCTCAACACCGGCAGTCACCAGGGCTTCGGCCTGGGGAATGGTGCGCGGGAAGCCGTCGAACAGGAAGCCGTTGGCGCAATCGGCTTGAGCGATACGATCCTTGACCAGGGCGATGATCAGGTCATCCGACACCAGGCCGCCGGCATCCATGATGCTCTTGGCCTTGACGCCCAGCTCGGTGCCCGCCTTGACTGCGGCACGCAGCATGTCGCCAGTGGAAATTTGCGGGATACCGAATTTTTCGGTGATGAACTTTGCCTGAGTACCTTTACCGGCCCCGGGAGCTCCCAGCAGAATGACGCGCATCGATGTGCTCCTCAATTTTTTTATGTAAAACGCTCGGATTCGCCTCGTGGGGCCAATCTTCGAAAAACAGGATCGTGACCGCCCAAACGGCCAAAGGCTGATCAAGATACACAGCAGGCCCGACCCACACAAGCCGCCGAAAGTCGGAGGAACCCGCACCCGATACGACCTTCGGAGGAGGTGGCGAGAGTCGCAACCGAGCAACAAACTGTCGCCTGGCCAACCCTTACCCTCCCCCCACGGACAACGCCCGGGAACGCCGGACGAGCCGTTTCGGTGCGCTGCCTGATCTTAGCCGGTATTGCGCAAACCGGCGGCAATCCCCGCCACAGACACCAGCAACGCCTGTTCCACGGGGCTGCCCTGGGCCACATCCTGCCGCCGCGAGCGCGCCAACAATTCGGCCTGCAGCAGGTGCAGTGGGTCGAGGTAAGTGTTGCGCAGGCGAATGAATTCCAGCGTGGCTGGGCTATGTGCCAGTAGCTGCGACTGACCGGTCAACCCAAGGACCACCGAGCACGCCTGCGACAATAGGTCGCGTAAATGCGCACCCAAAGGCAGCAGCCCAGGTTCCACCAAACGCTCGTCGTAGGAGCGGGCAATGTCGGCGTCGGCCTTGGCCAGCACCATTTCCAGCATATCGATGCGGGTCCGGAAGAACGGCCACTGTTCGCGCATTTGCCCCAACAGCTCGCCTTCGCCACGCTCCAGGGCCTTGCTCAGTGCGGTTTCCCAGCCGAGCCAGGCCGGCAGCATCAAGCGGGTCTGGGTCCAACCGAAGATCCACGGGATCGCCCGCAGGCTTTCGATGCCACCGGCCCGACGCTTGGCCGGACGGCTGCCCAGGGGCAGGCGCCCCAGTTCCTGCTCGGGGGTGGACTGGCGGAAGTACTCGACAAATTGCGGGTTTTCCCGCACCACGGCGCGGTAGGCACGGACGCCATCGGCCGCCAGCTCGTCCATCAGGTCCCGCCACTGCGGCGTGGGAGGCGGCGGTGGCAGCAGCGTCGCTTCGAGCACGGCGGCGAGATAAAGGTTGAGGTTCTGTTCGGCGATGTCCGGCAGGCCGAATTTGAAACGAATCATTTCGCCCTGCTCGGTGGTGCGGAAACGCCCGGCCACCGAACCCGGTGGCTGGGACAGGATCGCCGCGTGCGCCGGACCACCACCACGGCCCACGGTGCCGCCGCGACCATGGAACAACAGCAGTTCGACTTGCTGCTCGCGGCAGATGTCCACCAGCCGCTCCTGGGCCCGATACTGCGCCCAGGCCGCCGCAGTGGTCCCGGCATCCTTGGCCGAATCGGAATAGCCGATCATCACTTCCTGAGGACCTTGCAGCCGCGAGCGATAACCGGGCAGCAGCAACAGCCGCTCGATCACCGGCCCGGCGTTGTCCAGGTCGGCCAGGGTCTCGAACAGCGGTACCACGCGCATTGGCCGCAACACGCCGGCGTCCTTCAACAACAGCTGCACCGCGAGGACATCGGAAGCCGCACCGGCCATGGAGATCACGTAGGAACCCAGGGACGCCGCTGGCGCCGCGGCCACTTCTCGGCACGTCGCCAAGACTTCCGCCGTATCGGCCGATGGCTTGAAATGGGCCGGCAGCAGCGGACGCCGGTTGCTCAGTTCCGCCAGCAAGAAGCTGATGCGCTGCTCCTCGTTCCAATCCTCATAGCGCCCCAGCCCCAAGTAGTCGGTTATTTCCGTCATGGCGGCGGTATGGCGCGTCGAGTCCTGGCGCACATCGAGGCGCACCAGGAACAGACCGAACGTCACCGCCCGGCGCAGGCAATCGAGCAGCGGCCCGTCGGCAATCACACCCATGCCGCATTCGTGCAACGAGTGGTAGCACAGCTCCAGGGGGTCCAGCAGCTCGCGGTTGTGCTGTAACACGTCGGCGCTTGGCGGCGTGGCGGCGCTCAAGGAGGCGTGGGCCCAGTTGCGGGTGGCGCGCAGGCGTTCACGCAATTGCTTGAGCACGGCGCGATAAGGTTCGGCGCTGTCGCCGGCCTGGGCACGCAAGGCCTCGCTGGCGTGTTGCATGGACAGCTCGGCCGCCAGTTGATCGACATCACGCAGATACAGGTCCGCCGCCATCCACCGCGCCAGCAACAGCACCTCGCGGGTCACGGCAGCGGTGACATTCGGGTTGCCGTCGCGGTCGCCGCCCATCCACGAGGCAAAACGGATTGGCGCGGCCTCCAGCGGCAGGCGCAAGCCGGTCGCGGCATGCAGGGCCTGGTCGGCCTTGCGCAGGTAATTGGGAATGGCCTGCCACAACGAGTGCTCGATCACCGCGAACCCCCACTTGGCCTCGTCCACCGGGGTTGGCCGGGTGCGGCGGATTTCTTCGGTGTGCCAGGCTTCGGCGATCAAGCGTTGCAGGCGTTCGTGAATCTGCGCGCGCTCGGCGCTGGTCAGGTCGCGGTGATCCTGGGCCGCCAGTTGCGCGGCGATGGCGTCATATTTCTGGATCAGTGTACGGCGAGCCACTTCCGTGGGGTGTGCCGTGAGGACCAATTCGATCTCCAGCCGCCCCAATTGCCGGGCCAGGGCCTCGGCGCCATGGCCTTCGGCCCGCAACCGGGCGAGCAGCTCGGGCAACACCCGCGCCTCGAAGGGTTCCGGCTGCGATTCTTCGCGGCGGTGGATAAGTTGATATTGCTCGGCGATATTGGCCAGGTTGAGAAACTGGTTGAATGCCCGCGCCACCGGCAGCAGTTCGTCCTCGCTCAACTGGTTGAGGCTGGCGCTGAGTTCGGCGTCCACGGAACCGCGTCGGTCAGCCTTGGCGCCCTTGCGGATCTGCTCGATCTTGTCGAGAAACGCATCCCCGTATTGTTCGCGGATGGTGTTGCCCAATAACTCACCCAGCAGGTGAACGTCTTCGCGCAAGCGTGCATCGATATCGGTCATCAGCATTTCTCCAGCAAAAAGTCCGGACAGCTCTTGGATTAGAGAGTGCCGATGCCCACCGTTTCTGACAAGCGACGAAGGGACTTTAAACCTTGCAGGACAAAGCTAGTCTCATGATTAAGCCACACAACGGCTTGTCACTCACCGCGCCTGCCACGAGCAGGCTTATTGAGGTCATCATGAAAATTCGTGAGCTTGCCCAGCATTGGGAAGAAAACGCCAAGGGCCGTCTGACCGAGACTGGCTACACGATTCACCTGGACGTGGAAGCCGCCGCCCGGCTGGCAGCAATCTGCGACATGTACCCCAAGCGCCAGCCCGAGGAGCTGCTCGGCGAGCTGATCGGAGCGGCACTGGAAGAGCTGGAAGCCAGCTTCCCCTACATCAAGGGCTCGCAAGTCGTCGCCACCGATGAAGAAGGCGACCCGCTGTACGAAGACGTGGGTCCGACCCCACGATTCCTCGCCTTGTCCCGGCGGCATCTGCACGACCTTTCCTCGCAGAACGACAAATCCAAACACTGACCGCTTTCATTCCTGGTTGCGACTTTCCGGCGCGGTGGCTTTCCACCCGCGCCGCAATACCGCTGCGCGCCTTGAAAGTTCAGCTTTTTTGCCGCTGACCGATCAGTCAGTAATTCTTTTGGCGAATGGCCATCTTCGCTGAACTTTTGAAAAACGCCTCGGGTCACACCGAGTAACCATACTGGAACGGTTGTTTAAATAAACGCGCCTTGGCGCCAGCGCCAAACCAGACGTCACGGCTTCGGTCCCAGCATGGATTTGTCGTTTTTTCAGGAGTTTTCCAATGGAGTTGAAGCCTATGAATACCTGCACTGCCAAACCCTCATCCACTGGCCTGCGCGGCTTGAAGTTGGCTGCCCTGGCGATCGGTAGCAGCTTCATTCTCGCCGGTTGCGCCGGTAATCCACCTTCGGAGCAGTACGCGGTGACCCAATCGGCGGTCAACAGCGCCGTCAGCGCCGGCGGTACCGAATTCGCTGCTGTGGAAATGAAATCGGCCCAGGACAAACTCAAGCAGGCGGAAATCGCCATGCATGACAAGAAGTACGACGAAGCCAAGCGTCTGGCCGAACAGGCCGAGTGGGACGCCCGCGTCGCCGAGCGCAAGGCTCAGGCCGCCAAGGCCGAACAAGCACTCAAGGATTCTCAGAAAGGGGTTCAGGAACTGCGTCAGGAAGGCATGAACAAGGTTCAGTAAGCCGTTCACGCCACGACGTACTTCTCATTGATAAAAGGACGACAGACTATGATGCACAAACACTTGATGATGCCCGCCCTGCTCGCTGCCTGCGTAGCCCTGGCCGCTTGCTCCCACGACCCGAACGCGAACCTGGAACAGGCCCGCACCAATTACAACGGCCTGCAGGCTGATCCAGCGGCGACCAAAGTGGCCGCACTGGAAACCAAGGACGCCGCCGACTTCCTGGCCAAGGCTGACAAGGCCTATATGGACAAGGAAGACGAAGCCAAGGTCGACCAGTTGGCCTACCTGACCAACCAGCGCGTCGAAGTGGCCAAGCAGACCATCGCCCTGCGCAACGCCGAAGCCGAGTTGAAAAACGCCGGTGACGAACGTGCGCGTGCCTTGCTCGATGCGCGTAACGCGCAGATCAAGCAACTGCAGGACAGCCTCAACGCCAAGCAGACCGAACGCGGTACGCTGGTGACCTTCGGCGACGTGCTGTTCGCCACCAACAAGTCCGACCTGCGCGCCAGCGGCATGACGAATGTGAACAAACTGGCGCAGTTCCTCCAGGAAAACCCGGACCGCAAGGTGATCATCGAAGGCTATACCGACAGCACCGGTTCGGACTCATACAACCAGTCGCTGTCCGAACGCCGCGCCAACTCGGTGCGTATGGCTCTGGTGAATATGGGCGTGAACATGGACCGTATCGTGACCCAAGGCTATGGCAAGGAATTCCCCGTGGCTGACAACACCAGCGTCTCGGGCCGTGCCATGAACCGTCGCGTGGAAGTGACCATCTCCAACGACAACCAGCCAGTGGCCCCGCGCTCGACCATGAGCGCCAACTGATCGACTGACGGCCAACAAAAAGCCCCGCCTGACTTCAATCAGGCGGGGCTTTTTAATGGCTGCACATTTTGTTGAGCGGGTCGTATCCCCTGTGGGAGCGAGCTTGCTCGCGATGGCGGCAGGTCAGTCGACATAGGTGTTGACTGATCCACCGCTATCGCGAGCAAGCTCGCTCCCACAGAGAATTGTTACGGCTGCAGTTTCTGCGGCGTCTCCTGCCCCATGCAGCGCACCGCGCGTTTCTTCTCGTTGATCAGCACGCCGGTCAGGCCTTTCTGCTCGGTGTCGAACAACACCAGCACACCATCGATGCACTGGGCGACCTGGGGGGCCGGCTCCAGGGAAACCTTGTAGTCCTCGCCCGGTACGGTCTTGAGCATGGTGAATTGGTTGAGCAGCAACGCATCCTCAGGCTTGGCGAAGTGCAGGTAGCCGTAGTACCACAGCGTCGCAACGGTGCCGAGGATGCTGCAGATACCGGTGATGATCAGGGGGATGGCGTTACGTTCTTCGCTCATTGCGGGCTCTCTGGTGATTCAACGGGTGATTTCGGGTAATTCGGGACCTCGCCCAGGCGGCGCAGGCCGTCGAAGTGCTGGGGATCGTCGAGGTAGCGCAGCATCACAGTGCGCCAGGTTGGGTCGGCGAACGTCTGCACATGGCCGCCGCGTGTCAATTGCAGGACCCGCGGTGGCGGCGCAGCTTGATACAGGCGGATGCCATTGGAAAGGGGAACGATGGGATCGTCCAGGCTGTGGTAGATCAATTTCGGCACGCCATTCAATTGCGCCACGGAACTGATCGCGCTGTCACCGTCCGGTACCAGCCAGGACAACGGCACCTGGAACGGCCAGGTCAGCCAGGACGTACTCAGGGCAAAACGGCCGACGTCGCGATAGCTGGCGGGCACGCCATCGAGCACCAGGGCCTTGAGCTGTCGCTGGCGCTGCGGATGCTCGACCAGGTAATGCACCGCCAGCGCACCGCCCAGGCTCTGGCCGAGCAGCACCAGCGGCTTGCCCTGCACCTCGGGCGCCTGGTCGAGCCATTGGAACGCGGCGTCAATGTCCTGGTAAATCGCCGGCAGGCTCGGCTCGCCTTCGGACAGGCCATAACCCCGGTAGTCGACCATCAACACCTGGTAGCCCTGCTCCGGCAACCACCAGCTCCCGCCCAGGTGCCAGGCCAGGTTGCCGCCGTTGCCGTGCAAATGCAGGACCGTGCCCTTGACCTCCACACCCGGTTTGACGGGCAGCCACCAGCCGTGAAGCTTGAGACCGTCGGCGGTGGTCAGGGTGACGTCGCGGTACTCGAGCCTGGCCCGCTCCGGGGTGAACGGCTGGCCGTGTTCGGGGTAGAACAGCAGGGAACTGCAACCGCTCAGGGCCAACAATAGGCAAATGATGCCGAGGGTTCGCATCCGGTGAAGCCTCGCAAAAAAACAGAATTGGAACACGGTCCCCTGCGGGAGCAAGCCCGCTCCCACAATTGGACAGTGTGATGCTCAAAGGATATTGGAATAATCCGCTTCGATCCGGTCCAGGCTCAGGTGGTTCAGGAAGTTGGAGAAACACATCCAGGCCGACAGGGCGTTCATGTCGCGGAACTGCTCGGGCAGGTATTTGGGCGGCACCACCAGGCCTTCGTCTACCAGTTGCCGCAACGTACGCATGTCCTCGAGGGTGGTCTTGCCGCAGAACAGCAGCGGCACCTGCTCCAGTTTGCCTTTGCGCACGGCCAACTGAATGTAGTTGTAAACCATGATGAAGCCCTTGAGGTAGGACAAGTCTTTGGTAAATGGCAGCCCCGTCGGCACCGAGCCACGGAACACCCGGCTGGCGTTGCCGTAGCTTTCGGCCATTTCAAACCCCTGCTCGCGGAAGAACTCGAAGATCTGCAGGAAATCGGCGCCCTCCTCCACCATATGAATGGCCCGGGTACGGTTGGTCAGTTTGCGCAGGCGGCTCGGGTAGGAGGCGAAGGTGATGATTTCCATCAGGATCGCCAGGCCTTCCTGGGTGACCGTGGACGAGGGTGGGCCCTTGGACAGGAAGGTGCAGATTGGCTGGTTGAGGCCGTTGAGCGTTGTGCCGACGTGCACCAGCCCTTCGTGAACTTCCAACGCACGCACGTCGCGCTCGTTGAACATCGCATCGGTGCGGATCTTGATGTAGTCCGCGCCCGCCGCTGCGTCGGCCACGATACCATCGGACTCGAATACCCGGATGGTTTCCTCGGCTTCGCCAAACACCCGGTTGAGGCGGTGTTGCAGCAGGCTGACGGCTTCCTTGGCGCTGAGGACTTTCGGCTCGTCCTTGAGGTCGCCACGGCCATCGATGTTGTTCAGGTAATCGGAGAGCATCAGGCCCAGGTCGGCCAGGGTCGGGTCGCCGGCGTGGAAGGCATCGGAGGCGGCGCCATAGAGCTCCTGGGAGATCAGCCCGAAATCCTCGGTGCCACGGGCCTCGAGCATGCGCACCACCATGCGGTATTCCTTGCACATGCGGCGCATGATCTGGCCAACCGGGTTGAACTGCCCAAGCTGGCGGGTGATGTCACGCTCGATGTTCTGGAACTCCAGCTTCACCTTGCTCGAATCGAAGGACAGTGGCCGGTTGAGGTAATAGTCGCGATCCACCGCAGGCATTTCCTTGCCCTTGGCCTTGAGAAAGCCCTTGCGGATGTTCTCGTCCCACTTCACCGCGTCGAGGATGCGAATCGGCGTTTGCGCCAGCACAATGCGATCGGACAAGGTGCGTATCGTCTGCTGGTAATCGTCCACCCGGAACTCCTGTGAAAAAACGTCCGCTTGTTGCTGTTATTGGGGTTTGACCAGCCGCTGGTAGCGCACGGCCTCCGAGAACACATCGGAATTGGCCGGGTCGTCGAGGTAACTGAAAACCTTGTTCATGTCGCTGTCCACCAGCACCCCGTCACCTTCCTCGCTCTGGTTCGGCTGGCCGCTGAGGCGTTTCTGGCCGATGGCCTGGTTGATCTGATCCACGTCCAGGTTGTAGACCACCAGCTCTTGCTTGTCGGTCAACTCGAAACCGGCGATCAAATAGTGGCCGCCAAACCGGGCCGGCACCTTGGCCGACACGTACCAGCGGCTGCCATGACGGGAAACAGTCAACGGGATGGCTTCACGCTCATGGGGCCTGGCCCTGAAGTAGCTGATGGCTTGGTAGCGGTGCCTGCCGACCTTCGTCAGCTCCAGGTTCAACGGTTCGCCCCAGGCATTGGTGCTGGTCCAGTGACCGAGCAGGCCCTCTGGCGCGGCTTCGCTTTGCGGCAACGGTGCCTTGAAGGACACCAGGCAGCCACTGAGCAACAGCAACGACACGGCCAGGACAACGGCACGCCAGGCTTTCATTTGAACTCCCTATGGCATCTGTGGCGAGGGGATTTATCCCCGTTGGGCTGCGGAGCAGCCCCCTTGCAGTCAGCTCAGTTAGCCAGATGTACCCAGTTGGCTGGTTTTGGGGCCGCTACGCGCCCCAGCGGGGATAAATCCCCTCGCCACAGGGAACGGTGTAATTCACACCGACGCCAGTACCAGGTGCATGTAGCGGGTCAGGATGCCGAGCATATCTTCATCGGCTACCGGCTCGGCGCCATTGAGCAAGCCCTGATATTCCATCCGACCGATAATCGCCGTCAACACTTTGGCATCCTGTTGCGGCTCACGGGAGCCCAATACCTGGAAAAACTGACAGGTGCCGTGCAGCAAAATCTGCTGGTGGGAACGCACCAGCACCGCCAGGCGCGGGTTGAGCAGCGCTTCCTGGCGGAAGGCCTGTTCAGCCATCAGGTACTCACGGCGACTGTCCAATTGGTGTTGCACGTAGTCGGCGGTCATCCGGGCTATGTCGTCCGCCAGTTGCGAGCGCGATTGGGCGCTGCCGTCACCGTAAGCGACCATTTCCCGCAGCAAGCCTTCGTTGCTGGCCCACAGCTTGGCCATGAACGCCGCGCTGCGCTCCACGTATTGGGCGAAGGTATCGGTGAGCAGGTCGTCGATGTCCTTGAAATAATAGGTGGTGGCCGACAGCGGCACGCCGGCTTCGGCGGCCACGGCGCGGTGACGCACGGCTCGCACGCCATCGCGCACCACAATGCGCATGGCCGCGTCGAGAATCTCCTGGCGACGCTGCTCACTGCCCTGTCGGCTGGCCTTGCGGCCCTGGTACTGAACACTTTCAGCGACAGCCGTGGCGACGCCCGCGGCACCTTCTGAAGCCATTGCACGATTCACGACAGGTCTTCCTCGCTCTTTGAAAAACTAACCAATTGATACGTTTGTACCAGACAGGCAATAAAAAGCCGCCCATCGAGGCGGCTTTTTATTTGAAGCACTTACGCTTGAGGCCGCATGTGCGGGAAGAGAATCACGTCCCGGATCGACGGCGAGTTGGTCAACAACATCACCAGGCGATCGATGCCGATGCCTTCGCCTGCGGTCGGCGGCATGCCGTACTCCAGGGCACGCACGAAGTCGGCATCGTAGTGCATGGCTTCGTCGTCGCCGGCGTCCTTGTCAGCCACCTGGGCCATGAAACGCTCGGCCTGGTCTTCTGCATCGTTGAGCTCGGAATAGGCGTTGGCGATTTCACGACCACCGATGAACAGCTCGAAACGGTCGGTCACGCTTGGGTTCTCGTCGTTGCGACGGGCCAGCGGCGACACTTCGAACGGGTACTGGGTGATGAAGTGCGGCTGTTCCAGCTTGTGCTCGACCAGCTCTTCGAAAATCATCACTTGCAGCTTGCCCAGGCCTTCGAAGCCAAGCACCTTGGCACCGGCCTTCTTGGCGATGGCGCGAGCCTTTTCGATGTCGTTCAGGTCATCGGCAGTCAGTTCAGGGTTGTACTTGAGGATCGAGTCGAACACCGACAGGCGCACGAACGGCTCGCCGAAGTGGAACACCTTGTCGCCGTACGGCACGTCGGTGGTCCCGAGAACAAGCTGCGCCAGCTCGCGGAACAGCTCCTCGGTCAGGTCCATGTTGTCTTCGTAGTCGGCGTAGGCCTGGTAGAACTCGAGCATGGTGAACTCGGGGTTGTGCCGGGTCGAAACGCCTTCGTTACGGAAATTGCGGTTGATCTCGAAGACTTTCTCGAAGCCACCGACCACCAGCCGCTTGAGGTACAGCTCCGGCGCGATGCGCAGGAACATTTCCATGTCCAGGGCGTTGTGGTGGGTTTCGAACGGCTTGGCCGCCGCACCGCCGGGGATGGTCTGCAGCATCGGCGTCTCGACTTCCAGGAAGTCACGCTTCATCAGGAAGCTGCGGATGTGAGCGATGACTTGCGAACGTACACGGAAGGTCTGGCGCACGTCTTCGTTGACGATCAGATCGACGTAGCGCTGGCGATAACGCTGCTCGGTGTCGGTCAGGCCGTGGTGCTTGTCCGGCAGCGGGCGCAGGGACTTGGTCAGCAGGCGCACGCTGGTCATTTCGACATACAGGTCACCCTTGCCGGAACGGGCCAGGGTGCCTTCGGCGGCAATGATGTCGCCCAGGTCCCAGGTCTTGACGGCGGCCAGGGTTTCTTCCGGCAGGGTCTTGCGGTTGACGTAGACCTGGATGCGACCGGTCATGTCCTGGATCACCATGAACGAACCACGATTGAGCATGATACGACCGGCCACCTTGACTGGAATCGCCGCCTCGGCCAGCTCTTCCTTGGTCTTGTCCGCATACTGCTTCTGCAAGACGTCGCAGTAGGCGTCGCGGCGGAAGTCGTTGGGGAAGGCCTGGCCCTTGGCGCGCTCGGCAGCAAGCTTTTCCTTGCGCAGGGCGATCAGGGAGTTTTCTTCCTGTTGCAGGGCTTGCGGGTCGAGTTCTAGGTCGCTCATGTCTTTAAGGATTCCATCACAGGTTCGTTGCCCCCGGCCCCGGGCCGGAGTTTGCGGGCCAGCCTGCTCCTTGATGGAAGCGTGCCTGCCCGCCGCATGGGTGTCGCGTTACAGCCCTTGTTTGAGGCTGGCGATCAGGTATTCATCGATATCGCCATCGAGCACCTTGTCGCAATCGCTGCGTTCGATGCTGGTCCGCAGATCCTTGATCCGCGAGGCATCGAGCACGTACGAACGGATCTGGTGACCCCAGCCGATGTCCGACTTGGTGTCTTCCAGTGCCTGGGACGCCGCGTTGCGCTTCTGCACTTCCTGCTCGTAAAGGCGAGCCCGGAGCATCTTCATCGCGGTGTCTTTGTTGGCGTGCTGGGAACGCTCGTTCTGGCAACTGACCACGGTGTTGGTCGGTACGTGGGTAATCCGTACGGCCGAGTCGGTGGTGTTGACGTGCTGGCCACCGGCCCCGGAGGAACGGTAGGTGTCGATGCGCAAATCCGCCGGGTTGATCTCGATCTCGATGTTGTCATCGATTTCCGGCGAAACGAAGACGGCCGAGAACGAGGTGTGGCGACGGTTGCCGGAGTCGAACGGGCTTTTACGCACCAGGCGGTGCACGCCGATCTCGGTCCGCAGCCAGCCAAAGGCGTATTCACCCTTGATGTGCACGGTAGCGCCCTTGATCCCGGCGACTTCACCGGCCGACAGTTCCATGATGGTGGCGTCGAAACCGCGTTTGTCAGCCCAGCGCAGGTACATGCGCAGCAGGATGTTGGCCCAGTCCTGGGCTTCGGTGCCGCCGGAACCGGCCTGGATGTCCAGGTAGGCGTTGTTCATGTCCATCTCGCCGCTGAACATGCGACGGAATTCCAGCTTGGCGAGGTTCTCGTCGAGGCGTGTCAGCTCGGCGACGACATCGCCGACCGCGCCTTCATCGTTCTCTTCGACAGCCATGTCCAGCAGGTCGCGGCAATCGGCCAGGCCGCTGGACAACTCGTCCAGGGTCTCGACGATCTGCGCCAGCGCAGAACGCTCGCGGCCCAGCTCCTGGGCGTACGAAGGGTTGTTCCAGACATTCGGATCTTCAAGCTCGCGATTGACTTCGGTCAGACGCTCATGCTTTTGATCGTAGTCAAAGATACCCCCGAATAGTTTCGGAGCGCTCGGACAGGTCCTTGATGGTGTTAAGGATCGGGTTGATTTCCATGGCGGGCAGCACTCGTTGGCGAACTTTTGAAAGCCGGCGAGTATAACGTAATCAAGCGCCAGCGGCAGCCCGCCTGGCGGCTTTAGGGGCAATGATACTCAGGGGTGGGTCAACACGGACCTGTGGCGAGGGAGCTTGCTCCCGCTGGGCTGCGCAGCAGCCCCAA
>NZ_FOTH01000062.1:0-15598 GCF_900114515.1 Pseudomonas sp. NFACC46-3
TCAAGACCATCGCGATGGAAGACGGTCTGCGTTTCGCTATCCGTGAAGGCGGTCGTACCGTCGGCGCTGGCGTCGTAGCCAAAGTCATCGAGTAAACAGTTGTAATGTCTTTTTCGGGCCGGCATAATGGTCGGCCTGATTTTGTTTTAGGTCAGTAGCTCAATTGGCAGAGCGACGGTCTCCAAAACCGTAGGTTGGGGGTTCGATTCCCTCCTGACCTGCCAGATTCACTCGGTGTGTCTGGCTTTCTTTTCACAGGATCTTCATAGATGACTCCTAAAGCTGAAGCTCAAGGCTCTCGCTTCGATCTGCTCAAGTGGCTAGTGGTAGTCGCTTTGGTGGTTATTGGCGTTGTTGGCAATCAGTATTATTCTGCTTCGCCGATCCTGTACCGCGTACTTGCATTGCTCGCCATTGCTGCTGTTGCTGCCTTTGTAGGCCTGCAGACAGCCAAGGGCAAGTCTTTCTTTGTACTCGCTAAGGAAGCTCGCACCGAGATTCGTAAAGTCGTATGGCCGACTCGCCAAGAAACCACGCAGACCACGTTGATCGTTGTGGCTGTTGTTCTGGTAATGGCGTTGCTGTTGTGGGGGCTCGATTCCCTGCTCGGCTGGCTTGTTTCCTTGATTGTTGGCTAAGGGTGTCCCGTGGCTAAGCGTTGGTACGTTGTGCATGCTTACTCGGGTTACGAGAAGCATGTCATGCGCTCGCTGGTAGAGCGCGTAAAGCTGGCTGGCATGGAAGATGGCTTCGGCGAGATTCTGGTCCCCACTGAAGAAGTGGTTGAGATGCGTAATGGCCAGAAGCGCAAAAGTGAACGTAAGTTCTTTCCGGGCTACGTGCTGGTGCAGATGGATATGAACGAAGGGACTTGGCACTTGGTCAAGGATACCCCTCGGGTGATGGGCTTTATTGGCGGTACCGCCGACAAGCCTGCGCCGATCACGGATAAAGAGGCAGAAGCGATTCTGCGTCGCGTCGCTGATGGTAGCGACAAGCCGAAGCCGAAGACACTGTTTGAGCCGGGTGAGGTTGTACGCGTCACCGACGGTCCATTCGCTGATTTTAACGGCACGGTTGAAGAAGTTAACTACGAAAAGAGCCGGATCCAAGTGGCAGTGCTCATTTTCGGTCGCTCTACTCCGGTAGAGCTAGAGTTCAGCCAGGTCGAAAAGGTCTGATTGAACAGGCATCCCAACCCCGCAGCCCAAGGCTGTGGGGTTTTGTCGTCACTGGGATAAACGCGCAAGTAACCGGGGAGCCTTTCGAGGCGTTCGAACCCGTAATTGGAGTGCCTCATGGCCAAGAAAATTACCGCTTACATCAAGCTGCAAGTGAAGGCCGCTCAGGCTAACCCAAGCCCACCTGTTGGTCCTGCCCTGGGTCAGCACGGCGTGAACATCATGGAATTCTGCAAGGCCTTCAACGCCCGTACTCAGGGTCTTGAGCCAGGTCTGCCGACTCCAGTGATCATCACTGTCTACAGCGACCGTAGCTTCACTTTCGAAACAAAAAGCACCCCAGCTTCGGTTCTGCTGAAGAAGGCTGCAGGTTTGACCAGCGGTTCCGCTCGTCCAAACACCGTTAAGGTTGGCACCGTTACCCGTGCTCAGCTGGAAGAAATCGCGAAAACCAAAAACGCGGATCTGACTGCAGCTGATATGGATGCAGCCGTGCGTACTATCGCCGGTTCTGCTCGTAGCATGGGCCTTAACGTGGAGGGTGTGTAATGGCTAAGCTGACCAAGCGTCAAAAGGCTATCGCCGGCAAAATCGAAGCAGGCAAGGCCTACAACTTTGTAGACGCCGCCGCTCTGCTGGCTGAGCTGTCGACTGTCAAGTTCAGCGAGTCGTTCGACGTTGCTGTGAACCTGGGCGTTGACCCACGTAAATCCGACCAGGTCGTTCGTAGCGCTACCGTGCTGCCACACGGCACTGGCAAGACCGTTCGTGTAGCTGTCTTCACCCAGGGCCCAGCAGCTGAAGCTGCTCTGGCTGCTGGTGCTGATCGCGTAGGCATGGACGATCTGGCTGCTGAAATGAAGGGCGGCGACCTGAACTATGACGTAGTGATCGCATCCCCGGATGCCATGCGCGTTGTAGGTCAGTTGGGTCAGATCCTCGGTCCACGTGGTCTGATGCCTAACCCTAAAGTCGGCACCGTAACGCCAGACGTAGCCACTGCGGTTAAAAACGCCAAGGCTGGTCAGGTTCGTTATCGCACCGACAAAAACGGCATCATCCACACTTCCGTTGGCAAGATCGGCTTCGATGCCGTCAAGCTGAAGGAAAACGTTGAAGCCCTGATCGCTGATCTGAAGCGTATCAAGCCAGCTTCTTCGAAAGGTATCTACGTCAAGCGCGTTACCCTGAGCACCACTATGGGCCCAGGTCTGGTTATCGATCAGAGCTCGCTCGACGCGTAAGACTCGGATTGGCGCAAGTAATTGCGCCAATCAAAAAAATTGGGGTCCCTGCCTGGCGGGGGCTGTCCAAGACCGTAGGCGACGCAAGTCTTAAACCACAAGCCTACGCAGATGGTGCTCCCGGTTCCTTACCGAATCAGACACCAAAACGACATTCGGTTTCGACCGGATGAAACGGTAACAAGCAGGAGTTAAACCCGTGGCAATTAAACTCGAAGACAAGAAGGCCATCGTCGCTGAAGTCAACGAGGCTGCCAAAGCTGCTCTGTCCGCTGTCGTGGCTGATGCCCGTGGCGTAACAGTAGGCGCTATGACCGGACTCCGTAAAGAGGCTCGTGAAGCTGGCGTTTATGTACGTGTTGTACGTAACACCCTGCTCAAGCGCGCTGTTGCTGACACTGAATACAGTGTCCTCAACGACGTGTTCACCGGCCCGACCTTGATCGCGTTCTCCACCCAACATCCTGGCGCTGCTGCCCGTTTGTTCAAGGAATTCGCCAAAGGTCAGGACAAGTTCGAGATTAAGGCAGCTGCGTTCGAGGGCAAGTTCCTCGCAGCTAACCAGATCGACGTACTGGCAACTCTGCCGACCCGTGACGAAGCAATTTCTCAGCTGATGAGCGTGATTCAAGGCGCAACCAGCAAGTTGGCTCGTACTCTGGCGGCACTGCGCGACCAGAAAGAAGCTGCCGCAGCCTAAGGCTCGACACTCCTTTTCGCGTTTTTTGTTTATTTCGATGGTCGCGTAGGCCGTCCCCCAATCCAGGAATTTAGAGTCATGTCTATCTCTCAAAACGATATCCTCGAAGCCGTTGGCAACATGTCCGTAATGGAAGTTGTTGAGCTGATCAAAGCTTTCGAAGAAAAATTCGGTGTTACCGCTGCTGCTGCTTCCGCTGGTCCAGCTGTTGCTGCTGCCGTTGCTGAAGAGCAAACCGAATTCAACGTCATGCTGACCGAAGCTGGCGAGAAGAAAGTAAACGTGATCAAGGCAGTACGTGAACTGACCGGTCTGGGCCTGAAAGAAGCCAAGGCTGTAGTTGACGGCGCTCCTGCCATGGTTCTGGAAGCTGTTGCCAAAGACGCAGCTGACAAAGCCAAGGCCGCTCTGGAAGAAGCAGGCGCTAAAGTCGAGCTGAAGTAAGCATCGACTTTGCGTCTCCAGCCCGAGCGTTAAGCGACAGGCTGATGGCTGGTGGCTCTTGCCACCGGCCTTTTTCCGTTATTGGCAGCCGACTGGGTCGGTGCCGATAGCGAGCTGTAACCACCCTATGTGGTGGCGCAAACCATGGGGTTTGCACGATTTTCTGGCTGCTCCCGTCGGGAGGGGCCAAACAAGCAGGTGACCAAGCTGGGGAACGCTGATGGCTTACTCATATACTGAGAAAAAACGTATCCGCAAGGACTTTAGCAAGTTGCCGGACGTCATGGATGTGCCGTACCTCCTGGCCATCCAGCTGGATTCGTATCGTGAATTCTTGCAAGCGGGAGCGACTAAAGATCAGTTCCGCGACGTGGGCCTGCATGCGGCCTTCAAATCCGTTTTCCCGATCATCAGCTACTCCGGCAATGCTGCGCTGGAGTACGTCGGTTATCGCCTGGGCGAACCGGCATTTGATGTCAAAGAATGCGTATTGCGCGGTGTTACTTACGCCGTACCTTTGCGGGTAAAAGTGCGCCTGATCATTTTCGACAAAGAATCGTCGAACAAAGCGATCAAGGACATCAAAGAGCAAGAAGTCTACATGGGTGAAATCCCCCTGATGACTGAGAACGGTACCTTCGTAATCAACGGTACCGAGCGTGTAATCGTTTCCCAGCTGCACCGTTCTCCGGGCGTGTTCTTCGACCACGACCGTGGCAAGACGCACAGCTCCGGCAAACTGCTTTACTCCGCGCGCATCATTCCTTACCGCGGTTCGTGGTTGGACTTCGAGTTCGACCCGAAAGACTGCGTATTCGTGCGTATCGACCGTCGTCGCAAGCTGCCTGCATCGGTACTGCTGCGCGCGCTCGGCTATACCACCGAAGAAGTGCTGGACGCGTTCTACACCACCAACGTTTTCCATGTGCAAGGTGAAAACCTCAGCCTGGAACTGGTGCCTCAGCGCCTGCGCGGTGAAATCGCTGTCCTCGATATCCAGGATGACAAAGGCAAGGTTATTGTCGAGCAGGGTCGTCGTATCACCGCTCGCCACATCAACCAGTTGGAAAAAGCCGGGATCAAAGAGCTGCAGGTACCTCTGGACTACGTCCTGGGGCGCACCACGGCCAAGGTCATCGTGCATCCGGCCACCGGCGAAATCCTGGCAGAGTGCAACACCGAGCTGAACACCGAGATCCTGGCAAAAATCGCCAAGGCCCAGGTCGTTCGCATCGAGACGCTGTACACCAACGACATCGACTGCGGTCCGTTCATCTCCGACACGCTGAAGATCGACTCCACCGGCAACCAGCTGGAAGCCCTGGTCGAAATCTATCGCATGATGCGTCCTGGCGAGCCACCAACCAAGGATGCCGCCGAGACCCTGTTCAACAACCTGTTCTTCAGCCCTGAGCGCTATGACCTGTCTGCGGTCGGCCGGATGAAGTTCAACCGTCGTATCGGTCGTACCGAAATCGAAGGTTCGGGTGTACTGAACAAGGACGACATCGTTGCTGTCCTCAAGACCCTGGTCGATATCCGTAACGGCAAGGGCATCGTCGATGACATCGACCACCTGGGTAACCGTCGTGTTCGCTGCGTAGGCGAAATGGCCGAGAACCAGTTCCGTGTTGGCCTGGTGCGCGTAGAGCGTGCGGTCAAGGAACGTCTGTCGATGGCTGAAAGCGAAGGCCTGATGCCGCAAGACCTGATCAACGCCAAGCCTGTGGCTGCGGCGGTGAAGGAGTTCTTCGGTTCGAGCCAGCTGTCCCAGTTCATGGACCAGAACAACCCGCTGTCCGAGATCACCCACAAGCGTCGTGTCTCCGCACTCGGCCCGGGCGGTCTGACCCGTGAGCGTGCCGGCTTCGAAGTTCGTGACGTACACCCGACGCACTACGGTCGTGTATGCCCGATCGAAACGCCGGAAGGTCCGAACATCGGTCTGATCAACTCCCTGGCTGCCTATGCGCGCACCAACCAGTATGGCTTCCTCGAGAGCCCGTACCGTGTGGTGAAAGACGCCCTGGTTACGGACGAGATCGTGTTCCTGTCCGCCATCGAAGAAGCTGATCACGTGATCGCTCAGGCTTCGGCCACGATGAACGACAAGAAGGTCTTGGTCGACGAGCTGGTAGCTGTTCGTCACTTGAACGAGTTCACCGTCAAGGCGCCGGAAGACGTCACCTTGATGGACGTATCGCCGAAGCAAGTAGTTTCGGTTGCAGCGTCGTTGATCCCGTTCCTCGAGCACGACGACGCCAACCGTGCGTTGATGGGTTCGAACATGCAGCGTCAAGCTGTACCAACCCTGCGTGCCGACAAGCCGCTGGTAGGTACCGGTATGGAGCGTAACGTTGCCCGTGACTCCGGCGTTTGCGTCGTGGCTCGTCGTGGTGGCGTAATCGACTCCGTCGACGCCAGCCGTATCGTGGTTCGTGTTGCCGATGACGAAGTTGAAACTGGCGAAGCCGGTGTCGACATCTACAACCTGACCAAATACACCCGCTCCAACCAGAACACCTGCATCAACCAGCGTCCGCTGGTGAGCAAGGGTGATCGGGTTCAGCGCAGCGACATCATGGCCGACGGTCCGTCCACCGATATGGGTGAACTGGCGTTGGGTCAGAACATGCGCATCGCGTTCATGGCATGGAACGGCTTCAACTTCGAAGACTCCATCTGCCTGTCCGAGCGTGTGGTTCAGGAAGACCGCTTCACCACGATCCACATCCAGGAACTGACCTGTGTGGCCCGTGACACCAAGCTTGGCCCAGAGGAAATCACTGCGGACATCCCGAACGTGGGTGAAGCTGCACTGAACAAGCTGGACGAAGCCGGTATCGTTTATGTGGGTGCTGAAGTAGGCGCAGGCGACATCCTGGTGGGCAAGGTCACTCCGAAAGGCGAGACCCAGCTGACCCCGGAAGAAAAACTGCTGCGTGCCATCTTCGGTGAAAAAGCCAGCGACGTTAAAGACACCTCCCTGCGTGTGCCTACTGGCACCAAGGGTACGGTCATCGACGTACAAGTCTTCACTCGCGACGGCGTTGAGCGTGATGCTCGTGCACTGTCGATCGAGAAGACTCAACTCGACGAGATCCGCAAGGACCTGAACGAAGAGTTCCGTATCGTCGAAGGCGCAACTTTCGAGCGTCTGCGCTCCGCTCTGGTCGGCCACAAAGCCGAAGGCGGCGCCGGCCTGAAGAAAGGTCAGGAAATCACCGACGAAGTTCTCGACGGTCTTGAGCATGGCCAGTGGTTCAAACTGCGCATGGCTGAAGATGCTCTGAACGAGCAGCTCGAGAAGGCCCAGGCCTATATCGTTGATCGCCGCCGTCTGCTGGACGACAAGTTCGAAGACAAGAAGCGCAAACTGCAGCAGGGCGATGACCTGGCTCCAGGCGTGCTGAAAATCGTCAAGGTTTACCTGGCAATCCGTCGTCGCATCCAGCCGGGCGACAAGATGGCCGGTCGTCACGGTAACAAAGGTGTGGTCTCCGTGATCATGCCGGTTGAAGACATGCCGCACGATGCCAATGGCACCCCGGTCGATGTGGTCCTCAACCCGTTGGGCGTACCTTCGCGTATGAACGTTGGTCAGATCCTTGAAACCCACCTGGGCCTCGCGGCCAAGGGCTTGGGCGAGAAGATCAACCGTATGATCGAAGAGCAGCGCAAGGTCGCTGACCTGCGTAAGTTCCTGCACGAGATCTACAACGAGATCGGCGGTCGCAACGAAGAGCTGGACACCTTCTCCGACCAGGAAATCCTGGATCTGGCGAAGAACCTGCGCGGCGGCGTTCCAATGGCTACTCCGGTGTTCGACGGTGCCAAGGAAAGCGAAATCAAGGCCATGCTGAAACTGGCTGACCTGCCAGAAAGCGGCCAGATGCAGCTGTTCGACGGCCGTACCGGCAACAAGTTCGAGCGCCCGGTTACCGTTGGCTACATGTACATGCTGAAGCTGAACCACTTGGTAGACGACAAGATGCACGCTCGTTCTACCGGTTCTTACAGCCTGGTTACCCAGCAGCCGCTGGGTGGTAAGGCGCAGTTCGGTGGTCAGCGTTTCGGGGAGATGGAGGTCTGGGCACTGGAAGCGTACGGTGCTGCATACACTCTGCAAGAAATGCTCACAGTGAAGTCGGACGATGTGAACGGCCGGACCAAGATGTACAAAAACATCGTGGACGGCGATCACCGTATGGAGCCGGGCATGCCCGAGTCTTTCAACGTGTTGATCAAGGAAATTCGTTCCCTCGGCATCGATATCGATCTGGAAACCGAATAACACGTGACGCGAATCGAGAGCGGGGCTGTCTTGCCCGCTCTCTGCTCCGCCAGGAGGAAAGGCCTTGAAAGACCTACTGAATTTGCTGAAAAACCAGGGTCAAGTCGAAGAGTTCGACGCCATCCGTATTGGATTGGCATCGCCTGAGATGATCCGTTCGTGGTCGTTCGGTGAAGTTAAAAAGCCGGAAACCATCAACTACCGTACGTTCAAACCCGAACGTGACGGCCTGTTCTGCGCCAAGATCTTTGGCCCGGTCAAGGATTACGAGTGCCTGTGCGGTAAGTACAAGCGCTTGAAGCACCGTGGTGTGATCTGCGAGAAGTGCGGCGTTGAAGTCGCGCTGGCAAAAGTTCGTCGTGAGCGCATGGCGCACATCGAACTGGCCTCGCCGGTTGCCCACATCTGGTTCCTGAAATCGCTGCCGTCCCGTATCGGCCTGCTGATGGACATGACCCTGCGTGATATCGAACGCGTTCTCTACTTCGAGAGCTATGTCGTTATCGATCCAGGCATGACCACCCTTGAAAAAGGTCAGTTGCTCAACGACGAACAGTACTTCGAAGCACTGGAAGAGTTCGGCGACGATTTCGATGCCCGCATGGGTGCCGAAGCTGTCCGCGAACTGCTGCACGCTATCGACCTGGAGCACGAGATTGGCCGTCTGCGCGAAGAAATTCCGCAAACCAACTCCGAAACCAAGATCAAGAAGCTGTCCAAGCGTCTGAAGTTGATGGAAGCCTTCCAGGGTTCCGGCAACCTGCCAGAGTGGATGGTGCTGACCGTTCTGCCGGTTCTGCCGCCAGACCTGCGTCCACTGGTTCCGCTCGATGGCGGTCGTTTCGCGACTTCCGACCTCAACGACCTGTATCGTCGAGTGATCAACCGTAACAACCGCTTGAAGCGCCTGCTTGATCTGTCCGCTCCGGACATCATCGTGCGCAACGAAAAGCGTATGTTGCAGGAAGCGGTCGACGCACTGCTCGACAACGGTCGTCGTGGCCGCGCTATCACCGGTTCCAACAAGCGTCCTCTGAAATCCCTGGCTGACATGATCAAGGGTAAGCAGGGTCGTTTCCGTCAGAACTTGCTCGGTAAGCGTGTTGACTACTCCGGTCGTTCGGTAATTACCGTTGGCCCGACCCTGCGTCTGCACCAGTGCGGTCTGCCTAAGAAAATGGCCTTGGAGCTGTTCAAACCGTTCATTTTCGGCAAGCTGGAAATGCGTGGTCTTGCGACCACCATCAAAGCGGCCAAGAAGATGGTCGAGCGCGAGCTGCCAGAGGTCTGGGACGTTCTCGCTGAAGTGATTCGCGAACACCCGGTTCTGCTCAACCGTGCACCGACCCTTCACCGTCTGGGTATCCAGGCGTTTGAACCGGTACTGATCGAAGGTAAGGCTATCCAGCTGCACCCGCTGGTCTGTGCTGCGTACAACGCCGACTTCGACGGCGACCAGATGGCCGTGCACGTACCGCTGACACTGGAAGCCCAGCTGGAAGCGCGTGCGTTGATGATGTCGACCAACAACATCCTGTCGCCAGCCAACGGTGAGCCAATCATCGTTCCGTCGCAGGACGTTGTATTGGGTCTGTACTACATGACGCGTGAAGCGATCAACGCCAAGGGCGAAGGTCGTGTGTTCGCCGATCTGCAGGAAGTTGACCGTGTGTTCCGTGCCGGCGAAGCCGCACTGCATGCCAAGGTCAAAGTGCGGATCAACGAAACCGTGAACGATCGTGATGGCGGCAGCGTGACCAACACCCGTATCGTCGACACCACCGTCGGCCGTGCGCTGTTGTTCCAGGTTGTGCCAAAAGGTCTGTCCTTCGACGTCGTCAACCTGCCGATGAAGAAAAAGGCGATCTCCAAGCTGATCAACCAGTGCTACCGCGTGGTTGGTCTGAAAGAGACCGTCATCTTCGCTGACCAGTTGATGTACACCGGTTTTGCCTACTCGACCATTTCCGGCGTTTCCATCGGTGTTAACGACTTCGTTATCCCGGATGAAAAAGCCCGCATCATCGGCGCTGCTACCGAAGAAGTGAAAGAGATCGAAAGCCAATACGCCTCCGGCCTGGTAACCCAGGGCGAGAAGTACAACAAGGTGATCGACCTCTGGTCCAAGGCGAACGACGAAGTCTCCAAGGCGATGATGGCCAACCTCTCGAAAGAGAAAGTCATCGACCGTCATGGCAACGAAGTCGACCAGGAATCCTTCAACTCGATGTACATGATGGCCGACTCGGGCGCACGGGGTTCTGCTGCGCAGATCCGTCAGCTCGCCGGTATGCGTGGCCTGATGGCCAAGCCGGACGGCTCCATCATCGAGACCCCGATTACCGCGAACTTCCGTGAAGGCCTGAGCGTACTCCAGTACTTCATCTCCACTCACGGTGCTCGTAAGGGTCTTGCGGATACCGCCTTGAAAACGGCGAACTCCGGTTACCTGACTCGTCGTCTGGTAGACGTTGCCCAGGATCTGGTCGTGACCGAGATCGATTGCGGCACCGAACATGGCCTGGTAATGACTCCGCACATTGAAGGCGGTGACGTTGTAGAGCCGTTGGGTGAGCGCGTATTGGGTCGTGTCATCGCCCGTGACGTATTCAAGCCGGGTACCGAGGACGTGATCGTTCCTGCGGGCACCCTGGTTGACGAGAAGTGGGTCGAGTTCATCGAACTCAACAGCATCGACGAAGTGATCGTACGTTCGCCGATCAGCTGCGAAACGCGCTATGGCATCTGCGCCAAGTGCTACGGTCGCGACCTGGCACGTGGTCACCAGGTGAACATCGGTGAAGCGGTCGGCGTTATCGCTGCCCAGTCCATCGGTGAGCCGGGTACCCAGCTGACGATGCGTACGTTCCACATCGGTGGTGCGGCAAGCCGGACCTCCGCGGCCGACAGCGTTCAGGTGAAGAATGGCGGTACCGTCCGTCTGCACAACCTGAAGCACGTTGAGCGAGTGGATGGTCACCTGGTTGCTGTGTCCCGTTCCGGTGAGCTGGCCATCGCTGACGACTTCGGTCGCGAGCGCGAGCGCTACAAGCTGCCGTACGGTGCTGTGATTTCGGTGAAGGAAGGCGACAAGGTCGACGCTGGTGCCATCGTGGCCAAGTGGGACCCGCACACTCACCCGATCGTTACCGAAATGAAAGGTACCGTGACCTACGTGGGCATGGAAGAAGGCATCACGATCAAGCGTCAGACCGACGAATTGACCGGTATGACCAACATTGAAGTACTCGATGCGAAAGATCGTCCAGCTGCCGGCAAGGACATCCGTCCTGCTGTGAAGATGGTCGACGACAACGGCAAGGATCTGTTGCTGCCAGGCACTGACGTAATCGCTCAGTACTTCCTGCCAGCCAACGCCCTGGTCGGTGTTGCGGACGGTGCGCGGATCGCGATCGGTGATGTTATCGCTCGTATTCCGCAGGAAACTTCGAAGACCCGCGACATCACCGGTGGTCTGCCGCGTGTTGCCGACTTGTTCGAAGCTCGTCGTCCGAAAGAAGCCTCGATTCTGGCTGAAGTCAGCGGCACCATCGCGTTCGGTAAAGAGACCAAGGGCAAGCGTCGCCTGGTCATTACACCGAACGACGGTAGCGATCCGTACGAAGAGCTGATTCCGAAGTGGCGTCACCTGAACGTCTTCGAGGGCGAACAGGTAAACCGCGGCGAAGTTATCTCGGACGGTCCGAGCGATCCACACGACATCCTGCGTCTGCTGGGTGTGAGTGCGCTCGCCAAGTACATCGTGAACGAGATCCAGGACGTTTACCGTCTGCAAGGCGTGAAGATCAACGACAAGCACATCGAGACCATCCTGCGTCAGATGCTGCGTAAGGTCGAGATCGCTGAATCCGGCGACTCGAGTTTCATCAAGGGCGACCAGATGGAACTGACTCACGTACTGGTGGAAAACGAGCGCCTGGCGACCGAAGACAAGTTTGTCTCCAAGTTCACTCGCGTGCTGCTGGGTATCACCAAGGCGTCGTTGTCCACCGAATCGTTCATCTCGGCGGCTTCCTTCCAGGAAACCACCCGCGTACTGACCGAAGCGGCGGTAACCGGCAAGCGCGATTACCTGCGCGGCCTGAAAGAAAACGTGGTCGTGGGTCGTCTGATCCCGGCCGGTACCGGTTTGGCCTATCACAGCGAACGCAAGCGTCGCCGTGATGCTGACAAGCCGCTGCGCGTAAGCGCCAGTGAAGTGGAAGCTGCACTGACCGAAGCACTGAACTCGAGTGGTAACTGAGTTCTGCGGTAATTGAGTGCCTGGCCCTGGTCGCCCCGTTCGGCGGATCGAGACAAATTGTCGAGATCCGGCGGGCGGGGAGGTCGGGGCCTTGCCTTGACTGGGGACAAGATCCTCTTTAGACTCTTGATCCCCTAAATTTGGCGGGAATTCGTTCCTGCCATTTTGCTTTTCTTGTAAGACAATAGCGTCGCAAGACAACAGTGGAGCTAGTAGATGGCAACTATCAACCAGCTGGTACGTCAGCCGCGTAAGCGTATCGTCGAGAAATCCGACGTGCCTGCGCTGCAGAACTGCCCGCAACGTCGTGGCGTATGCACTCGTGTGTATACCACCACGCCGAAAAAACCTAACTCGGCACTGCGTAAAGTATGCCGTGTGCGTCTGACCAACGGTTTCGAGGTTTCCTCGTACATCGGCGGTGAAGGCCACAACCTGCAAGAACACAGCGTGGTCCTGATCCGCGGCGGTCGTGTAAAAGACTTGCCAGGTGTTCGTTACCACACCGTTCGCGGCTCTTTGGATACTTCCGGCGTTAAAGGTCGTAACCAAGGTCGTTCGAAGTACGGTACCAAGCGTCCGAAATAATCGGCCGTTTAGCAGTTTTTAATTTTATTGAGTCGATAAGAGTAAGGTCGGGCACGCATCCGCTGTCCCGGGCTAACCTGAAGACCGTTTGAGGGCTTATCAATGCCAAGACGTCGCGTAGCAGCCAAACGTGAGATTCTGGACGATCCGAAATACGGAAGCCAGATTCTCGCCAAGTTCATGAACCACGTAATGGAAAGCGGCAAGAAAGCCGTTGCCGAGCGTATCGTTTATGGCGCACTGGACAAAGTTAAGGAACGCAAGAACAGCGATCCCCTGGAAATCTTCGAGAAAGCTCTCGACGCCATCGCTCCGCTGGTCGAAGTGAAGTCGCGCCGTGTAGGCGGTGCTACTTACCAGGTTCCGGTCGAAGTTCGTCCGTCCCGTCGTAACGCCCTGGCAATGCGCTGGCTGGTAGACTTCGCCCGCAAGCGCGGCGAGAAGTCCATGGCTCTGCGTTTGGCTGGTGAACTGTTGGACGCTGCTGAAGGTAAAGGTGCTGCAGTTAAGAAGCGTGAAGACGTGCACCGTATGGCTGAAGCCAACAAGGCTTTCTCGCACTACCGCTTCTAATTTTAGCGTCACTCAATTTGCGAGGGCTTTATGGCTCGTACTACACCGATTAACCGCTACCGTAACATCGGTATCGTTGCTCACGTGGATGCTGGTAAAACCACCACCACCGAGCGCGTCCTTTTTTACACCGGCAAGAGTCACAAAATGGGCGAGGTGCATGACGGCGCCGCGACCACAGACTGGATGGTGCAGGAGCAGGAGCGTGGTATTACCATTACTTCTGCTGCTATCACCGCCTTCTGGAAAGGTTCCGAGAAGCAGTACGCGCACGAGCACCGCTTCAACGTTATCGATACCCCGGGCCACGTAGACTTCACCATCGAAGTTGAACGTTCCCTGCGTGTACTCGACGGCGCTGTCGTTGTGTTCTGTGGTACTTCGGGTGTTGAGCCTCAGTCGGAAACCGTATGGCGTCAAGCCAACAAATACGGCGTTCCACGTCTTGTTTACGTAAACAAGATGGACCGTGCTGGTGCCAACTTCCTGCGCGTGATCGCTCAGATCAAGCAGCGTCTGGGTCACACTCCGGTGCCTATCCAGTTGGCTATTGGTTCGGAAGACAACTTCCAGGGCCAGATCGACCTGATCAACATGCAAGCGGTTTACTGGAATGACTCCGACAAGGGCATGGTCCCTGTTCGCAAGGAAATTCCTGCCGAGTTGTTGGAAGAAGCCGAGCAATGGCGCAGCAACATGGTCGAGGCTGCGGCCGAAGCCAGCGAAGAGCTGATGAACAAGTACCTCGAAGGTGAAGAGCTCACCAACGAGGAAATCAAGGCCGCTCTGCGTCAGCGTACTATCGCTGGTGAGATCGTTCTGGCTGTTTGCGGTTCTTCCTTCAAGAACAAGGGTGTTCCCCTGGTTCTCGACGCCGTTATCGACTTCCTGCCTGCTCCAACCGACATTCCTGCTATCAAGGGTTCCAACCCGGATAACGAGGAAGAGGAAATGGAGCGTCACGCAAGTGATGACGAGCCGTTCGCGGCTTTGGCGTTCAAGATCGCTACCGACCCATTCGTGGGTACCTTGACCTTTGTTCGAGTTTACTCGGGCGTGTTGGCCTCCGGCGACGGCGTGATCAACTCGGTAAAAGGCAAGAAAGAGCGTGTGGGTCGTATGGTGCAGATGCACGCAAACGCCCGCGAAGAAATCAAGGAAGTGCGCGCTGGCGACATCGCGGCCTTGATCGGCATGAAGGACGTCACCACCGGTGAAACTTTGTGCAACGCTGACAAGCCAATCATTCTGGTTCGCATGGACTTCCCGGAGCCGGTTATTTCGGTTGCCGTTGAGCCTAAGACCAAGGACGACCAGGAAAAAATGGGTATCGCTCTGGGCAAGCTTGCTCAGGAAGACCCGTCTTTCCGCGTCAAGACTGATGAAGAGACTGGTCAAACGATCATCTCCGGCATGGGCGAGTTGCACCTGGACATCCTGGTTGACCGGATGCGCCGTGAGTTCAACGTCGAAGCCAACATCGGTAAGCCTCAGGTTTCCTATCGTGAGCGCATCACGAAGAGCTGTGAAATCGAAGGCAAGTTCGTTCGCCAGTCCGGCGGTCGTGGCCAGTTCGGTCACTGCTGGATTCGTTTTGCACCGGCTGACGAAGGTCAGGAAGGTCTGCAATTCCTGAACGAAGTCGTAGGTGGTGTGGTTCCTAAGGAATACATCCCGGCGATCCAGAAGGGTATCGAAGAGCAGATGAAGAACGGCGTTGTCGCCGGCTATCCGCTGATCGGCCTGAAGGCGACTGTGTTCGATGGTTCTTACCATGACGTCGACTCCAACGAGATGGCGTTTAAGGTGGCTGCCTCCATGGCAACCAAGCAGCTGGCCCAGAAGGGTGGTGGTGAGTTGCTTGAGCCGATCATGGCGGTGGAAGTCGTTACGCCTGAAGACTACATGGGTGATGTCATGGGCGACCTTAACCGTCGTCGTGGCATGATTCTGGGTATGGAAGATACGGTTTCCGGCAAAGTGATTCGTGCTGAGGTCCCGTTGGGTGAGATGTTCGGTTACGCGACCGACGTTCGTTCCATGTCTCAGGGTCGCGCAAGCTACTCTATGGAATTCAAAAAATACAATACAGCTCCGTCGCATATCGTCGAGACTGTTACCAAAAAGCAAGGCTGATTCAGCCCCTTTAAGCTAGGAGTTAATTGTCGTGGCTAAAGAAAAATTTGAACGGAACAAACCGCACGTCAACGTTGGCACCATCGGTCACGTTGACCACGGTAAAACCACGCTGACCGCTGCTCTGACCCGTGTCTGCTCCGAAGTTTTCGGTTCGGCCAAGGTTGACTTCGA
>NZ_FOTH01000051.1:0-26186 GCF_900114515.1 Pseudomonas sp. NFACC46-3
TCGCATTCAGCCTTCAGTCTCTTTGGGGTTGCTGCGCAACCCAGCGGGAGCAAGCTCCCTCGCCACAGGGGAGTGTTAACCATGTCCCCGGACCAAACAGGGGGTACTGAAGTGAGGGGTTATAGCTCGCTGACCTTCACCCAACGCTGCTCCCGCGCCGCCACCCGAATCGCCGCCGCCAGCCGCTCCACTTCCCAGGCCTCTTCGAAGTCCGTGCCGCTGCCGCCTTCGCCTGCAAGCGTCATGACCAGTTCCTGCACCTCCAGGGTCTTCAATTCGTTGTACCCCAACTGGTGCCCGGCGGCCGGGCTGAACGCGGCGTAGCCCGGCAAATCCGGGCCGGCCAGCAGGCGCTGGAAACCTGGCTGGCCGACGCGACACACGCGCAGTTCATTCAGCCGTTCCTGATCGAACGCCAGGGTGCCGAGGGTGCCGCTGATCTCGAAGCTCAGGTGGTTTTTGTAGCCGTGCTTGAGCCAACTGCTGCTCACCGTGCCCCGGGCGCCATTGGCGAAACGCAGCAACGCGTGGACCTGGTCGTCCACCGCGATGGCACGTTGTTCGGCATTGCCCGCGCTGGCAGGGCGTTGGCTGTGCACGGTCTGGCTGTCGGCGCACACCGCCTCGACATCGCCCAACAAGTGCCGGGCCATGGCCAGCAAGTGGCTGCCCAGGTCCGCCAGTGCGCCGCCGGCGTGGGCCGCTTCGCAGCGCCATGACCACGGCGAGGCGGGGTTGGCCATGAAGTCTTCGCTGAATTCGCCCTGGAAACTGATGATCTGTCCCAGTTCGCCGCGCTGGATCATGTCCCGCGCCCGTTGAATGATCGGGTTGTGCTGGTAGTTGTAGCCGACCCGCGTCACCACCCCGGCCGCCTTGGCCGCCTGGCGCATCTGCTCGGCCTGCTCCAGGGACACCGCCAGGGGTTTTTCACAATAGACCGGCTTGCCCGCCGCCAACGCCGCCATGGCCATCGGGAAGTGCAGGTGGTTGGGAGTGGTGATGGCGATCAGGTTGACCTTGGGGTCGTCAATCAGTTGTTGCCAGTCGCTGTGGGCCGTCTCGAACCCCCAGCTCTGGGCGCACTGCCGGGCACGCTGAGGATCGGCGTCGGCCAGGGCCGCCAGTGTCAGGTTCAGGGGGAGGTCGAACACCGCCTTGGCATTGTGGAACGCCAAGGCATGGGCACGGCCCATGAAGCCGGTGCCAATCAGACCGATGCCGAGTTCACGCATGAGGAAGAGCCCTTTGAATTGTTATTTTCAGAAGAGCTATTTATGGAATAAATATTCTCTAATTGCAAATGTTGGAATAAATATTCATTTGTTCGTCGTCACTACAATGCCATGTGGGAGCGAGCAAGCCCGCTCCCACAAAGGTTTCCATCCTCAGGACAGGAACCCACCGTCCACATTCAACGCCACACCCGTGGTGTAGCTCGACGCATCGCTGGCCAGGTACAGCACAGCGCCGGCCATTTCGCTCGGGTCGGCCACGCGCTTGAGGGGGATCTGCGCCAGGGCGGTTTTCAGGATGGCGTCGTTCTTGACCAGGGCCGAGGCGAACTTGGTGTCGGTCAGGCCCGGCAGCAGGGCGTTGCAGCGGATGCCGAATTGCGCGCACTCCTTGGCGAAGACTTTGGTCATGTTGATCACCGCAGCCTTGGTCACCGAGTAGATGCCCTGGAAGATCCCCGGCGAGATGCCGTTGATCGACGCCACGTTGATGATGCTGCCGCCGCCGTTCTCGCGCATCAGCTTGCCGGCTTCCACCGACATGAAGAAGTAGCCGCGGATGTTCACGTCCACGGTTTTCTGGAACGCACCCAGGTCGGTGTCCAGGACGTTGCAGAATTGCGGGTTGGTGGCGGCGTTGTTGACCAGGATGTCCAGGCGTCCGAACTGTTCGCGGATGCTCGCGAATACCTGGCTGATCTGCTCCATTTCACCGATGTGGCAGGCGATGGCGGTGGCCTTGCCGCCGGCGGCGATGATGGCGTCGGCCACGTGTTGGCAACCATCGAGCTTGCGGCTGGAAACGATTACATGCGCGCCTTGCTGGGCCAGCAGTTTGGCGATGGCTTCGCCGATGCCGCGGCTGGCGCCGGAAACGAAAGCGATTTTACCGTCGAGGTCGAACAACTGGGTCTTGGACATGCTGTTTCCTTGTTATAGGTGCGCTCAGAGCGTGGATTTGCTGATGACCTGCAGGCTCATCTGCTCCAGCAGCTTGTTCATCTGAACGAACTGCGCGAAGCGTTTGTCCTGGGTCTGGCCGTGGAAGAAGCGGTAGTAGATCTGCTGGACGATGCCGGCCAGGCGGAACAGGCCGTAGGTGTAATAGAAGTCGAAGTTGTCGATGCGGATCCCGGCGCGCTCGGCGTAGTAATCGACGAACTCGCGGCGGGTCAGCATGCCAGGGGCGTGGCTGGGCTGGCGGCGCATCAGTTGCACCGGCGCTGGGTCGTCGGCCTCGATCCAGTAGGCGAGGCTGTTGCCCAGGTCCATCAACGGATCGCCGATCGTGGTCAGCTCCCAGTCCAGCACGCCGATGATCTGCATCGGGTTCTCGGGGTCGAGGATCACGTTGTCGAAGCGGTAGTCGTTGTGGACGATGCTCGACGTAGGGTGGTCGGCGGGCATCTTGTCGTTGAGCCAGGCCTTGACCGCTTCCCACTTCGGCGCATCGGGCGTCAGGGCTTTTTCGTAGCGGTCGCTCCAGCCGCGGATCTGTCGGGCCACGTAGCCTTCGGGCTTGCCCAGGTCGGCCAGGCCGCAGGCGTTGTAGTCGACACGGTGCAGCTCGACGAGCCGGTCGATGAAGCTCTTGCACAGCGCTTCGGTGCGGGCGGCGTCGAAACCCAGTTCCGGCGGCAGGTCTGAGCGCAGGATGATGCCCTTGACCCGTTCCATTACATAGAACTCGGCGCCCATCACTGACTCGTCGGTGCAGTGCACGTAGGCCTTCGGGCAATAGGGGAATGCCTCGCGCAGCTGATTGAGGATGCGGAACTCGCGGCCCATGTCGTGGGCGGACTTTGCCTTGTGGCCGAACGGCGGACGGCGCAGGACGAATTCCTGCTCGGGGTATTCCAGCAGGTAGGTCAGGTTCGACGCGCCACCGGGAAACTGGCTGATCCGGGGCAGGCCGGTCAGGCCGGGAATGTGGGCCTTGAGGTACGGGTCGATCAGGTTGGCATCGAGTTCTTCACCGTCGCGCACGCGGGTGGACTGATCAGTAAACGCCATGCTTATCCCTTCTGCTTATTTTGGAGGCCATCGATCATTGGCTAATCTAATGGCGCGCGGGAGGCGTCACAAGCACGCCAGGGTCTTATAGGTTAGCGTGTTGCCGGATAATCAGTGGGCTTGATGCATTGCGGCGTGCGCGTCGAGGATGGGCGAGCTAAGGTTCTGGAGTCTGTCGCTTTCAAAGGAGCAACCGCGATGGGATGCCCGCAAGTCTGTGGCACCGCGACCTTGCAATGCAGCTTCGGCGCTGCCCCGGCGGTGCTCAATGTGCTGCCGGTCAATCGCCTGCTGACCGGCGGGATGCCGGCGGCGAACATCATGGACCACATCCCGCTGGTGAACATCACCACGTTTGGCATGTGCATGAGCCTGGCGAACCCGACCGTGGCCGCCGCCACCGCGGCGGCACTCGGCGTGCTGACCCCCATGCCCTGCATCCCGGCCACCGCGGCGCCATGGATCCCCGGCGGCGCCCCGACCCTGTTGCTGGGCAACATGCCGGCCATCGATGCTAACAGCACCTTGATGTGTACCTGGGCCGGGGTGATCAAGATCGTTGTGCCAGGGCAGGTGCAGATGTTGATTCCCTGAGTAACACCAAGATCCCTGTGGGAGGCTATGTAGGTTACTTAAGACCGTAGATGACCCCGTGGCGAGGGAGCCTGCTCCCGCTGGTGCGCAGCAGGCCCATTTTTGTGAGTGCTTCGCACTCAAGCGGGAGCACGCTCCCTCGCCACAGTGAATTAAACAAACCTTAGGTGAACAGCATTCCCTGTGGGAGCGAGGCGGCTGCAGGAACCAGTCCCCAGTTTATGCCTGCGCCGGATCATTCCAGCGCCTGAACCACCAGCGCACCCGGGAGATTGGCTTGCCTTCGGCGTCCAGCGGCCGGCCGTCTTCGGCGTAGGCCTGGGCTGGTTCCAGCAGTTGGCCATTGAGGTAGCGCGCTTCGACCGCCGGGTTGCCGTTGGGGTGCAGGCGGCGATAGCGGCCGTCGCGCACGCCGTCGCGATAGACCTCGGCTTCGGCCAGTTGTCCGTCGGGAAAGTAGTTGTTCGCCTCGCCGTGCAGCAACCCACGGCGATACGTGGCCTGGCGTTGCAACCCGCCTTCGGCCGCGTAGAAGCTCGCCACACCTTGCAGTTTGCCTTTCACGAACGGCAGTACCGCCGAGACCTTGCCATTGGGGTGATACAGGGTGCTGGTGCCTTGCAGTTCACCTTGGCTGTAGTTGAGTTTTGCTTGCGGGCGTTGGGCTTCTTCGATCTGCAGCGGGCCGTCGAGCTGGCCGTCGACCAGTTGCCCGCTCAGTTGGCTGTCGCCACGTTCCACGTCGAGTCTCTTCGAGGCCATCGGTAGGTTCCTGTCAGTTGACCTTCACCAGGCCGCCCTTGATGGTCAGCATGCCGCCGCCGTCCACGGTCTGTTCGGCCGCCGCCTTGTTTACCAGGCTGATGCCGGCGTCATTGGTCAGGGTGGTGCCGGCTTTGTTTTCCAGCGAGGTACCGGCCTGGTTGCTCAGGGCTGTGCCGGCTTTCTGGCTGATGGACGTGCTGGCCTGGGCGGCCAGGTCGGCGCCGCTCTTGATCGCGAAGCTGCCGCCGCTTTGCAGGGTCAGGGTGCCGCTGACCTTGATGGTCAGGTTGCCGTCCACCGTCAGGCTGTAATTGCCAGTGACCTTGTGCTCGTAGTTGCCGCCGGTGCTGTGGGTCTGGTCCGAGCCCACGGTGACAGTGCGGGTGTCCTTCACATCGAGGCTGTCGCTGCCGGTCTGGATGGTCACGCTGCGCTTGCCTTTCTCCAGGGTCACGGTTTCGTCGCCATCCTTTACCGTACGGGTGCGGGCGTTCTGCACCGTGAGGGTTTCGTCGTGACCGACGGTGGCGGTGGTGTCGTTGAGCACGTTGATGTTGAAGTCTTTCTGGGCCTGGAGAAACACCTCTTCGGCGTCCTTCTTGTCTTCGAAACGCAACTCGTTGAAACCGCCGCCGCCCTTGGACGATTGGGTCTTGATCCCGGACTGGGTCTGGTTCGCCGGCAGCGCGTAGGGCAGGGCATTGTCGCCGTTGTAGACGCAGCCGGTGACCAACGGACGGTCCGGGTCGCCGTCGATGAAGGTCACGATGACTTCCTGGCCGATGCGCGGCACGAATTGCATGCCAAAGCCTTTGCCGCTCCACGGCAAGACCACGCGGACCCAGCACGATGACGTCTCGTCGTTTTTGCCGGTGCGGTCCCAGGGGAACTGCAATTTGATCCGGCCATATTCATCGGTCCAGATTTCTTCGCCGGCCTTGCCCACCACCAGCGCTGTCTGGGTGTGCATGCGGGGTTTTGGCGTGAGGCGGGGGGGTCGATAGACCGTGGCCTTGGGGATCGCTTCGAAGCGGTTGCGATAGCTGTCGTGGCTGGCTTCGTGGCTGACCGAGGTCACGACCCAATCGATATTCAGTGTCGTGTCTTCATGGCCGGCGAGGGTGAACCAGTATCCCGGCACCAGCCAGCGGCAATCGCTTTCGCCGACAAAACGTTGCTCCTGGCTGCGCAGGCCGTCCACCCGCTGTTTGGTCAACGCGTCGCCCTGGGCCTTGGCGGTGTAGCCGCCCGGGTGTTCGTACACCGAACTTGGCCCGGCCACGGCTTCGGCCTGGCTGTAGAGCGATGTCGTTGGGGTGGTGAATTCATAGTCGGTCGCCTGGTAAACCCCGGCCACCGCTTGCAGGCACACTTGCCCGCAGCGGATGCCGTGCAGTTCCCGCTCGCCGATTCGCTGCCCGAGGTAGTTCACCGTCGGCCCGTTGGGAATCGGTGCGAAGGCGTCGTTGCTGTCGGCCAGGACCAGCGTGTGGGTGCCTTCTTCGTGGGTGAAAAACCAGAAGATCCCATCTTCTTCCAACAGGCGCGAGACGAAGGCCAGGTCGGTTTCGCCGTACTGCACGCAGTATTCGCGCGGCGTGTAGCTGCCGGTGAGCTTGAGCTGGAAGTCGGTGAAACCATGGGCCTTGAAAATCGTGGTGACGATGTCCGAGGTGGCAAGGTTCTGGAACACCCGGTTGTTGCTGGCCAGGCTCAGCCACCAGAGCCAGGGCCGGAGCAGGAGTTGATAGCGTTCGGCGGTGGCGTCGGCCGGCAGTTGGCGGATTTCGGCCACCAGCCAATCCAGCGGGCGCAGCAAGGCGTCCTTGTGCAGCGTGGTGGTCACATGGCTGGCGACGGCCGTCGTGAGGTCCAGCGAGGCGCCGTCGTTGACGCCGTTGAGCATGTGCGAACCCAGGGCGTTGAGGCGTTCTTCGCCGGACAGCGACTCAGGGTACAGCGCCGACAGCGAGGTGGCGGTGAGGAAGAGGGTGGTGTTGCTGTCGGTGGAGCGGGGCATTCAGGGCCTCGAAGCATACGAATTCGTGAGTCGGATTGAATGAAGACTGACAGTCATTCAACTGTAATGCTTAGTGATGAAGTTATACGGCGCACTCAGCTCCTTGGTTCGACTGATAGGAAGCCCATGGGGGTAGGTATCGATGTTGCAGAGATAAGCGATGAAAGAACCCTCCGCGTCGCAAATCCAGGAGTCGCCGCGATTTAAAGTCATTTCCAGTAAATTACGGTTTTTTTGTGTGACAGCGATGATCACAACCCAGCGATGGTCGGCATTGAAACCGTGTAGCTTGTGAACATCGCGGGTGATCGCCTCTTGAAGGTTTTTACCGGCAAAATTTCCAGTGACGCCTTCCACTTTGATCTCCACTGCATAGGAGCTGCCGTCGAGCTCGAAATAAAAATCCACCTGCTCTGGATAGTAGGGCGCCGGGTAATAGATCTCTCTGAGTTTGGCTTCAGTTACGTAGGCTCGTTTCAAGTGATGGGCAATCTCGACCTGCGCAGCGGTTTCCCAGTGCGCATGCGATGTCCAGCCTTTGGTGAATTGATCGGGTGCACCCGAAAAGTCGTCTGGGTGAACGCCGGCCGCCTGTAGTACAACGTTGAGAAACTCCTTTTCAGTCATGGCGATTATCTCCATTCAGTTGGAAATGATTATGCAAGTCGGGGGGGCAATTCACTCCAACACCCACTCCGCCAACTTGCCCGTCACCTGCGTCATCAACACATTCTCGACATCCCGTGCCCCCGCCGCGCTGCACTTGGCCAACACAGCCTTGACGATCCCCGCATCGAATTCGAACTGCTTGCCCGTCGCAGCCTTGTAGCGCCCGCGCAATTTTTCCAGCTTCGCCAGCACAATCCCCTCCAGCGTCGCTTCATCCAGCGGTCGGTACGCCACCACGGTCATGCGCGCCAAAAACGCCGGGCGGAACGCTTGCAGCAGCACTTTGTGCAAGGCTTCGTTGAAGACGTCGCTGCCCAGTTGCGCGCTAGGCGTATCCAGCAACAGCTCAGCGCCGACGTTGCTGGTGGCGAGCATCACGGTGTTCTTGAAGTCCACCACCAGGCCGGTGCCGTCTTCCATCAGGCCTTTGTCGAAGACGTTGTAGAAGGCTTCGAGCACATCCGGGTGGGCCTTTTCGATTTCATCCAGCAGCACCACGGAATAGGGTTTGCGCCGCACCGCTTCGGTGAGCACGCCGCCGCTGCCGTAGCCGACGTAGCCGGGTGGGGCGCCTTTGAGTTGGCTGACGGTGTGGGCTTCCTGGTACTCCGAGAGGTTGATGCTGATCAGGTTGCGTTCACCGCCGTACAAAGCGTCGGCCAGGGCGTAGGCGGTTTCGGTCTTGCCCACGCCGGTGGGGCCCACCAGCAGGAACACCCCGACCGGTTTCTGTGGGTCGGTGAGGCCGGCGCGGTAGGCTTGCAGGCGTTGGGCAATGGTGTTCAGCGCTGTGCTCTGGCCCATGACCCGCTGGCCCATGCGCTGGCCGAGGGTGCGCACGGCGTGGGCTTCGTCGGCGAGCATCTTGCCCACCGGAATACCCGTCCAGCCGGCAATCACGGCGGCGACGGTCTTGCTGTCCACCTGTTCGGGCACCAGCGGATCGTCCTGGCGAATGGCATCGAGGCCGGCCTCCAGACGCAGCAGTTCGGCGGCCAAGTGGTCGATGCGGTTATCGATCTCGGTGTCGGCTTTTTCACTGTCGGCGCGTTCGCTCAGGGTAAGCAGTTCGCGTCGGGTGTCGAGCAATTCGCGCACGGCTTCGCGCTCTTCGCCCCAGCGGGTTTCCAGCTCGCGGATGGCTTGCACGTTGCTGGTCGATTCGGCTTCGAGCAGCGTGATGCGCTCGCGATGATCCAGCCCGGTGGCCTGTTCCCGGCGCAGGCGTTCGACCTCGTCCTTGAGGCTATTCTGTCGATGGCGCAGGCTTTCCAGCGGCGGCGGCACGTCGTGCTGGCCGAGGGCGACCCGGGCGCAGGCGGTGTCGAGCACGCTGATGGCTTTGTCCGGCAACTGTCGCCCGGAGATGTAGCGGTGGGACAGCTTCACCGCCTCGTGGATGGCCGCGTCCAGCACCTGCACGCCGTGGTGCTGTTCCAGTTTGCTCGCGACGCCCCGGAGCATTTCCACAGCGGTAAGTTCGTCCGGTTCTTCGACCTGCACCAGTTGGAAGCGGCGGGCCAGGGCCGGGTCTTTCTCGAAATATTTTTTGTACTCCAGCCAGGTTGTGGCGGCCAAGGTGCGCAGTTCGCCCCGGGCCAGGGCCGGCTTGAGCAGGTTGGCCGCGTCGCTGCCGCCTTCCGCACCGCCGGCGCCGATCAGCGTATGGGCTTCGTCGATAAACAGGATGATCGGCTTTTCGGCACTGCGTACCGCGTCGATCACGCCTTTGAGGCGCTGTTCGAATTCACCTTTGACGCCGGCACCGGCCTGCAACAGGCCCAGGTCAAGGACGCGCAGGGTGACTTCCTGCAACGACGGCGGCACATCCCCAGCGGCGATACGCAGGGCCAGGCCTTCCACCACCGCAGTCTTGCCGACGCCGGGTGCACCCACCAGGATCGGGTTGTTCTGCCGGCGCCGGAGCAGGATGTCGATGCACTGGCGGATCTCGCCGTCGCGACCGACGATGGGGTCGATGCGTCCGGCCCGGGCGTCGGCGGTCAAGTCCTGGGTGTACTGGTCCAGCACCGGGTCTTGTTTCTGGGGAGGCTCGCCGGGTTTGGCCGGGCGCACGCCACCGACATGTTCACGGGAGCTTTCGGTCCACTCCAAGAGATGGGCGCGCAGGGCGTCGCGGGGAATGCGCAGCAACGACGAGGCGCTGTTGAGCAGCAGGCTGCGGCGCTCATCACGGTCCAGCAGGGCCAGCAGCAACAGCCCGGAGCGGATGTTGTCCAGGCCCAGCACGCTGGCCTGGACCACGGCGTCTTCCAGCAGGCCGATGGTTTGCGCCGATAAGGCGGGTGTGCGGGTGCTGCCGGATTTGAACAGGTCCAGTGCCTTGTTGGTTTCCGTTGCCACCGCGTCACGCTCCAGACCGAAACGTGGCAGCAGGCAGGCAAAATCACCGCCCTCGATGTCGAGCAGTTCCAACAGCAGGTGCTCGATTTCCACGTAGTGATGGCTGCGCTGCATGCAACGTTGCGCGGCTCGTTCCAGGGCGCGGCGGTTGTCCGGGTTGAGGCGTCCGATCAGGCTGGCCAGTTCCATTCAGGCAATCTCCGGCTGACGAAGGCGGGTTTCGATCCGTTGCACGGCGAGGGTCGTCTGGTGTTGCAGGCCACCGTTCCAGTTCAGCCGTGGCGCTGCCTGGCGGTCCAGTTGCAGCGGGCCGGCGCCGCGGATCAGCAGCACCAGGGTGCAATCCAGGTCGGGGCCGAAGTACAGGGCGTAGAGGCTGGCGAGCAGCGGATGGGTTTCGCCGTTGGGCAGCAGTCCGCTGGCCTGGCCCGTGGTCAGCGGGCCGAGGGTCAGGCGCACGCCGGCATGTTCGTCCCAGACGTGGCTGCCGGCCACTGCGTTGCGGCCCAGGCACAGGTTGCGCCCGCCCGGTTGCAAGCGGCTGCGGCTGGCCGGCGGGATTTCACGCCAGCCACCTTCGTAGGCCGTCAGCTCCACGGGCAGCCCGAACTGTTCACGGACAATCGCCGCGAACCCGTCCAGGGAGCGCCGGCCATCGGCGTACAGCGCGGTGCAGGCCAGTACCGCCGAGTCGGGGGCGGCCTGGCGCTCCTGCAAGGCCTTGGGCAGCAGGCCGGTCAACGCCCGCAGTTGCGCGTGTACGGCGGACGATCCCGGGGCAGTGAAACCCAAGGCGATGCGATGTTTGCGCATCACCTTGTAAAGCAGGCTGAGCAGGCGATGCTGGAACAGGTCGAAGAATTCCGCAGGGGCATGATCCTTCGCCCGTGCTCGTTGTTGCAGCCATTCCTGGTAGGCGTAGGGCAACGGGCCGTCGGGGCCGCCGAGGCCGAAAATCGGCGTGGTCAGGGTTGGCGGCAGGCCGGGTTCCTGGCCCAGGCTTTCCACTTCGCTGGCGGCGAACAGCGGCGTCAAGGGTCCGCGCAGACGCAAGGCTTCGGCGTGCGGCGCGGTGCCGCTGCCCAGGGGCTCGGCCTGGGGATGTTCACGTTCGAGCAACAGCAAGGCCTGGAGCCATTCGAAACGTTGCGGGTCGCGCCGCAGGCGCTGGCTCAGGTTCAGAGCACCAGGGGTTTGCCGGCTTGGGGTTGCCATGTCTTCACCTCCTTGTCGGACTGGACCAGCACGGTGCGCACGAAGCGATTGGCGGTGGCGTAAAGGGAAAAGAATTGTGCCAGTACCCCGGAGAACAGCACGGCGCTGCTACCGACGAAGTGTTGCGGATCCAGTTGCAGGCGCACCTCCAGGCCGTTGCGCCAGCCGCGCCAGGCGTCTTCGCCGACATGGGCGATGACCCGGTCGCAACTCAGCCCCGATACCCCTTCGATCTGGCGATGGGCGCTGGCCTCGTCCCGCAGGTTGTGCAATTGGAGGATCTCGCTCAGTGCGTCCAATGCCTGGGGGCCTTCGACCAGCGACAAATGGTTGAGGGTCAATTGCGACACCAGCCGCCAGCGCGATTCGCCGTCCAGGCGCGGCAGGCTTTGCGGGCTGGGTGGGTTGCGCAGGCGCGCCCAGGCCACCGGCCCCGGGCGCTCGAAACCCAGCGAGGTACCGGCCGGCAGGCTCTGGGCCAGGTGGCGGTTGGTGCACAGCAGTTCGGCGGTGAGGCTGTAGTCGCGGGTTTCGGCCAGCGGGTCGAACTGGGTGTCCACCAGGCTGACCATCAAGTCGGTGCCCAATCGGTTCGGGCTCATGCCACTGACCCGTCGCGCATGCCAATAGCAGGTTTGGTCGCTGCCATGCTGGCTTCCGTAATAGGCCGGCACTTTGCGCACGCCCTGGCTGGACATGGCGCGCATGCCACGGATGCTGTGGATCTCGACGCTGTTTTCCCGATGACTGTCGGCCACCAACCGGTACTCGCTGCGGGTGCCATCCGGGCGCAGCGGCTCGGAAGTCCTGGGAAACAGGTTGATCACCGGCGTGCAGCCCAGGGCGATGTCGCTGGCCTGGAGCGGCAAGCGGCTGGTGGGAGGGCGGTCGAAAACGATGTACAGGTACAACGACGGACTGTCGCTGGTGGCGCCGGCCAGTGGCAGATCGAAGAAACCGAATTTATCCGGGAAGGCAAAGTACTCCGCCAGCAGGCGCATGCCGGGATGTACGCCGTCTTCATCCGGCAGCAAGACCTGGTCATTGGCGAAGCCGACGATCTGTGGCAAGCCTGTCAGCGACGCCGGCACGCTGCCCGGCGCACCGGCCAGGACCTCGATGGCGTGCGCGCCCAGCAGGTCGTACAGCCCGGCGTTGATGATCGGTGACGCCGCCAGGTGTACCCGCAGCGAGTCGATTCCCAGCGTCGACCACTGGTTTTCGCCCAGGCACCGCAGCTCCAGGCGCAAGGCCGAGCGTGCCCGGACCACGCCGGTCAGCGCCTGGGTTTCGTCGCTGCCCAGCAGCAATGCCTCGCTGATTTCAACCGGCCACAGGTGCACGGCGGCGGTGGTCCGAAAATGAATGCTCTGGCCTTTGTCCGTAGTGACGAACAACGGTGTGTCGCGGGGCAGCGGGTAGCCCTCGTTCAAGTTGCCTTTGCTGGGGTCGGGTTCGAACTGCACGATGGCGCACGACGGCAAGGGTCGCATGGCCAACGGGTAAAGCTGTTCGAGCAGGGCATCGCTGAATTCGGCGTAGTCGTCGTCCAGCCGGCGTTGCAAGCGGGCGGCCAACAGGGCGAAACCTTCCAGCAGGCGCTCGACATGCGGGTCGGGGCATTCGCCCGGGGACAACTCCAGGCGCCGGGCGACCTTGGGGTAGCGCTCGGCGAACAGGCTCCCGGCATGCCGCAACCAGGTCAGTTCGCGCTGGTAATAGTCCAACAGTTGCGGGTCAATCGAGTCGCTCATGTCGTACCTCAAGGCCGTCGCCGGCGTGCTCGATGACAAAGGCCACGGGCCAGGCATGCTGGTCGCCGCGCAGCTCGCCCAGCAGCCGTATGCACAGTTGCTGCGGATGGCCCGGCACCGGGCAGACCTCGACCTCGCCCAGGCGCAGGCGAGGTTCGAAGCAGGTGATGGCCTGGCGAATTTCCCGGGTCAGTAGGCGGCGGTCATCGCTGCGCTGCTGTTGCAGCGCGGTCCAGTCGGCGATGCCGTAGTCCAGGATGCTCGGCGGCTCGGTCAGCGCCCGTGGGCCGCGTCGGGTATTGAACAGGCGCGACAGTTCGGCATGCACCGAGTCTTGCAACGCCTGTCGGTCGAACGCCCGCCCGGTATCGTCCGCCGGGCTGGCCAGGCGTTCGAACAGGGGCGGGCGCAGCCCGAAGCCAGCCATGGGCGTGGTTTCCCTACTTGGTCATTTTGTTGGCGGCCAGGTCCCAGGTCGTGCCCGCCGTGCCTTCCTTGGTGCCGTCGTCTTTCTGCGCGGTGAGCTCCCATTTGATCTTGGTGAAGTTCAGCGACAGGGTTTCCACCGGTTTGCCGCCGGTGCCGCCGCTGACACTGACGTTGGACAGCACGACGTTGGTCAGGGTGTAGACGATGAACGGCATGATCTGGCCGCTGCCTTCGGCGGCGTTGCGGCCGATGGTGATGACGGCCTGCGGGATCGGCTTGCCGGCGCAGCAATACTCGTTGAGCGAAGGGGTGGAGCTGTCGATGAATTTAGTCAGGGTGAATTCGCCGATATGGGGCCGACCAGAGGTACGCTCCGAGTTGCTGACGTCGTTGGTGACCTGCATCGCCACGTTATGGCTGTAGGACATGACCTCGATCTTGTCCGTGAAACCCTCCAGCAGGCTGTCGCCCTTGATGTCGCCGCCGAGGTCGAGAATGATTGCATCCATTATGTGGAACTCCAGAAAAAGACAAGTAGGTGGTACCCAATACCCCTAGAAACGAATGCCGAACCCCTGTGGCGAGGGAGCTTGCTCCCGCTGGGCTGCGCAGCAGCCCTAAAAAACAGGGCCGCTTCGCGCCCCAGCGGGAGCAAGCTCCCTCGCCACATAGCCACATAGCCACATAGCCACAAGCGGTCAGGCAGCTACCGGCGGCGGCAGGGTGGCCACCAGGCGAATCGAGGCGGTCAGCTCCTCCAGCTGGAAGTGCGGCCTCAGGAACACCGTGGCCTTGTAGGCCCCTGGCTTGCCGGCCACTTCCGTCACGTCCACTCGCGCTTCGCGCAACGGGTACTGCGCCTTGATTTCTTGTGGCGCGTTGTCGTTGATCAGCACGTAGTCGGCGATCCAGTTGTTGAGGTAGGTCTGTACGTTGTCGCGGGTCATGAAACTGCCGACCTTGTCGCGCATGATCACCTTCAGGTAATGGGCGAAGCGCGAGGCCGCGAGCACGTACGGCAACATCGCCGAGATCCGCGCGTTGGCGTTGGCCTCGTTGGTGTTGTAGACCTTGGCCTTGTTGGTGGTCTGGCCGCCGAAGAACACGGCCACGTCGCTGTTTTTCTTGTGGCACAGGGAGATGAAGCCCAGGTCGTTGAGTTCTTTTTCGCGACGGTCGGTGATCGCCACTTCGGTCGGGCATTTGAGCGACAGATCCCCGGAACTGGTGCGGAACGTATGGGCCGGCAGGCCTTCGACCGCGCCACCGCCCTCGGCCCCGCGAATGGCTGCGCACCAGCCATATTTGGCGAAGGCTTCGGTGATGCGTTGCGCCAGGGTCCAGGCGGCGTTGCCCCACAGGTATTTGCTGTGGTCCGTGCCGTTGACGTCTTCGACGTAGTTGATGCCTTCCACCGGCAGCGTGTCCGGGCCGTACGGCAGGCGCAGCAGGAAGTGCGGCAGCACCAGCGACACGTAGCGCGAGTCTTCGCTTTCACGGAAGGCGCGCCACTTGATCAGCTCCTGGCTCTCGAAAATCTTCGACAGGTCCCTGGGGATCGCCAGTTCGGTGAAGCTGGTCATGTCGAACAACCGCGGGCTGGCGGCAGCAATGAACGGGGCGTGCGCGGCGGCGGCGACGTTCGAGAGCTTTTCCAGCAGGCCGATGTCCTGCGGATGCCGGCCAAAGGTGTAGTCACCCACCAGCAGGCTGAACGGGTGCCCGCCGAAGGTGCCGTATTCTTCCTCGTAGATCTTCTTGAACAGTGCGCTCTGGTCGAACTCGACGGCTTTTTCCAGATCGTTCTGCAGTTCTTTCTGAGTGACGTTGAGCAGGCGCAATTTGAGCCGAGTGCTGGTCTCGGTGTTCTGCACCAGCAGGTGCAGGCCGCGCCAGGAGGCTTCGAGTTTCTGCAGGTCAGGGTGGTGCAGCACTTCGTTGAGCTGGGCGCTGATCAATTGGTCGATCTGGCTGATGCGGTCATTGATCATCGCCACGGTGTCCTTGTCGATGGCCATGCCTTCGTCGAGGACCTGGGTGGCGAATTCGGCCAGCATGTCGCGGGCATAATCTTGCTGGCTGTCGTCGTGGGCCATGCGGCCTTCGGCGATGATCTTGTCCAGCAGGGACAGGGTCTGGGTCGTGCTCTCGCTGGTTTGAGCGCTGGATGAAGCAGGCATGGTGTTATCTCCCTTAATGAAGCGCGCGATCAGGCCTGTGGTTCGGCCGGGGCAGGGTCATCGTTGGCGGCCACGGCGGGCAGCTCTGGCGGTACGTCCTGGGGACGCGCCGACTTGATCTCCTGCAGACCTTCGGTGTTGGCGATCACGTCGCGCAGCAGCTTGTCCAGGTCGTCGTTGCCGTCGAGCTTGGTCAGCAAGTCCCGCAGGCGTTGGCGCGCTTCGAACAACCGACGCAACGGCGTGACCTGCTCCACGACCTTGACCGGGTCGAAGTCGTCGATGTGGCGGAAGTTGAGTTCGATGTTGAGCTTGCTGTCGTCGCCGCTGAGGGTGTTGTTCACCTGGAGCGTGGCGCGGGGGGAGATGGAGGCGAGCACCTCGTTGAAATTATCCCGATCGATTTCGGTAAAGCGCCGCTCATTGAGCTTGGGCAGCGGGTCCAGTGGCTTGCCTGAGAGGTCGGCCAGAATGCCGACCACCAGTGGCAATTCTTTTTTCTCGATGGCGTTGCCGATTTCCACGTCATAGGTGATCTGGACGCGGGGAGGACGGACTCTGTCGAGCTTGTGCTGGGTACTTTCTGCCATGGCGGCCGACTCCGATGCATGTGTGGGCGCAATGCATCGGGAGTCCCGCTCATCGCATTCCCTTGCTGATCCACAGGTTGCAAATGGACGGCAGAAAACCTGTCATTCCCTTGACGAACCTGGCGCATTCGACCGTGTGGGTCGAACTACCCAAGACGCTAGAACAGGTCTATAAAAAAGCAAGCAAAAACAATTTTTGACCGCTGAGAAAAGGAAGATTCATTTTGCGTGGGTTTTTTTTCGGATTTCTTTTGAGCCTGGCGCTCACCGGTTGCTCGCTTTTTGCCCCCAGCGTCGACCTGGACAGCCTGACCCTGGACGTCGCGCCGCGTGCCAATGACGACACGCCGATCGCCGTGGACTTCATCGCGGTGAACGACCCGGACCTGCTCAAGCAGCTGTCGGGCATCACCGCCAGCCAATGGTTCGCCGAGCGCGAACAGTTCCAGCGCGACTATCGTCAACTCATGTCGGTGTGGGGGCTGGAGCTGGTCCCGGGGCAATTCATCGACCGCCAACCCTTTCCGTTGGAGGGCCGGCGCGCCGCTGGACTTTTGGTCTTCGCCAGCTATAACACTCCCGGAGCCCACCGGCTTCGGCTGGACGATCAGCGCCAGGCCTGGCTGAAGTTCGACAGTCGGGAGATGACCCTCGTCAATGATGGGGCTCGATGACAGCCAGCCTTGAGTGACCGCGGGCCGCCCAGCGCGGCGAATTGGGATGTCGAAGGGAGTCGTATGAGTCTGTTACCTGACGCGGTGTGCTGGCATGAGGGCATGCAATTGCTGCCCCAGCATTTTCAATTGCAAGGGCTGCGTGCCGAGGCCCTGGCTGCGTATTTTGCCGGGGCCTGCAACCCTTGGTTCTGGGGTGTCAGCCAGTTGGAAGTCGATCCTTCGGCCCTCAGCGCCGGCCAGGTGCGGCTGCTGCAATTGCAGGGCACCTTGCCGGACGGCCTGCCGGTCAACCTGCAGGCCGGGGTCGGGCCGACCCTGGAGTTGGACATCGGCGAGGCGATCGACAAGACCGACGACGCCACCGTGACTGTGTACCTGGCCGTCAGCCCGCTGTGGCGTGCCGGGCAATTGGTGCCGCTCAAGGGGCGCCTGCAATCGGTGGTCGGCGAGGCATTGCCGGACCTCACCAGCGGTGCATTTCCCGAGTCGATCACCGTCTGGCGACCCAACCCGAGGCTGTGCACGCAACTGAGCAAGGCGGATTCGATCTGCCTGCCGCTGTTGCGCATCCGCAAGGAGGGCGGTGGCTTCTGGCGCGTGCCCTACACCCCGCCGACGCCGATCCTGTTGCCGGAGTCGGCCCTCGGTCGCCGGGTCGCCGGGGTGTGTGCCCGGGCCCGGGAAAAGTGCATGTTTCTCGCTGGTCGCTTGCGCCAGGCCCAGGCGGCTGGCAACCAGGACGATGCCATGGAGATCCGTCGGCAATTGACCGCCTTGTGGGCGCGCTTGCCGGAAGTCGAAGGCGCGCTGAACACTCGGGTGGCGACGCCCCAGGCGCTCTACGGTTTGCTGCTGGGGCTGGCCGGGAGCTGGTCGGCCCTCGATCCACTGGCGGGTGTCCCGGCCTTCGCACCGCTGGATTTCCTCGAATTGCAGCGCGGCTACGAGCCGTTGCTCGACTGGCTGGAAACCACCCTGGAACTGGTTCGCGCCGGCTATCGCAGCCTGGCCTTTGAGCGCAATGAGCAGGTCTTCTCGATCCAGTTGCCTGACGACCAACCGGACCAACGCCTGGTGATCGGCCTGCGCATGCCCAACGGCGCCAGCGAGCAGGCGGCGGGCGAGTGGTTGCGTGGGGCGATCATCGCGTCGGCGCGGCACATCCCGCTGCTGAGCCGACAACGCATGAGCGGGCTGCCCCACCAGGCCATGAGCCGCAACGAACAGGTGGCCTACAGCGTGGGCGACGACACCCGTTTGTTTGTGGTGGCCGCCAGCGGCCAATGGTTCGACGCGCAATTGCCGCTGCACATCGTGGCGCCGGCATCGGCCCAGGCCAGCAGCCCGTGGCAAGTGGTGTTGTTCGTGGCGCAAGCCAGTGAAAGTGCCTGATCGCAAAAGGGGAGTCGTATGCCTGATGGAAGTGGCGGGGCGGTTCGGAGTCTGCATGAGGCGCCGCTGAGCAGCGCTTTTCGCCAGGCCTGGCTGAAGTGGTCCCAGGAATGGCAAGACTTGCCCAAGGACAGCGACCCTGCGGTATTGGTCAATCGGGTGGTGGAGTTTTCCGGGCGCAGCGCCCAGCGTCTGTGGCGGGTGGCCTTCGCCACCGTCGGCGATGCCGCTACCGAGCAGGTCAAGTCGCTGGTCTACGCCTTCGTGGCGCTGGTGGACGAAACCTTGCTGTTCAGCCCTTGGCCCGGACAACTGGCCTGGCAGCAGCACCCCCTCGAATCACGCATGTATGCCAGTCGCCAGGCTGGTGAGCGCTTGCCGGCGGCGATCAAGAAACTACTGGACGAGCAGATGCCCGGCACCCGGGACCTGGCGAATGTTTACCTGCAGTGCTTGATCCTCGGGTTCCAGGGGCGATTGCGTGGCGAGCCCGGCCAGGTTCAGCATGAGAAATGGCGCCTGGCGTTGTTCACGTTTGCCTGGCAGCACGAACCCGATTATGTCGATGTCAGCCAGCGCCTGGCGCTGTCTGCGGCGACGCCGCCAATGCGCATGCCGGTGCAGCAATCGCTGCCGGACGGCTTTCGCCTGGGGCTGGCGATCCTGGCGATGGTGTTGTTGCTGACCGGGTTGGGGCAGGTGTTCTGGCGTGACATTCGTTTGGAACTCGAACCGGTGTTGCAACTGAACGAGTCGGCGGTGGTCCAGGAGCAGGACTCATGAGCCCGCTGAGCATCGTTGCCCTGGTGGTGCTCGCCATCGTCGTGGTGGTGTTGATCGCGGCCCTGATCTGGTGGCTGCGGACCCAAGGCGGGGCGGCGATTCGCAGTTTCTATGGGGCGGTGCGCCGCATGGAGCAGGAGCAGGGCACCCGGGACCGCTATCAGATGCCTTGGCTGATGATGCTCGGCAACGAAACCGACGGCGCCCAATTGTGCGCTCAATGGCGCTTGCAACCGACCGACAAGGCCGCTTGGTTCGGGCGCTGGTTTTCCGATGCCGAGGGTTCGGTGCTGGTGGTGCCCCAGGCGTTGTTCCTGCCCGATGAAGGCATGAACCGCCAACGGGGTAATTGGTGGCGCCTGTTGGGACTGATGTTGCGCTTGCGCAGCAAGCGACCATTGGATGCGGTGATCTGGACCGTGCCGTTCAGCACTCTCGATGACATCGAACACACCACCGAACTGAGCCTCAAGGTCCGGCGGTGCTTTATCGACCTGTTGCAACGGTTCGGCCTCAGCCTGCCGGTGTACGTGGTGATCTGCGGGATGGAAGAGCTGCCCGGGGTCCAGGAACTGGTCAGCGCGCTGCCCGCCGAGGCGCGTGAATCGATGCTGGGCTGGTCCTCGCCCTATTTGCCGGATGCGGCCTGGCAGTCGCAGTGGAGTGACCAGGCCCTGGACCAGGTCAATGCGGCGCTGTCGCAGTCGATCATCGAGATCGGTGCGCTGTCGGGGCAATTGGGCAGCGATCTTTATGGTTTGCCGGAGCGCTTCGAAGGCTTGCGACGGGCCTTGCAGATCCTGCTGGAGCCGGTGTTCCAGGGCAATGCCCAAGGCGAAGCGCCGCGTTGTCGCGGGGTGTATTTCACTGCCAGCCAGGCGCCGGCTGTCAGCGGTGATGGTTTGACCGCCGCCGAGAGTGTCCAGCGGCAAACTGTGTTCGCCCGGCAATTGTGGTCACGACGGCTGGTGGCTGAGCGTGGCTTGGCCCAACCTGTGCCGCGGCTGTTGCGCCTGCGCCAGCGCGGGCATCGGTTGGTCGCGGCGGTGGCGTTGGTGGTGGGCCTGGTCTGGTTGGGTGGCATGGTCTGGGTCTGGCACGATTCGGTGGAGGAAGCCGAAGGGCTGTCGCGCTTGATCCTCAGCACCCATAAGAACCACCTCGTGGTCGACCCTGACGAACCGCAGCTGGAACCGACCCGGCACAACGTGCAGAACTACTGGAACATGCTGGAAAAGGCCCCGCGCTGGCGCTTTGTCTCGGTGGTCTTTCCCACTTCGTGGTTCTCTCCCGTGGACACGCAACTGGAGAATGGGGTGCGCCTGACTGCTCGGCACCATTGGATATTGCCTCTGCGGGACCTGCTCAATTCAGACCTGGAACAGCTCAAATCCATCCGCAACACCGAGCGACGGGGCAATGTGGAGAACGAAGACCCGGCGCAATGGCAGAGCTATGTGAAGGCCAAGGCACTGGTGGACCTGGCGGTACGCCTTGAACAGCACAACCAGATGTTCAGCCAGGTGGTGAACGATCCCAAGGCACCGCTGGACGAGTTGGTGCAACTGAGCAACACCGCCTTGTCCCTGGGGCTCAATACCGGCACCTTGAGCCGCGCACATTTCTACAACCGGGTGCTGTTCGATGCCGGGAACAGCGATTTGAAAGGGTTGGACCTGAATGCCGCGCGCCCGGTGATCTCCGATAATTTCACCGGCCTGATGCAGCGCTGGCTGGACCATTACTTCCTGGCGGACAACTTCGTGCGCCAGGCCGGTTACCTCAAGCTGCACTTGCAACGGCTGGAGGCCGGCAGTGGCAATTCGCTGAGTGAACTCGAAGACCTGATGGCGCTGATCGACGATTTGCAGACCCTGGTCAGCCTGACCAACTCGGCCTGGGGGCGGGGCAAGGGCCAGGACCTGGTGCCCGGCTACAGCCAGATGCTGGACAAGGTCAGCCACAGCACTTTGCTGGGGCCGGATATCGAGCAGGACCTGGAGAGCCAGGCGGCGAAGTTGCAGCAGAGCTTTCGTGACCAATGGATCGTCCAGACCGGCTCCCGGGACAATCTGCTGGTGCAACAGGGCAGCGGCTTGCTGGTCTTGCAAGACCATGTCACGGCGCTGGACGGTGCGGTGCAGGCGCTGTTCAAGCGCGATTTCGTGGCGTTGGCCATGCAGAAGGATCCGTCGGACAGCAACCCCGATGCGATGGGCCAAGGCGATGGCAGTGATGATTTCAGTGTCGCCCTGAACTACTTCGCCAGCTACAAGAGCTATGCCGGCGAAGAACTGCCGCGCATTCCGCCGGATTACCGTGACGCGCTGATGCAGGCCGCTGAAGGCGCCGCGGCCCGGGCCATGTGGTTGAGCCTGGATGAAAGCGACGCGTCGTTGCCCGGCATGGGCTTCAATGTACAAACGACCCAGGCCGTGGCGCTGCAAAAAGCCTTCATGGATGTACATCGCGGCGACCTGGCGATCCGTTTCCAGCGTCTGCTCAATCGCCGGGCATTGGCGCAGATCAAGAGTGGCCTGGACGAAATCGATGCCCAGCCGCTGTTCAGCCAACGGGCCGATGTCCAGCGCTGGGACGGTTCGAAGAACTTCGGCTTGCAGCTGTACGGTGCCAGCGATCCACAAGACTTGAAGCTGAGCCTGAGCCAGCAGTTCGGCGTGATGCTGCAGGTCGCCGAACAGCGAATGCCCGCCCTGGAATGGCTGATCGTCCAGCAGGACAACCTGTCGGCCCTGGAACACGACCAGGTGGCACGCTTCATGGCCCTCAACGATGAATTGCTCAAGTACAAGAACCAGAACCCGGCCAGCTCGGCGGCCCAACTGGAGCAATTGGTCAGCCGGGACTTCATCGCCATGGACACCACCTCCTGCGCGCAGATCTTGCAGACCGCCAGCCTGCCCAGCGGGCGCGGCGACCTGGCCCAGCGCACGGTCGCGTTGCAGCAGGGTGCCCTGCAACGGTGCCTGTACCTGCAACAGAACCAGGCCGCGAGCGCCTGGAATGACGTGGCCAACTATTTCAATCAGTACCTGGCCGGGCGCTTCCCATTTTCGCAGGATGTGCGGGCCAGCGATGCCGATCCGGCGCGTGTCCAGCATTTGCTGGAACTGATCGACACGCGCCTGCCCCTGGCCCAGGCCGGGCTGACGTTGAGCCAGACGCCAGAGCGGCTGGCGGCCGAGGATTTCCTCAACCGTTTGAAACAGGCCGGTACTTGGCTTGGGCCGCTGTTCGTAAGGGACAAGAGTGGCATCCTGGGGGTGGAAATGGACGTGCGCTGGCGCACCGATCGCGATGAAGAGCGCGGCGCCGACCAGGTGATCGCCTGGAGTCTGGACGCCGGCAATCAACAGATCAGCTACCCCGGCGGCGGCCAGCAGAACCTGCGCTGGATGGTCGGCCAGCCCGTGCGCCTGACCTTGCGCTGGGCCCGCAACGGCTACCAGCGTCCGGCCAATGACCCATTGCAACCGAACCTGGTGGTGCGCGACCTGGAGGCCGGCTGGGAGTATCAAGGGCCGTGGTCATTGCTGCGCCTGATGCGCTCGCTGGTGTCGGCCCAGCGCCAGCCGAATGTCGACTACACCGATTTTCCCCTGGCCCTGCAACTGCCGGTCACCGCCCAGACCCAGGCCCGCACGGCGGAACAGACACTGATGTTCGTGCGCCTGTCGTTGATGAGCCAGGGCTCCAAGCTGCCGTTGTCGATCCCGCCGCTGCCGACGCGGGCGCCCCGTTCACCTTTCATGGCGACCGCATCGAGCCCCGCCATCGCCACCCGTGAGGAGGGCCTGTGAGCTTGCCGATATCGCCTTTGCCTGAGTTGGTCACTCAGTTGCTCGAGCCGATCAGCGCCGAGTCGCCCTGTGGCCCGGACCTGCGCTACGAACCGGAATACGACCAACTGCGCGAACTGCGCCGGGAGGACGACACCAGCTTGCCCACCGGTGTGTGGCAGTCTTCGATCAAGCGCGCCCTGTGGCCGGACCTGGAACGGCTCGCGACCACGCTACTGCTGGAGCGCAGCAAGGACTTGATGATCAGTGCCTGGCTGGGGGAGGCCTGGCTGCATATGGCCGGGCTGGAGGGATTGCCGGGCAGCCTGGCGCTGGTGACGGGGCTGTGTGAGCGTTATCCGGAGCAGTTGCACCCCCAGGCCGAGGAAGGCGACCAGTCGTGGCGGGTAATCCCGTTGGAGTGGCTGGCCCGTCGCTACAGCGAAGTGCTGCTGACGCGGGTGCCGTTGTTCGACGGCCGGGAACAGGCCTTCGCCGCTTTCTGCCTGGACGACTGGCAACGCTTGCAGCGCCAGCAAGTGTTGGTCAACGACAGCAAGAACGCCAAGGCCTCGGCGGAAGCGGCGCGCAACGATCAAAAGAAACTCGCCGAACTGATTCGCAACACACCCTTGTCGTTCTGGCTGCATCGCCAAGGCAGCCTGATGTTGAGCCTGCAACACCTGCAACGGCTCGAAGCCTGGAGCGACGCTTACCTGGGCAACCTGGCCCCGGGCTACAAATCCCTGCAGGACGTGATGCAGGCCTTGCTGGCACTGGTAGAGGAGTTCATCGCGATGCACCCACAGCAACCCACCGTCGCGCCGGTGCAAACGCCCCCGCCGTCCACGACGTCGACGTCCCAGGCGCAGGCGGCACCCGCCCAGGTCTTCCAGGAGCCGGCCAATCGTGAAGAGGCCTATCGACAGTTACTGGTCATCGCCGGTTACCTGGCTCGTACCGAACCCCACAGCCCGGTGCCCTACCTGATCCGGCGCGGCGTGGAGTGGGGCAACAAGCCGTTGAGCGAGTTGTTGGGTGAACTGATCAGTGCCGATGCCGAATCCCGGCGCTTATGGACGTTATTGGGCGTTCTTTAACGCTCCTCGCCGGGCCACGGCACTGGCGTCAACACCGGTTTACCGGAAAAGAACGCGGTCAGGTTCTGGCCCACCAGCTCTACCATGGCGCGGGTCGCTTCTGGCGACAGGCCGGCCACATGGGGTGTGAGGACGACGTTGGGCAGGTTTTTCAGCGCCTGCGGCACCTCGGGCTCGTGATCGAACACATCCAGGGCCGCTCCGGCGATTCGCCGGTGTTCCAGGGCGCTGATCAGATCAGCGGTGGCAACCACGCTGGCCCTGGCGACGTTCACCAGGAACCCTTTCGGGCCGAGCGCATCGAGGGTCTGCTTGTTGATCAATTGCCGGGTATCCAGGCCACCTGGCGTGGCGACGATCAGGAAGTCCGAAACCCGCGCCAGTTCCGTGGGAGTGGCGCAGAAGGTGTAGGGCACGTCATTGCGCACCCGGCGGTTGTGATAGCTGATACTCATGTCAAAGCCCAGGGCGGCCCGTTTGGCGATCGCCATGCCCACCGCGCCAAGGCCCAGCACGCCCAGCCGCTTGCCCGCCAGGGAAGGGCGCGCAACCCTTGGCCATTCGCCCCGCCGCAGGGCGGTATCGGAATGGGGTATGTCGCGCACCAACGCCAGCAACAGCGCCATGGCATGGTCAGCCACCGACGACGCGTTGACCCCGGCGCCGTTGGTGACCACGATGCCCCGATGGCGCGCGGCCTGCAGGACCACTTGTTCGTAACCGGCACCGATCACGCAGATGATTTTCAGGTTGGGCAGGGCGGCGATCTCTTCCTCCGTCAGGCCCAGGGGGCCGCGGGTCAGTACTGCGCTGAAGCGTTCACCGTGTTCGAAAATCGCCGTCTTGCGTTCGGCAGGCGTGGGCGCCAATTCCAGGTGGTAACCCTGCTTCTCGAGGATCGGCAGGTAATCATTGACGGTTTCAACCAGTACCAGAACGGTTGCGGTCATGCTGGGCTCCTGTGGGCGCTGGGGCGATTTCAAGTATTCAACCTGATTGTAGGAGCCGGGGGCAGGGGGGGCTCGGCTTTTTATGTGCATTTCGGGTTCAGCATCGCCCTTGTGGGAGCGGGCTTGCTCGCGAAGGCGTTATATCAGTAACGCATCGGCTAAATGACACACCGCTTTGGCGAGCAAGCCCGCCCACAGGAAATGCGGCGGCTGTTTCTATTGGCGTGATCTGATACGCATAACCGCTCCTCAGCTAAGTCTTTGCTTCTGCTCGTGAATCCCGGACAATCGCGCCCCTGTTTCGGCCAGGGCGCTGCCTGTCGGGCTTTTCCGACTCGTCCCGGCCGGGTGCATGTGACCGGAATACGGAGATCCGCCCGGATGAATGATCAGGCCAATAGCGTCGAAGAGCGCTTTGAAACGACAGTCCCAGCCACCCTCAGCCAATGGAGTCGCCAGGACACCACGTGGATGCTGGGCCTGTTTGGCACCGCCATCGGTGCAGGTACTCTGTTTTTACCCATCAATGCGGGCCTGGGCGGCTTCTGGCCGTTGCTGATCCTGGCTGTGCTGGCGTTCCCCATGACGTTCTATGCCCACCGAGGCCTGACCCGTTTCGTGTTATCCGGTCGCGACGGCGCGGACATCACCGAGGTGGTGGAAGAACATTTCGGCCTCAAGGCCGGTGCGCTGATCACGCTGTTGTACTTCTTTGCCATTTTCCCGATCCTGCTGATCTACAGCGTGGCGTTGACCAACACGGTGGGCAGTTTCCTGGAACATCAGTTGCATATCCAGCCGCCTCCTCGGATTGTGCTGTCCCTGGTGTTGATCCTGGGCCTGCTGGCGGTGGTCCGCTGCGGCGAGCAGGCGATCGTCAAGGCCATGAGCCTGATGGTCTACCCGTTCATCGTTGCGCTGCTGTTTCTGGCGGTGTTCCTGATTCCGCACTGGAGCGGCGGCATCCTGACCACGGCGTCCACGCCGCCTGAACTATCGGCCCTGCTGCATACCCTGTGGCTGGCGATTCCGGTGATGGTGTTCTCGTTCAACCATTCGCCGATCATTTCGGCGTTTGCGGTGGACCAGAAGCGTCGTTATGGCGCCAATGCCGAGGAACGCAGTTCGCAGATTCTGTCGCGCGCCCATGTGCTGATGGTGGTAATGGTGCTGTTCTTCGTGTTCAGTTGCGTGCTGACCCTGACCCCGGCGCAATTGGCCGAGGCCAAGGCGCAGAACCTGTCGATCCTGTCGTACCTGGCCAACCATTTCAGCAACCCGACCATCGCCTTTGCCGCGCCGCTGATTGCATTCGTCGCCATCTCCAAATCGTTCCTGGGGCACTACATCGGTGCCAGCGAAGGCCTCAAGGGCCTGATCGTCAAGAGCGGCCGCCGCCCGGCGCCCAAGACCCTCGACCGCCTGACGGCGGCGTTCATGCTGGTGGTGTGCTGGATCGTCGCCACGCTCAACCCGAGCATCCTGGGCATGATTGAAACCCTGGGCGGCCCGGTCATCGCAGCCATCCTGTTCCTGATGCCGATGTACGCCATCCGCAAAGTCCCGGCCATGGCCCGTTATAGCGGCCAGGCTTCGAATGTCTTCGTTGTGTTGGTGGGATTGGTGGCGATTACGGCGTTGGTCTACTCCCTGATG
>NZ_FOTH01000020.1:0-117241 GCF_900114515.1 Pseudomonas sp. NFACC46-3
TTGCTCCGTGGGCCGCCGCGAAGGGCCATCCATGGCCCAGCGCGGCTATCCCGGCATCCATGCCGGGATGCCCACTGCGCAATGCCTGCGTTCGGCCAGCGTGGTTTAACGGGGCGCCCCAGATCAAAAGCATGCCCGAGGCGGCCTTATAGCCGGCCTGTCTCCTTGTCGTACTCCGCTCCAATTGTGGGAGCGAGCTTGCTCGCGATGGCGGCCTGACAGCCGACCAGGATTGGTGGGATGGCCGGAGATTTTGATCGCTCCCCTGGCCTTCTGAAAATCTCGTAGGAATCTCCCCTTTTGTGACGAGGGGATTTATCCCCGCTGGGCTGCAAAGCAGCCCCCTCTTTTCGTCAGACCAGCCCCATACCCAGGATTTACGGCGGCTGCGCCACCGAGCGAGAGCAAGCTCCCTCGTCACAGAGGTTGTGGGCGTCCTACAGGTCGGTTGTTGCCTCAAAAATCCCCTTCTATAGTTCGGTTCACCTGCTGGCTTTGGTTAGCGGAGGGTTTCGCAGCCCTATCGAGGAATACATGGCATTTCTTTTTCTTCGAGGACTTCAACCTTATGTCGACAAATCAATCATCCAGCAACTTCACCCCGCTTACCCCAACAGCCACCACCCACCCCGTCCTGTTCATCGATAAAACCGCCCCACTGACCGAACTCCACGCCTGCGCCAGCGAACGCCTGCACGCCACCCTCGACTACCTGACGCTCATGGCCTGCACCACACTGCGCGATTCGGCCGAGACCGACATCAACACCATCACCAACATCGCCCGGATCATGGTCCAGGATGTGGCGGATGTTTTTGGGGTGATTGAACAGCGCGGGCTCGAAGGACAGTAAAAACCTGCGGGAGGAGTCTGCTCGCGATACTGTTGGCGCAGCAGGAAGAGCTGTTGGCTGACGCACTATTAACGCGAGCGGGCTCGCCTATCGTCCGCCTACAGTCATCGCTGACTCAGGAAGTCATGTGCATATTCTCCAGAGCAGAGTAGGATTAAATCCTATCTTATTCAGGAAGCCCATCATGCGTAGCACTCAACAGTTCAGCATAACTCTGCCTAAGCAGATGGCCGACGTGGTGAAAGCCAAGGTTGCTGCCGGTGAATACGCCACTGAAAGCGAAGTCATTCGTGATGGCCTCCGGGCGCTGCTGGCCCGTGATCGCGCTTTGGAAAACTGGCTCGTAGGCCAAGTAGCCCCCGCTTATGATGCATTGAAAGCTGACCCCTCACGCGCGCTGAGCGTCGATGAAGTGCGCTCCCGATTGGCGGCGGAGCACCAGAATGCCACTATCAAATCGTAATGGCGTATAGCATTGATTTTGTCCCGGAAGCCCTTGAGCAGTTAGCTGCGCTATATAGCTACATTGCCACGGCGTCTTCGCCAGAAACCGCGCAGCGGTATACCAACGCCATCGTGACCTATTGCGAAGAACTACGGACGTTCCCGCACCGAGGCAACCAGAGGGACGACATACGCCCTGGGCTGCGTATCACAAACTACCGCAAGCGGACCGTGATTGCCTTTGTCGTTGATGCCGAGCAGGTTTCCATCTTGGGCGTTTTTTATGGGGGGCAGGACTTTGAAGTCGCTTTGCAATGTGAACTGGACGATTAACGTGCAGTAGATTCTGTGTAGGGTCAAAGGGGATTTACACACAAATACAAAACAAAAAAACCCGCATCACTGCGGGTTTTTTCTGACACCTGAAACTCAGTTGACCTTAGCGTTCAACTCACCCTTCAAATACCGCTGATACATCGCTTCCAACGAAATCGGCTTGATCTTCGAAGCATTCCCCGCCGTCCCAAACGCCTCATAACGCGCAATGCACACATCACGCATGGCCGTCACAGTAGCGCCGAAGAACTTACGTGGATCAAACTCGCTCGGGTTGGTCGCCATCAAACGACGCATGGCACCGGTAGAGGCCAGGCGCAGGTCGGTGTCGATGTTGACCTTGCGCACGCCGTACTTGATGCCTTCGACGATTTCTTCAACCGGCACGCCGTAGGTTTCTTTGATGTCGCCGCCGTACTGGTTGATGATCGCCAGCCACTCCTGCGGTACCGAGGACGAACCGTGCATCACCAGGTGAGTGTTGGGGATGCGCTTGTGGATTTCCTTGATGCGGTCGATGGCCAGTACGTCGCCGGTAGGTGGCTTGGTGAACTTGTAGGCGCCGTGGCTGGTGCCGATGGCGATGGCCAAGGCGTCGACCTGGGTCTTCTTGACGAAGTCCGCAGCCTCTTCCGGGTCGGTCAGCATCTGGCTGTGGTCCAGCACGCCTTCGGCACCGATGCCGTCTTCTTCACCGGCCATGCCGGTTTCCAGCGAGCCCAGGCAACCCAGTTCGCCTTCCACGGAAACGCCGCAAGCGTGGGCCATGGCCACGGTTTGCTGGGTGACGCGCACGTTGTATTCGTAATCGGTCGGGGTCTTGCCGTCTTCGCCCAGGGAGCCGTCCATCATCACCGAGCTGAAGCCCAGCTGGATGGAGCGCTGGCAGACGTCAGGGCTGGTGCCGTGGTCCTGGTGCATGCACACCGGGATGTGCGGGAACTCTTCGATCGCCGCCAGGATCAGGTGACGCAGGAATGGCGCACCGGCATATTTACGGGCGCCGGCCGAAGCCTGGACGATCACCGGAGAGTCAGTCTTGTCAGCGGCTTCCATGATGGCGCGCATCTGCTCAAGGTTGTTGACGTTAAAGGCTGGAACGCCGTAGCCGAACTCGGCTGCGTGGTCCAGCATCTGACGCATGCTGATAAGTGCCATTAGTGTGTCTCTCCCGGTCGAGGGTCGTTAATCGTGCCAGCCTGCCGGAGCGGCGGCGGCTATTCAAGTCATTGCGGATCGGGGGTCGGCCCCGGCCTGCGTGTTCGGTGAAACAAAATCTCAAAACTAAGAGGCCCGCTCCCACATTGGGTCTCCGTGGATCAATTGGCCTTGCAACCCCGCCCAATCAAGTCATTGGTGGCGACCCAATACACCAGGCCTTCCTCACCCTTGACGTGAAACGCCAGCATGTCATCGCTGTACAGTGAACCTTCAGCACCCGGTTCAAGCTTGAGGCGATAAACCTTATCGGCGCCGCCCAGGCGTACATCGACTTCCTTGTGGGCGGTATCGGTGTAGCGCCAGAGCACTTTGGCCTCGCTGTCACAGGTCCAGGTCGTCCAACCTTCAACAGGTTCGGACGAGTGTAAAAAGTCCAACTGCGCACAACCGCCCAGCAATACCAACGCCACGACGGCGATCAAGCCTTTCATCCGTGTTCCTCGACTGACGGCACACGCCGCCAGCCATGAGTTAAGAGTCAGACCCGTCAAGGACAGCCATGTTCCTTGGTCGGGGTTTGCGTCTCGTATTTGTCCAGGCCGTCCGGCCCGGAACGCTTGTTCAGCACCGGGTTGGTCTCGGCCTGCCAGTCGGCCTGGTAACAGCCATCTTCAGGCGCCGGCGTGCCGGGTTGCGGGGCCGTAGCCTGCGGGCCGCTTGAGCAGGCCACCAGCATCGTCGCCGCCAACAGCAACGGGATCGTCTTGACCATCAGAACACTCCTTTGCCTGGTCAACGCAGCTTCAGGCCTTGGCCCGGCTTTCCAGGACTTCCACGGCTGGCAACACTTTGCCTTCGACGAACTCGAGGAATGCGCCGCCGCCCGTAGAAATGTAGGAGATCTGCTCGGCCACGCCATATTTGTCGATGGCCGCCAGGGTGTCGCCGCCACCTGCGATGGAGAACGCAGCGCTGTCGGCGATAGCCTGGGCCAGCACCTTGGTGCCATTGCCGAACTGGTCGAACTCGAACACGCCGACCGGGCCGTTCCACAGGATGGTTTTGGAAGACTTCAGCAGTTCGGCGAAGTTGGCTGCGGTTTGCGGGCCGATGTCGAGGATCATGTCGTCCTCGGCTACGTCATCGATCAGCTTGACGGTGGCGGTGGCGCTTTCTGCGAATTCCTTGGCCACGACCACGTCCACAGGCAACGGTACGCTGACCTTGGCGGCGATTTCCCGAGCGGTGTCCAGCAGGTCCGGTTCGTACAGGGATTTGCCGACCGGGTGACCCGCAGCGGCGAGGAAGGTGTTGGCGATGCCGCCACCGACGATCAACTGGTTGCAGACCTGGCTCAGGCTGTTGAGCACGTCCAGCTTGGTGGAGACCTTGGAGCCGGCAACGATGGCGGCCATCGGCTGGGCCGGGGAGCCCAGGGCCTTGCCCAGTGCGTCCAGTTCAGCAGCCAGCAACGGACCTGCTGCGGCGACTTTGGCGAACTTCGCCACGCCGTGGGTCGAACCCTCGGCGCGGTGGGCGGTGCCAAAGGCGTCCATCACGAACACGTCGCAAAGGGCGGCGTACTGCTGGGCCAGTTCGTCGGCGTTCTTTTTCTCGCCCTTGTTGAAGCGCACGTTTTCGAACAGCACGACATCGCCGGCCTTCACGTCCACGCCGCCCAGGTAGTCAGCAACCAATGGCACATCGCGGCCCAGGGCACGGCTCAGGTAATCGGCCACAGGCTTGAGGCTGTTTTCCGCCGAGAACTCACCTTCGGTCGGACGGCCCAGGTGGGAGCAGACCATCACGGCCGCGCCTTTTTCCAGGGCCAGCTTGATGGTCGGCAGCGAAGCCAGGATACGCGCGTCGCTGGTGACAACACCGTCCTTGACGGGGACGTTGAGGTCTTCGCGGATCAGTACGCGCTTACCTTGCAGATCGAGGTCGGACATCTTCAACACGGTCATGGGTCGCAATTCCTGGGTAACTGTTTAGAGAGCAGGTTTTTTTGAAGCGGTTTGCAGGTAATGCTCGGCAACATCCAGCATTCGGTTGGCAAACCCCCATTCGTTGTCGAACCAGGCCAGGATGTTCACAAGCCGAGGCCCGGAAACACGGGTCTGGCTGGCATCGACGATGGCCGAATGCGGGTCATGGTTAAAATCACAACTGGCATGAGGCAACTCGGTGTAGGCCAGAAGGCCTTTGAGCGGACCGCTGGTGGCGGCTTCGCGCAGGATCCGGTTGACCTCGGTGGCGTCGGTATCGCTCACGGTCTGCATCGTAATGTCGAGGCAGGACACGTTGACCGTCGGCACCCGCACGGCTTTGGCCTGAATTCGCCCCGCAAGTTCCGGCAGCAGCCGTTCAATGCCGCGCGCCAGACCAGTGGACACCGGAATCACCGATTGGAATGCCGAACGGGTGCGGCGCAAGTCCTCATGGTGGTAGGCGTCGATCACCGGCTGGTCGTTCATCGCCGAGTGAATGGTGGTGATCGACACGTATTCCAGGCCAATGGCCTGGTCCAGCAGGCGCAACAGCGGCACGCCGCAGTTGGTGGTGCAGGACGCGTTGGACACCAGCAGTTCGTCGCCGGTCAGGCAATCCTGGTTCACGCCGTAGACAATGGTCGCGTCCACGTCCGTTTCGCTGGCCATCGGCTGGGAGAACAACACCCGTGGCGCGCCGGCAGCGAGAAAACGCTGGCCGTCTTCGCGGGTGTGGTAGGCACCGGAGCATTCGAGCACCAGATCGACATCCAGGGACGCCCAATCGATGCCTTCGGGGGTGGCACTGCGCAAGACCTTCACGCAGTCGCCGTTAATATGCAGACAATCGCCCTCGACCCGCACTTCGCCGGGAAACCGGCCGTGGGTGGAGTCAAAGCGTGTCAGGTATTCGATGCTGGCCATGTCGGCCAGATCGTTGATGGCCACAATCTCGAACCCGGCCTTGGCCCCTCGCTCGAACAACGCACGCAAGACGCAACGACCAATCCGGCCGTAGCCGTTGAGTGCAACTTTGTAGGGACGCGGTTGGGGCATGGGGTTCTCTGACCTAGTTGAATCCATTGAGGCAGTTCGTCTGAGCCACCGCTATCGCGAGCAAGCTCGCTCCCACAGGATCGGTGAAAATCCTTGTGGGAGCGAGCTTGCTCGCGATGGCGGCAGAACAGACAACCTGTTTGCGGATCAGTCTTCCAGCAACTCTTCAGCCTGACCCAGGATGTTTTCCAGGGTAAAACCGAATTCCTCGAACAGCGCTGGCGCAGGCGCCGATTCGCCGTAAGTGGTCATGCCAATCACGCGACCTTCCAGGCCCACGTATTTGTACCAGTAATCGGCATGGGCAGCCTCGATGGCGATCCGTGCACTGACCTGCAGCGGCAACACCGCTTGCTTGTAGCCGGCATCCTGGGCATCGAACACACTGGTGCAAGGCATGGACACCACGCGCACGTTGCGGCCCTGCCCGGTCAGCTTGTCGTAGGCCTGGACGGCCAGGCCGACTTCGGAACCGGTGGCGATCAGGATCAGCTCAGGCTCGCCGATGCAGTCCTTGAGCACATAGCCGCCACGAGCGATGTCGCCGATCTGGTCGGCATCACGGTTCTGGTGCTGCAGGTTCTGGCGGGAGAAGATCAGCGCCGACGGGCCGTCGTTACGCTCGATCGCGTATTTCCAGGCCACCGCCGATTCCACGGCATCGCATGGGCGCCAGGTATCCAGGTTCGGCGTGCAACGCAGGCTCGCCAGTTGCTCGATCGGCTGGTGAGTCGGGCCGTCTTCACCCAGGCCGATGGAGTCGTGAGTGAACACATACAGGACGCGTTTTTTCATCAGCGCCGACATGCGCACGGCGTTGCGGGCGTATTCCATGAACATCAGGAAGGTCGCGCCGTAAGGCACCAGGCCGCCGTGCAGCGCCACGCCGTTCATGATCGCGCTCATGCCGAACTCGCGAACGCCGTAGTACATGTAGTTGCCGCTGGCATCTTCAGCGCTGACGCCTTTGCAGCCTTTCCACAGGGTCAGGTTGGAACCGGCCAGGTCGGCCGAACCGCCCAGCAGTTCCGGCAGCAACGGGCCGAAGGCGTTCAGGGTGTTCTGGCTGGCCTTGCGGCTGGCGATGGTTTCGCCCTTGGCGGCGACTTCAGCGATGTACGCCGAGGCTTTTTCGGCGAAGTCGGCCGGCAGCTCGCCGCTGAGGCGACGCACCAGTTCATTGGCCAGTTCAGGGAATTCGGCGGAATACGCGGCGAAACGCTGATCCCATTCGGCTTCGACCGCGCGACCTTTTTCCTTGGCATCCCATTCGGCGTAAATGTCGGCCGGGATTTCGAACGGGCCATGGTTCCACTTCAACGCGGCACGGGTCAGGGCGATTTCCTCGGCACCCAATGGCGCGCCGTGGCAGTCTTCCTTGCCTTGCTTGTTCGGCGAGCCGAAACCGATGGTGGTCTTGCAGCAGATCAGGGTCGGCTGGGCGCTTTTGCGGGCCGTCTCGATGGCGGTCTTGATCTCTTCCGGGTCGTGGCCGTCGACGTTGCGGATCACCAGCCAGTTGTAGGCTTCGAAGCGCTTGGGGGTGTCGTCGGTGAACCAGCCTTCGACTTCGCCGTCGATGGAGATGCCGTTGTCGTCGTAGAAAGCAATCAGCTTGTCCAGGCCCAGGGTGCCGGCCAGGGAGGCGACTTCGTGGGAAATGCCTTCCATCATGCAGCCATCACCCAGGAATACGTAGGTGTGGTGATCGACGACGTTATGGCCGGGACGGTTGAATTGCGCCGCCAGGACTTTTTCTGCCAATGCAAAACCCACGGCGTTGGCCAAGCCCTGGCCCAATGGACCGGTGGTGGTTTCCACGCCTGGGGTGTAGCCGTATTCCGGGTGGCCCGGGGTGCGGCTGTGCAGTTGACGGAAGTTTTTCAGGTCATTGATCGACAGGTCGTAGCCGGTCAAGTGCAGCAGCGAGTAGATCAACATCGAGCCGTGACCGTTGGACAGTACGAAACGGTCACGGTCGGCGAAGGCTGGGTTGCTCGGGCTGTGCTTGAGGTAGTCGCGCCAAAGCACCTCGGCGATATCCGCCATACCCATGGGGGCACCGGGATGGCCGCTGTTGGCTTTCTGCACGGCATCCATGCTGAGGGCACGAATGGCATTGGCACGCTCACGACGGCTGGGCATCGCTGTTCTCCTGCGGGTATTGAATCGAGAATGAATAAAATGGAACTGAAAAAAGGCGAGCATTTTCCCTCACCCACCCGCCCCGGGGCAATGACAGATAGTCATCCTTGGGCGTTTTTCCGGCAGATAAAGTCGCATTCACCAGGTGAAACCTTTCCGCTGATGGCTTGTAGAGTCAAGCACAGGCTGGGAAGTGCCATTTATCCAGCAATATCAAAACTTTTTGATATTGAACTTGCGGTGATCCAAACCCCTCACTAGACTGCCCCACTATGAAACAGACTGCCGCACTATGAACTTACCTGCGCCTTCCATTCGCCATGACGACTGCGATGAGCTGGCGGCCCTTTGCAAGGCCGGCGGCGATCCGTTGCGGCTCAATGTATTGCGCGCCCTGGCCAACGACTCGTTCGGCGTGCTGGAACTGGCGCAGATCTTCGGCATCGGCCAGTCCGGCATGAGCCACCACCTCAAGGTCTTGGCCCAGGCGGACCTGGTGGCGACCCGCCGGGAAGGCAACGCCATTTTCTATCGCCGCGCCCTGCCCCACACCGACCTGCTGGGCGGCAAGCTGCACGCCGCGCTGCTGGACGAAGTGGACACGCTGAACCTGCCGACGGACGTGCAGGCTCGCATCGCCCAGGTACACGGGCAACGGGCCGCCGCCAGCCAGGACTTTTTCGCCCGGGTCGCCGAGAAATTTCGCGCCCAGCAAGACCTGATCGCCGGTCTGCCGCAATACCGCGAAAGCGTCGTGGCACTGCTCGACAAACTAAGCTTCGAAGCCACGGCCACGGCGATCGAAGTCGGCCCCGGTGATGGTGCTTTCCTGCCGGAACTGGCGCAGCGTTTCAGCCAGGTGACGGCGCTGGACAACAGCCCGGCCATGCTTGAACTGGCGCGCCAGGTGTGTGAACGCGAGGCCCTGGCTAATGTCAGCCTGCAACTGGCCGATGCATTGGATGGCATGAGCTTGCAGGCCGATTGCGTGGTATTGAACATGGTGCTGCATCATTTCGCCGCGCCGGCCGATGCACTCAGGCACATGGCCGGCCTGCTGCAACCGGGCGGCAGCCTGCTGGTGACGGAGTTATGCAGTCACAACCAGAGCTGGGCCAGGGAGGCCTGTGGCGATCTCTGGCTCGGATTCGAACAGGACGACCTGGCCCGCTGGGCCACCGCTGCGGGCCTCGTGCCCGGGGAAAGCCTCTATGTAGGCTTACGCAATGGTTTCCAGATCCAGGTTCGCCACTTTCAGCGGCCGACTGGCGACACTCACCAACGGTAACTTGTAGGAAAACATCGAGATGAGCGAATACTCCCTTTTCACCTCCGAGTCCGTGTCTGAAGGGCATCCGGACAAAATCGCCGACCAGATTTCTGATGCGGTGCTGGACGCCATCATTGCTGAAGACAAGTTCGCCCGCGTGGCGTGCGAGACTCTGGTGAAAACGGGCGTGGCGATCATCGCCGGCGAAGTCACCACTTCGGCCTGGGTCGACCTGGAACAGATCGTCCGCGACGTGATCCTCGGCATTGGCTACAACAGCTCCGACGTCGGCTTCGACGGCGCGACCTGTGGCGTGATGAACATCATTGGCAAGCAGTCTCCCGACATCAACCAAGGCGTTGATCGGGCCAAGCCTGAAGACCAGGGCGCCGGCGACCAGGGCCTGATGTTCGGCTACGCCAGCAACGAGACCGACGTGCTGATGCCGGCCCCGATCACTTTCTCACACCAGTTGGTCCAGCGTCAGGCCGAGGCCCGCAAATCCGGCCTGCTGCCTTGGCTGCGCCCGGACGCCAAGTCCCAGGTGACCTGCCGTTACGAAGGCGGCAAAGTGGTCGGTATCGACGCCGTGGTCCTGTCGACCCAGCACAACCCTGACGTGTCCTACAAAGACCTGCGCGAAGGCGTGATGGAGCTGATCGTCAAGCACGTGCTGCCTGCCGAGTTGCTGTCCAAGGACACCCAGTTCCACATCAACCCGACTGGCCAGTTCATCATCGGCGGCCCGGTGGGCGACTGCGGCCTGACCGGTCGCAAGATCATCGTCGACAGCTACGGCGGCATGGCCCGTCACGGCGGCGGCGCGTTCTCCGGCAAGGACCCATCGAAGGTTGACCGCTCGGCGGCCTACGCCGGCCGTTATGTAGCCAAGAACATCGTCGCCGCCGGCCTGGCCGAGCGCTGCGAGATCCAGGTGTCCTACGCCATTGGCGTGGCCCAGCCTACGTCGATCTCGCTGAATACCTTCGGCACCGGCAAGATCGGTGATGACAAGATCATCAACCTGGTCCGTGAAGTGTTCGACCTGCGTCCATACGCCATCACCACCATGCTCGACCTGCTGCACCCGATGTACCAGGACACTGCCGCCTATGGCCACTTCGGTCGTACGCCGCAGACCAAGACCGTGGGTGACGATACCTTCACCACGTTCACCTGGGAAAAAACCGACCGCGCCGACGCCCTGCGCGCCGCTGCCGGCCTGTAATACCGGCGTGTAAAGAAAAAGCCCCTGGCGACTGGGTCGCCAGGGGCTTTTTTTGTGCCAAAAGATAACCCTGTGGCGAGGGAGCTTGCTCCCGCTGGGGTGCGAAGCGCCCCCCTGCAACCCTCAGGAGTATTGGGTTGCCTGGGTGGTTAGTTGGGGTTGCTTCGCAACCCAGCGGGAGCAAGCTCCCTCGCCACAGGGGACCCTCAGTGAAGTTAGGTCCTGCGTGCCACCAACAAAAACGAAGCCGCACTGGCCAGCAGCCCCGCACACATCCGATTGAACAGGCGCTTGCCACTGGGCCGGGCGAATAGCCGTCGCGCGTAAATGCCCATGTAGCAATACAAGCCGATGGCGATGCACTCCAGTGCCAGGAACAAACCACCCAGCACGGCGAATTGTTGGGTGACGGTGCCCGCACGGTCGACGAATTGCGGCAGGAACGCGGTAAACAACAGGATCGCCTTCGGATTGCCGATCGCCACCAGGAACTCCTGGCGCGCCAGGCCGGCCCGGCTCATCGACGCAACCACGGTTTCGCTGCCGGCCTCGGGCTGGGCCCGCCACAATTGCACCGCCAAATAGAACAGGTAACCGGCACCGACGAGCTTGATCCCCAGGAACAGCAACTCCGAGGTGTGCAGCACGGCGGTAAGCCCCACCGCTGCCAGGGCGATCATGATCGCAAATGCCAGCAATCGACCAATGCCGCCACTGCACGCCCGGACGAAGCCATAACGCGAGGCGTTGCTGATGGACAGCAGGTTGTTCGGCCCCGGCGCCATGTTCAGCGCAAAGCAGGCCGGGATGAAAACAGCGAGCGTCGACAGTTCCATCGGGAGCATTCCAGGCAGCGGCGAATCGAAAGTCCATTCTGCGCCGGCCGTTGACGAGGACAAGGCACAGTTGCGCGACTAAATCGCCTCGCACTGTACCGCCGCGATTTTGCCACCAGGCCCCGCAAAATCCGGTAACGCTCCGGGCCTCGCAACTTCCGGGACGGTGGCTAGCCTTCAGTACTCAACCAAGCAAGGATGCTTCGATGCCACCGTTTTTGTATGCACTCGCCTGTCTTGTCTTCATTGCCATTCCTGCGCTCGCCGCGCCCTGCCCCGATTGGCCCACTGAACGCGCCCAGGCCGAGATCGCCGCGCGGCAGCAGCAAATCGACACCTGGGACGACAGCTATCACCGCCTCGGCCAATCGCTGGTGGCCGATGAACTGTATGATCAATCCCGCATAGAGTTGGGCCAATGGCGCCACTGCTTCAACCTCGCAGCGCCCGACGATCCGCTGCGCTCAGCGGGCGGGAAGATACCGCACCCCGTGGTCCACACCGGCCTGGAAAAGCTTAAGGACGCCGACGCCGTGGGGGCTTGGTTGCGGGGTCGCAAGGACGTCTGGGCACAACCGAAAGTCGATGGCGTGGCGGTAACCCTGGTCTATCGCAAGGGTCGCCTGCATCAGGCAATCAGCCGCGGCGATGGCGTGCAAGGGCACGACTGGACCCCGAATGCGCGCAAGATCGGCGCCATCCCACAACGGCTGCGCCAGCCTCTGGACCTGGTCGTCCAAGGCGAGTTGTATTGGCGCTTGCTCACCCACGTCCAGGCCAGCAGCGGCAGCCTCAACGCCCGGGGGACCGTGGCAGGCCTGATGGCGCGCACGAACATGACGGCGCAGGAGGCGGCGGACATTGGCCTGTTTGTCTGGGACTGGCCTGAAGGGCCGGCCACCCTGCCGGAACGGATGGCCGCGCTGAATGAACTGGGCTTCGCTGATACGCTCCATTACAACCAGCCTATCCAGGTTCTGGCCGATGCCGAGCACTGGCGCGACCATTGGTACCGCACACCGCTGCCATTCGCCAGCGACGGGATCGTCCTGCACCAGAGCCGCCGCCCACCCGCCGACCGCTGGCAGGCCAGGGCGCCGTTCTGGAGCGTGGCCTGGAAATACCCGTATGCCCAGGCGCTGGCCGAAGTGCGCAAGGTGCACTTCAAGGTCGGTCGTACCGGACGCATCACGCCCGTACTGGAGCTTGAACGTATCCGGCTCGACGACCGGTGGATTCGCCGGGTAAGCGTCAGTTCCCTCAAGCGCTGGAAGGAAATGGACATTCGTCCCGGCGACCGGGTCGCTATCAGCCTGGCCGGGCTGACCATCCCACGACTCGACAGCGTCGTGCTGCGCAGCGCCGAGCGGCAGGACCTCAACGTCCCTGCGCAAACCGACTATCACTTCTTGAGTTGCTGGCAACCGACAGCCGGCTGTGAAAGCCAGTTCCTCGCACGACTGGGCTGGCTCAGTGGCAAACAAGGGCTTGCCCTGCCCCACGTCGGCCCGGGCACCTGGGAAAAGTTGCTGGCCGCCGGACGACTCGACGGATTGCTGGATTGGATGACCCTCGATGCCGCCGAGCTTGCTAATATTGCCGGCTTCGGCGAACACAGCAGCACCCGCCTGCTCGCCAGCCTGCACAGCGCCCGGCAACGCCCTTTCGCGCAATGGCTCAAGGCCCTGGGCCTGCCGCCCGCTGGTGAGGCCCGGCTGGAAGGGCCGTGGCAGGTGCTGGTCGAGCGCAGCACCGAACAATGGCAAGCCGAGGCCGGTATCGGACCGGGACGCGCCGCGCAACTGAGCGCATTTTTTCGCGACCCGCAGGTACAGGCCTTGAGTGACGTATTACGCACTGCCGGGGTCGACGGTTTTTAATCCGGGCCCTGTGCGGTTGAACCCAAGGGGCAAGCATGCGTTCCAACAGCGCATCTGTACCGACCGCTCGAGATTTTTTACGGAGTTGCTATGAATTTCCTGTCCCCCGTTGCCCTGCTGGTCTTATGCAGTGCCATGGCCGCCCCCTTGATGGCGGACGAGCAAACCCCGGAGCTCACCGGTTGCGCGGCCAAGCGCCAGGGCATCATCAACCAGATCGAACTGGCCAAGTCCCGTGGCAACCAGGACCAGCAGGCAGGCCTGGAAACTGCGCTGGACGAAGTCACCAGCCATTGCACCGATGCGTCCTTGCGCAAGGAGCGTGAAAACAAGGTGCTCGATGCCAAGCACGAGGTCAGTCGGCGTCAGGCCGACCTGGAAAAGGCCATGAAGAAAGGCGACGCCGAGCGGATCAACAAACGCAAGGACAAGCTGGCAGCCTCCCGCAAGGAACTGCAGGAAGCGGTGGATGAGTTGGATCAGTAGCAGTTGCAAGTGTGGAGCTTTGAGCTTGCCGCTTGAAGCTTGAAGCTCGCAGCTGCTTTCATTCAATGATCGCGAAACTCTTTATGGCAGGCGCTGCACGCATCCTCGACCTTTTGCACCGCCGGCCCCAAGTAACTGGCCTTGTAGGGTTGAACGTTGCTGGCGGTCACCAATTCACCGGTGGCGGCTTCAAGGTGGCGGGCCATTTCCTGGAAACGCGCCTGCTTTTGCCAGACTTCATCCCGGGCGCTGGTGTGGTCTTGCTCGCGCACTTGCGGGAAATGTTTCCACGGCTCATGGGAGAGTTGATCCAGTTGCGCCGCGCCTTCGGCAAATCGTGGGCCATCGAACGGGACCCGGCCACGCAACATGCCGCCCAATTCTTCGTTGGTCTTGAGCATCTGCTTGAAGATCGCCTTGCGCTGGCCAAGGGGAGAATTGGGATCGACGCCGCCACAGGCGGACAACATCAGGCAAGCCAGCACTGCCATGGAAAATCGTTTTACAAACATCTTGGCCTCGGGGCAGGAAACGGCGGTTAGTATCCTCGGGTCATCGGTAAAGACCAATGGCCTTATCAACAATACGGGTTGTACGAGCGCCTGGCAGCGTTCGAATGACTGCAAAGGAAATCTTCATGAACAGCCGCATCAAGACCTGGCACAAAGGCCTGGCACTGGCCCTACCGCTGATCGCACTGTTGGCCGGTTGTAATCGCGGCGAAAAGGTCGAAGAACCTCAGACCCACGCCCTCGCCACCTATGTCAGCGTACCGTGGGAGGCCTTGCCGGCGGTGTCCGATGAAGACCTGCTGGCCGGGTTCGGCTCCTGGCGCAGCGCTTGCACCCGGCTCAAGGCCGATGCGAACTGGGGGCCGACCTGCGCGGCGGCGGCCAATGTGCCGCAAACCGCACAGGATGTACGCAATTTCCTGAAACAGAAACTGGACGTCTATGGCCTGCGCTCGGGGGACAACAGCCCCAATGGCCTGATTACCGGCTACTACGAGCCGGTCTACCCCGGCAGCCTCACCCAGACCGCCACGGCGAATATCCCTGTCTACGGTGTGCCGGAGGACATGATCATTGTGTCGCTGGACAGCATTTACCCTGAACTCAAGGGCAAACGCCTGCGTGGCCGCCTCGAAGGCCGCGTGCTCAAGCCATACGACGACGCGGCCACCATCGAAACCAACGGAGTCAAGGCACCGATCATCGCCTGGCTGACCGACCCCATGAACCTGCAATTCCTGCAAATCCAGGGTTCGGGACGCATTCGACTCGCCGATGGCCGCCAGCTGCGCATCGGTTATGCCGACCAGAACGGCCACCCTTACCGTCCCATCGGGCGCTGGCTGGTTGAACAGGGCGAGCTGAAGAAAGAAGACGTGACCATGGGCGCCATCAGTGCCTGGGCCAAGGCCCATCCGAACCGTATTCCCGAATTGCTGGGCAGCAACCCCAGCTACGTGTTCTTCAACCGTAACCCCGACAGCAACGAAGGACCGCGAGGCTCGCTGAATGTACCGCTGACAGCCGGCTACAGCGTGGCGGTGGACCGCAAGGTAATTCCGCTGGGCAGCCTGCTCTGGCTATCCACCACCCGACCCGACGGCAGCACATTGAACCGGCCCGTCGCCGCCCAGGACACTGGCGGTGCAATTGCCGGCGAAGTGCGGGCGGACTTGTTCTGGGGCACAGGCGAGGCGGCCGGACAACTGGCCGGGGACATGAAGCAACAGGGGCAGATCTGGATGTTCTGGCCCAAGGGCATGGCGTTGCCGCAAGTGCCACAGGTGGCGAATGCGGTTACCGCCAATCCCTAGGGAATGGGCTGACTGTGTCGACCCCATCGCGAGCTTGCTCGCGATGGCGCCAGCACCGACCCCGGGATTCCGCCGCCAGGTTCAGACCGAAACGAAGAAGAAACTCAACACCAACCCCACCCCCACGAACCACACCAGCGAACGCAGAATCGCCCAGTCAGCCAGATAGCAAATGATGTAGAGCAGGCGACTGGTGATGAACAGCACCGCCAGCACATTGATGGTCACCAGCTCGGCATTGCCGGCCAGGTGCGCGACGATCACGGCGGCGGCAAAAAAAGGGCTGATTTCAAAGCTGTTCAGTTGCGCCGCGTATGCCCGCCGGGGAGCGCCTTCGAGTGTGTCCAGAAAGTCCCGAGGGTCGTGGTTATCTGCCAGCCTGTATCTTCCACCAATCTTGGCAATGGCGACGCACAGGTAAGGCAGGAGAAAGGCAATCAAAATACACCACAGGGCAACCGTCATTGACGCAGTTCCTTCTTTGAGTTTTATAGAAAATCGCGAGTTCGGGCGCCGGTCAGAACTTCATCACCAGCATGCCAACCAACACCAGCCCGCAGGCTAAGAGCCGCGGCAAACCAAAAGGTTCTTTCAAGTAACGCATGCCGAACAGCACCACCAGGATCACGCTGATCTCCCGCAGGGCCGCCGCTTCGGCAATCGACCCCAGCTGCATGGCCCACAGCACCAGAGCGTAGCTGAATAACACGCAGAATCCGACCGCCAACCCCAGCCGCCACTGCTCACGCCAGAACCGCATGAACGCCGGCCGCTTGCCCACCAACGCCAGCAACGGGAATGGCCAGGCGCTGAGCAGCGTGACCCAGACCAGGTAATCCAGCGGATGGGACCAGCGTCGCAAGGCATGGCCGTCAATGAAGGTGTAGCAACCGATGCACAGGCCGATCAGCGCCACCACCGGCAGCATCGACCAGGGCAACCGCGCCCCGCCACCGCCCTGCCATAACAGGCAGAGCATGCCGAACGGGATCAGCAGGATGCCGAAGATTTGCTGGGTCGTCAGCGCTTCACCGGCAAAGATGAAAGTCAGGGCCAGCACCACCAGCGGCGACAGGCCGCGCATCAGCGGATAGACCAACCCCAGGTCGCCGACCCGATACGCCTGGATCAGCAAATAGCGATACAGCAGCTCGAACGCCGCCGAAGCCAGGATCCACGGCCATATCGCCAACGGCGGCAGTGCCACGAAGCCCAGGGCCAAGGCGACGAACAGCAACGCAACGCTGTCCATGCAAGCCACCACCAGCAAACGCTCGCCGCTGAACTTGATCAGCGTATTCCATGCCGCATGCAACAGCGCCGCTACCAACACCAAGGCCGTTGCAAGCACGGCACGCTCCTTAGCCATTCAGAGAATTGATTCGCCATCCATCGGCAGCCGTTTATACTGCTAGCGACCACGCCGCACTCAGTTGCGCATAAGCCTATTCCAATAATTCTGCTGCTGTCCTGTTCGTTCGAACCAGGACGCCGGCATGCGTATGCCTGATCAGAGCGTCAAGACTACAGACAGAGACCCTGCGCATGCCACTCGCCTTGCTTGCTTTGGCCGTCGCCGCTTTCGGCATCGGCACGACTGAATTCGTCATCATGGGCCTGTTGCCCGATGTCGCCCGTGACCTGGCCGTGAGCATTCCCCAGGCCGGGCTGCTGATCACTGGCTACGCCCTGGGCGTGGTGTTCGGTGCGCCGATCCTGGCCATCGGCACCGCCAACATGCCACGCAAGGCCACGCTGCTGGGCATGACCCTGATGTTCATCCTCGGCAACGTGCTCTGCGCCCTGGCGCCGAACTACGCCACGCTGATGGCCGCCCGGGTCATCACCGCGCTGTGTCACGGCGCCTTCTTTGGCATCGGTTCGGTGGTGGCGGCCGGGTTGGTGGCGCCGAACAAACGGGCCCAGGCGATTGCGATGATGTTCACCGGCCTGACCCTGGCCAATGTGCTGGGCGTACCGCTGGGCACAGCCTTGGGCCAATACGCCGGCTGGCGCTCGACCTTCTGGGCGGTGTCGGTGATCGGGGTGATCGCCGCCATTGCCCAATGGGTCTGGCTGCCCAAGGACATCCCCATGGACAAAGCCAACCTGGCCAGCGAATTCAAGGTCCTGGGCAAGGCCAACGTATTGCTGGCCCTGGGCATGAGCGTGCTGGCCTCCACCAGCCTGTTCAGCGTATTCACCTACATCGCGCCGATCCTGCAGGACATTACCGGCGTCAGCCCCCATGGCATCACCGTCATGCTGCTGTTGTTCGGGGTCGGCCTGACGGCGGGCAGCTTCCTCGGCGGACGCCTGGCCGACCGCCGCCTGCTGCCCTCGCTGGTAGGCATGGCCCTGGCCGTGGTGCTGGTGCTCGCCGCGTTCAGCCAGACCAGCCAGTCGGTGATTCCGGCAGCGATCACCCTGGTGTTGTGGGGCATCTTCGCCTTCGCCCTGTGCCCGATCCTGCAATTGCTGATCATCGACCAGGCCTTTGAGGCGCCGAACCTCGGATCGACCTTGAACCAGAGCGCCTTCAACCTCGGCAACGCGGCCGGGGCATGGATCGGTGGGTTGGTGGTGGCCAGTGGGGCTGACCTGGCGGACTTGCCGTGGACGGGGGCCGCTGTCGGCGGCCTCACGGTATTGACGGCTTTGTTCTTTATTCATCGACAACGACGCTTGGCGGCAATCGCTGTCTGAGCGTGTAGGAAATTTGCCCCAGCACCTCGATGAATGGGCGACACGTTCAGTAGGGCCTCAACCCAGATCCGTGCGGGCTGTTTTACCTGCCCGCCAAAAAGCCCATTCCAGAGCGCTCGCTTCGAAAACATGCGAGCGCCGTTCGCGGACGGCTGATGTTTTTCCAATTGAGTAATGACGCAATCTGCCTTCAGGTTTTGTTTACAGTTCGCGCCTCCGCCCTAGGTACAAGGAACGAACCTGAATGCCCATATCCCCGATCGTCCTTTCTTTCCCTACCGGTCAGAAGCCCATCCAGACATCGCCAGAAGTCGTCGACAATGTATATGACGGTCGCGACTTCGATTGCGAGGACAACGTACTTGCGGACCTGAAAAACCCACGCGTACTGGTACGCGGCGCGACTGAACAGTCGATAACCATCGTCGAACATGACGATGGTGTCGTACTCATTATTGGTCGCCCCCCTATCGGTCGATTGGCCATGAGTGGGGGTGGCGTCAAGGGAGCCGCCTTCTCCGGCGCCATCGAGGCACTCGAAGCCATGGGTATCATGAAGTCTATCCATACGATTTCAGGATCCTCCGCAGGGGGCTTATCGGCCGCTCTGCTGGCCAGCGGAATGAACCATAAGGGCTTCGACCGGATCTCTGACAAAATTTCCCTTATTCAATTGCTCGACAGTGATAAGGCTGACGTTAAAGCCGAGCAGAGAGAGTGGTCGCGGATGGGCGAGAACATGAAAGCCCTCCCCATGGTGCAACTGCTTTGCAATCTATTGCCACGCCTGGGTACCAAAGGTACGGAGCTGGAAAAGCTGATCAGGGAAGAATCCTGTGCGGCGTTCGTGGCGTTGTGTAAAAACAGGACAGGGCTTACCGAGTTAGCGCAAAAGGCTATTGCCGATGTGCAGACGCGCAATTACGTCACCTTCCGCGACCTGGAGATCCTGAGCAAGGAGGTCAAGGAGATCAAGGCCCTGGAGATCACCGGCACCGCCATGTTCAAGGAAGGCGCGCAACTGGTGGTTTTCAGTGCGGAGCTGACCCCCGACATGGACATCGCCAAGGCTGCGCATATCTCCGCAGCGCTGCCGATCGTATTCAGCAAACCGACCGAGCAAGGGCTGCCGTTCCAAGAAAGGAAGGAGGAAGGCAGCGATGAAGGCATCGATGAGGTCACGGCATTTGCCGATGGCGGTATCCTGCGCAACACACCGATCCACGGACTCGGCGACCCCGTGACCAGCATGAGCGCGATACCGGATGAGGAGTCGTTGATTCTCGTATTCGAGTCGGTACCCGCCAAGGAAAGCACGCACGGCACAGGTCTATCGGCCTTTGCCGACTGGTTCCTTGGAGCCCCTCATGCGGCGAGCTCTGCCCACGATGCCAAACGAATGGAAGATTTCGAGGAGCAGACCGTCACCGTGCCACTGAACACCGAGGAAGGCGATCGCCGCGGAATAGTAGATGGAACACTCGCCTTCAACATATCAGAGGAGAGCAAGGACTATCTTCAGGAAGAGTTGCGCAAGGTGACCTTGAAACATTTGGACAAGCGTGGCGCCGCACGAAAAACCCATCACTTCCCTTCGCACGACGCCGCCCTGCTGGCATTGAATGACAAGCTGTTCATCCAGTTAGGTGCGCAGTTGGAAGGCAACGAAACCTATGCCGAGGTGAAAGCCTTCAGGCAGGCTGCGCTGACAGCACTGTCGGAACTGAAAGTCGCGATCAAGCCCTCCGGCCTTGAGCCGACCCCGGAGCTACGCAACGCCATTCTGAACCTCGACGTCGTGGCGGATACTCCCGACAAGGTGGAGTGGCTGGCGAAACGCATCACTCACGACAACGATCCGGATTTCATGTACTTGCTTCAGGCTGCTGTTCGTTGGGATCGCGAAGCTTCTGACGCAGCTCGCCGAGCCGTAGAGAAACTGAACCCCGGAAATGATCAGGACCTCATCCAGCACCTGCAGGCCGCGGCTCGCAGGGAAATCCGTGCATCCGCTCATACCCCCCAGGTGATCCGCCAGGCCGTCGAGGAAATGAATAGACGGGACATCGCCACCCGTGCCGCTAACGTCGTGCAACACGTGCTGTACCGCTCGCTCTTTCGCGGCGGCCAGCCTGGCTCGAACATCACACTGTTAAGCCGCGCCATTCACGATCTAAAGGATGTACAAAACAAATACGCGTTCAACAACGTACTCCTGCGGGTCATCCACAACTACAAGTCGCGCTCTACGGGATTGTCCAACCCTAAATCAACCACCATCAATGATCTGCGCGAAAGATTGATCCACTGACGGCCCATTCACGCCGGGAGCCCGCGATCAGGCTCCCGTTCATTCCGAGTCGTTGCGCTGTTTTACCGGATCTAACGGCTTGCCTTTGGGTGGTCCTACTTCACTACGAATCTGCGCATGGCTGATCAGCGCAAAAATAAAGCTGCCACCGATGATATTCCCCGCCAACGTCGGCCCGGCGAACACCATCCAGAAGTCCTCCCACGACAACTGCCCGGCGAAGACCAGATACGACACCTCGGCCGAGCCGACGACGATGTGGGTGAAATCCCCCAGCGCCATCAGGTAAGTAATCAGAGTGATGATCCACATCTTGGCGCTTTCCATGGATGGGATCATCCAGACCATGGTGGCGATCATCCAGCCGGAAATGATGCCCTTGGCGAACATCTGGCCAGTGTCGTTCTCCATGACCTTGCGGCCGATCTCCAGGAAGGCCTGGTCGGTGCGCGGGTCGAAAATCGGCAGGTGTAGCATCACGTAGGCCACCAGCAAGGTGCCACACAGGTTGCCCACCAGCACCACGCCCCAGAGCCGCAACAGCCGACCGAAGTTGCCCAGGGTGGGTTTGCTCATGATCGGCAGCACGGCGGTCAGGGTGTTTTCGGTGAACAGCTGCTGGCGGGCGAGGATCACCGCGAGAAAGCCGGCGCAGTAACCGAAACTGGCGATCACCTTGAAGCCTTCGTGGTCCGGCAACCGGGAGTTGAGCAAGCCCATCGCCATCAGCGACAGGCCCATGGTCAACCCAGCCGCCAGGGCTGACCACCAGAGCGCGGCGATACTGCGCTCCAATTCCTGATTGCCCTGGGTGCGGATGATTTCATGCAGCACCGCGGCCCGTGGCGGTTGGTTGCGGTCGACTTCGTGCTGCTCCTGGGCCGAGAGGTCAGGGGTCTTGCCTTCTTCATGGGTGTCCATACAGCTCCTGAACCGGTGGCGTGATGTACCTACGACACGCGGCGTTCGGAGCTGTTCAGTCACCTGGGCCTGAAACCGCTATCGATCTCACTCGACGACAGCATCCTTGAACTGATCCTTGACGTACTTGATCTCGGTCCGCCCGTGAGGCGCCGGCAAGCCGTCTTCGCCGAGGTTGACGAAGACCATCTTCTCCACGGTCAGGATGCTCTTGCGGGTGATTTTGTTGCGCACCTCGCAGGTCAGGGTAATGGAAGTACGGCCAAACTCGGTGGCGGTGATGCCCAGCTCGATGATGTCGCCCTGGCGCGAAGCGCTGACGAAATTGATTTCCGAGATGTACTTGGTGACCACGCGCTGGTTACCCAGCTGGACGATGGCGTAGATCGCCGCCTCCTCGTCGATCCAGCGCAACAGGCTGCCGCCGAACAGCGTGCCGTTGGGGTTGAGGTCTTCGGGCTTGACCCATTTGCGGGTGTGGAAATTCATGATCACTCCTGAGTGTCTGGCCGATGAATGCCTGCATCATGGCAGACCAGGCTGCCCGGCTCTACGTCGCGGGCCCTATGACGATCATCGGCAATTTCGATTTGCCGACAGAAACCCTTTTGGAAGATCCGATTAGCCCGTTATAATCGCCACCGCTTTACCCGGTCCACCCGTTGGACCGTTCCCGCCACCTGTCCGAGGGGCGCTGCAGCAGGCTCGACCTGTCAGGCTCGGATGGGGCGTTGTTTGTACGGGGGCTCCCCGCACGGACACTAAACGCACAACGGCGCCCATTCGCATACATTACGAATGGAGACTCTTCATGAGCGCTGTTATCACGCCTGCCGATTTTACCGACTACAAAGTCGCCGACATGTCCCTGGCTGCCTGGGGCCGTCGCGAAATCATCATCGCCGAATCCGAAATGCCAGCCCTGATGGGCCTGCGCCGCAAGTATTCTGGCGAACAGCCATTGAAGGGCGCAAAAATCCTCGGCTGCATCCATATGACCATCCAGACCGCCGTGCTGATCGAAACCCTGGTTGCCCTGGGTGCCGAAGTGCGTTGGTCGTCCTGCAACATCTTCTCGACCCAGGACCAGGCCGCTGCCGCCATCGCTGCCGCCGGTATCCCGGTATTCGCCTGGAAAGGCGAGACCGAGCAAGAGTACGAGTGGTGCCTGGAGCAGACCATCCTCAAGGATGGCCAGCCGTGGGACACCAACATGATCCTCGACGACGGCGGCGACCTGACCGAGCTGCTGCACAAGAAGTACCCGGCCGTGCTGGAAAACGTCCACGGCGTGACCGAAGAGACCACCACCGGCGTACACCGCCTGTTGGACATGCTGGCCAAGGGCGAACTGAAGATCCCGGCCATCAACGTCAACGACTCGGTGACCAAGAGCAAGAACGACAACAAGTACGGCTGCCGTCACAGCCTCAACGACGCCATCAAGCGCGGCACCGATCACCTGTTGTCGGGCAAGCAGGCGCTGGTGATCGGCTACGGTGACGTGGGCAAGGGTTCGGCCCAGTCCCTGCGTCAGGAAGGCATGATCGTCAAGGTGTCGGAAGTCGACCCGATCTGCGCCATGCAAGCCTGCATGGACGGTTTCGAGCTGGTTTCGCCGTTCATCGACGGGATCAACGACGGCACCGAAGCCAGCATCGACAAGGCCCTGCTGGGCAAGATCGACCTGATCGTGACCACCACCGGCAACGTCAACGTCTGCGATGCCAACATGCTCAAGGCCCTGAAGAAGCGCGCCGTGGTCTGCAACATCGGTCACTTCGACAATGAAATCGACACCGCTTTCATGCGCAAGAACTGGGCATGGGAAGAAGTGAAGCCACAGGTGCACAAGGTTCACCGCACCGGTACCGGCAGCTTCGACCCACAGAACGACGACTACCTGATCCTGCTGGCTGAAGGCCGCCTGGTTAACCTGGGCAACGCCACCGGCCACCCAAGCCGCATCATGGACGGCTCGTTCGCCAACCAGGTCCTGGCCCAGATCTTCCTGTTCGGCCAGAAATACGCCGACCTGTCGCCGGCCCAGAAAGCCGAGCGCCTGACCGTGGAAGTACTGCCCAAGAAACTCGACGAAGAAGTGGCCCTGGAAATGGTCCGCGGTTTCGGCGGCGTGGTCACCAAGCTGACCAAGCAGCAGGCCGACTACATCGGCGTGACCGTCGAAGGCCCGTTCAAGCCGCACGCTTACCGCTACTGATCGGCGCGGCTCCCCCAGGGGGAGCCGGCTCTTTGTGGGAGCGAGCTTGCTCGCGATGCAGACACCTCGGCCCAACTGCCGGAGCGAGGCGATGGCAATCGCGAGCAAGCTCGCTCCCACACAAGCCTGAGCGCTTCACCGGCCTACGAGTTTCCAAGGATATGACCATGTCCCAAGACCGTCGCTACAGCTTCGAGTTCTTCCCGACGAAGACCGATGCTGGGCATGAAAAACTGATCGCCACTGCCCGTCAGTTGGCCAGCTACAACCCCGACTTCTTCTCCTGCACCTATGGCGCCGGCGGCTCGACCCGTGACCGCACCCTGAACACCGTGTTGCAACTTGAAAGCGAAGTCAAAGTCCCGGCCGCCCCTCACCTGTCTTGCGTGGGTGACAGCAAGGACGACCTGCGAAGGCTGCTGACCCAGTACAAGGCCGCTGGCATCAAGCGCATCGTTGCCCTGCGCGGCGACCTGCCGTCAGGCATGGGCATGGCCAGCGGCGAGCTGCGCCACGCCAATGACCTGGTTGAGTTCATTCGCGAAGAAACTGGCGAGCACTTCCATATCGAAGTCGCGGCATACCCGGAAATGCACCCCCAGGCGCGCAATTTCGAAGACGATTTGCGCAACTTCGTCCGCAAGGCCAATGCTGGCGCCAACAGCGCGATCACCCAGTACTTCTTCAACGCCGACAGTTATTTCTACTTCGTCGAGCGCATACGCAAGTTGGGCGTCGACATTCCTGTGGTACCGGGGATCATGCCGATCACCAACTACAGCAAGCTGGCGCGCTTCTCCGACGCCTGCGGTGCAGAAATCCCACGCTGGATCCGCAAGCAACTGGAAGCTTATGGTGACGACACGTCGAGCATCCAAAGCTTCGGCGAGGAAGTCATCACGCAAATGTGCGAGCGATTGTTGCAAGGTGGAGCCCCGGGGCTGCACTTCTATACCCTGAACCAGGCCGAAGCCAGCCTGGCGGTATGGAACAACCTCAAGCTGCCGCGTTAACAGCCAATACCGTGGTACAAAAGGCCCTGGTGAAAACCAGGGCCTTTTTTATCCAGTTGTCGTGAGGGTCTTCGGCCCCGAATGGATGTGTTTGCCTCGGGACAAATACCGCGAAGCCTTCGATCTGCACCGACTGCAAGTAAAAGGCAACTAAGGCGCGAGCCAGAGCGCTCTAGCTATTTGAGGAGTTCTCGTCGTAACCTCAGGCCATGCCCGTTATTGCCCGGTTACTGACAGCCCTTCTCCTCTTGTGCCTGAGCATGACTGCCCGGGCCGAGAAGTTGCGCATTGTCACCGAACCCTGGGCCCCGTATGTCTACGAAGAGAACGGCAAGATGCTGGGCCTGGACTACGAAACCACGGCCATTGTCTTCAAGCGCCTGGGTATCGACGTGGAATGGCAGTTCCTGCCGTGGAAGCGTTGCCTGGTGATGCTGGAGCAGGGGTTGGCGGACGGTGCGCTGGACATTTTCCACAGCGATGAACGCGATGCCATGCTGCTTTACCCCAGCGAACCGCTGTCGGACGTAGAGTTCGTGATGTTCTACGCCAATGCCCGGCCCCATCCGTTTCGCACGCTCGATGACCTGCGCGGCCTGACCGTCGGCACCTCACCCGGTTATCTCTACAGCCAGGCCTTCAGTGAGTCGACCCTGTTCACCCGGGAAACGGCGCCAACCCACGAAGCCAATTTCGGCAAGTTGCAGTTGGGACGCATCGACCTGCTCATCACCGACCGCAGGGTGGGCCGACATGTGCTCGAACACATGCAGTTGGGCGACCAGATTACCGAAAACCCGATGGTCGTGAGCCGCCAAAGCCAATACCTGGCGGTGCGGCGCAATGCCGGGATGGATTTGCTGGTGCAACGCTTCAGTGCCGAACTCAAGCGTTTCAAGCGCGAACCCGCCTATGCCGAACTGAGCGCCCGCTACGGTACCGGCCCAGTGGCCAAGGTCATCTCGCCCGGCCTGGGTCAACGTTGAAATAAACCGTTGAGCAGCAGGAAAGCGGCGCACGGCGTTTGCTCTGTTATACTCCGGCCTTCCCGCCAGGCTCACGCCCGGACGCCCGGTCTTGCAAAAGGCATCCCGACACCGCTACAGCGCAGCTTCCAGCCCGCGCGAGCCCTGTCCGGACCCGTCTTTCAGACCCGGCAGGACCGGACGGGATGACGTTTCCATGTTGAACGTCATTCGCGCCAGGCAAGACTATCCCATTGGGCCAGGCCCTCACTAAAACAGGATTACTCATGTCCTTTGCTTCCCTCGGTCTCTCCGAGGCTTTAGTCGGCGCCATCGAAGCCGCCGGCTATACCCAGCCTACCCCCGTGCAACAGCGGGCCATTCCCGCCGTGTTGCAAGGTCGTGACCTGATGGTCGCGGCGCAGACAGGTACTGGTAAAACCGGCGGTTTCGCCCTTCCGATCCTGGAGCGGTTGTTCCCCAACGGTCACCCAGACAAGTCCCAGCGTCATGGCCCGCGCCAACCGCGCGTACTGGTCCTGACCCCAACCCGCGAACTGGCGGCCCAGGTACACGAGAGCTTCAAGGTCTACGCTCGCGACCTGAAGTTCGTCAGCGCCTGCATTTTTGGCGGCGTGGGCATGAACCCCCAAGTCCAGGCCATGTCCCGTGGCGTCGATGTACTGGTGGCCTGCCCCGGTCGCCTGCTGGACCTGGCCGGCCAGGGCAGCGTCGATTTGTCCCACGTGGAAATCCTCGTGCTGGACGAAGCCGACCGCATGCTCGACATGGGCTTTGTCCATGACGTGAAGAAAGTCCTCGCTCGCCTGCCCGCCAAGCGTCAGAACCTGCTGTTTTCGGCGACGTTCTCCAAGGACATCACCGACTTGGCTGGCAAGCTGCTGCACAACCCGGAGCGCATCGAAGTCACGCCACCGAACACCACGGTCGAGCGCATCGAGCAACGCGTCTTCCGCCTGCCGGCCAGCCACAAGCGTGCTCTGCTGGCGCACCTGATTACCGCCGGTGCCTGGGAACAGGTCCTGGTGTTCACCCGCACCAAGCACGGCGCCAACCGCCTGGCCGAGTACCTGGACAAGCATGGCCTGCCGGCTGTGGCGATCCACGGTAACAAGAGCCAGAACGCCCGCACCAAAGCCCTCGCCGACTTCAAGGCCGGCGAAGTGCGCATTCTGGTGGCCACCGACATCGCGGCCCGTGGCCTGGATATCGACCAACTGCCTCACGTGGTCAACTTCGAACTGCCGAACGTCGATGAAGACTATGTGCACCGTATCGGCCGTACCGGCCGGGCCGGTCGCTCGGGCGAAGCGATCTCGCTGGTCGCACCGGACGAAGAAAAGCTGCTCAAAAGCATCGAGCGCATGACCAAGCAGAAAATCGCCGATGGCGACCTGATGGGCTTCGATGCCAGCACCATCGAGGCCGAGAAGCCTGAAGTGCGCGAACGTCCGGACGTGCGCAATCCGCGCAATGCCCGTGGCCCGCGTGGCGACGGTCCGAATGGCGGCGGTGGTGGCGGTGGCCGCAAAGACAAAGGCAAGGACAAGGGCAAGGAAAAATCGGCCAGCAACAGCAATGGCCGCGGCGAACGCCCAGCCCGCGAACAGAAGCCCCGCGAAGGCACGCCAGCCCGTGAACAGCAGCGTCCAGCCCCGCGCGCCGCGGCTGATCGTGCCCCGGACGAGTTCCTGGACGACGATATCGATAACTTCGGTAACCGCGTCGACTACGTGCCCCAGCAGAAACCGGCCCAGGGCCGTGGTCGTCGCCCGGGTGCCCCGGCACAGGGTGCAACTGCAGGCGCGCCGCGCAGCGGCCAGCCACAAGGTCGCCAGAATGGCCCGCGCAACAGCAACGGCTCGTCCACCGGCACGCCACCGGCCAAGCGCAGCGGCCCACGCAACGGTGCCCCGCGTGACGGTCAGGCTCGCCGCGATGACACCCGCCCGCGCCGTCCGGCCCGTGAGGACCAGCCTCGTCAGGAACCCGCCGTGCAGAACCCGCGCAGCAACCAGCCAAAGATCATGCACAAGGAATCGAAAGCCGATCGTTTCCCGACGCCTGAACAGCTGGATCAACTGCCAAGCCGTCCACGGGGCGAAAAACCGGCATTGCTGACGCGCAATCGCTGAGTTTTTCCAAGCGTTGAAAAAATGCCCCAGGTCTCGCGACCTGGGGCTTTTTTTGGTCCAACACAATCCAAATGAGGGAGCGAGCTTGCTCGCGATAGCGGTATGTCAGTCAGCATCAAGTCGACCGGCAAGACGCCATCGCGAGCAAGCTCGCTCCCACAGGGTTTTCTGTGCTGCCCGAATCCGCGTAATAAAAAACGCCCCTGATCGCAAGACCAGGGACGTTTTTTGTCAGTGCGAAGGTTACTTCGCTTTGACACCTTCAAACGAGATGTACAGCTCAACGGCGTCGGATTGTGGACCCAGGTCCATCATCTTGCCGAAGTCGGAACGCTTGATGCTGGTGGTGCCCTCGAAGCCGGCACGGTAGCCGCCCCATGGGTCCTTGCCTTCACCCAGGAAGGTGGCCTTGACCACGATTGGCTTGGTCACGCCGTGCAGCGTCAGGTCGCCGGTCACGTCGGCAGTCTCTTTGCCAGCGGCATTCTTACCGGTGGATTTGACGCTGGTGGACACGAACTTGGCATCGGCGTACTTGGACACCTCCAGGAAGTCCTTGCTGGCGATGTGCTTGTCGCGCTCGGCGTGGTTGGTGAACACGCTGGCGGTACGTACGTTGAACTCGATCTTGCTGTCTTCTGGCTTGGCGGCGTCGAAGCTGAACTTGCCGTCGATGTCCTTGAAGGTACCGGTGATGTAGCTATAGCCCAGGTGGCTGATCTTGAAGTCGACGAAGGCGTGCTGGCCTTCCTTGTCGACCACGTAGTCGGCAGCCATGGCCTGGCCGGCTGACAGCAGGGCAGAACCGATTGCCAGGGCGGCGAGCGTCTTTTTCAACATGCTTTCTATTCCTTTGGAGTCGAGGTTGAACATCAGGCTTGGCGTCCCAGCATGCGCTTGAGGGTCGCGTCACGGTCGATAAAGTGGTGTTTCAATGCTGCCAACGCATGGAGGCCGGAGAAAATGACCAACGCCCATGCCAGGTACAGGTGAATCTCGCCAGCGACGTCTGCCTGATCGGGCAGTCCGGACACCAGCGCGGGGACTTCGAACAAACCAAACACCGGGATCCCGACACCGTCTGCGGTGGAAATCAGGTAACCGGCGATCATCACGGCGAACAACCCGAGATACAGAGCACTATGGCCAAGCTTGGCGCCGACGCGGGTCAGGCGGCCATAGGTTGGCAGGGTCGGTGGCGGCGGGCTGACGAAACGCCAGATCACCCGCAGCAACATGACCGCCAGCAGCACCAGGCCAATGCTCTTGTGCAGGTCTGGCGCGTCTTTGCGCCAGGTGCTGTAGTAATCCAGGCCGACCATCCACAGGCCCAGGGCGAACAACCCATACACCACCAGCGCAATGCCCCAGTGCAGGGTGATACTGACCCAGCCATAACGAGAAGAAGAGTTGCGTAGCTGCATTGCTCATATCCTGTAAAAACTGCGTCCAAGACTAGCGAGTTATCTATCGATTTAAAGCGGAAATTTTCGCTTTGAAATATCGAGAAATACGATGATCAGTCTGGGAGAGGTGGGTTAAGGAAAGATTAAAGGGGGAAATGGTGGGTGATGGCGACCGGCGCAAGCAGTGATCGCGTGATGGAAAGGGCCCTATCGCAGCCTGCTCACGGCGGTTTTGTGCCATGAAGCATGTGTATTAAGGAGCCTAGGGCCGATGACTGGTGCGCTCTATCACTTCCATCCTGTTAATAGGTGGGAAGTTTCCGATATATCACCGCGGCGTATAGGACGTTGGCGCTCGTTGTACAACGCCGGGCTCTGGGTGTGGCGATGAATCCGTGGCGAGGGAGCTTGCTCCCGCTTGAGTGCGAAGCGCTCACAAAAAGGGGCTGCTACGCAGCCCAGCGGGAGCAAGCTCCCTCGCCACAATGATTCAGACAAGCCTTGAGCGAACAGTGCTAGACCCTTGAGCCGCGCTTTAGGTGGCGGCGCCGGTACGCTCGATGCTGGATAAAAAACACGGCCCTTGAGCCCAATGCGGTTCACTCAAGAAAAATGATGGCCCTGTGGCGAGGGAGCTTGCTCCCGCTCGGCTGCGAAGCAGTCGTAAACCGGCAGGTGCGGTGTATCTGATGCTCCGCATTTGGCCGGTTTTGGGGCCGCTTCGCGGCCCAGCGGGAGCAAGCTCCCTCGCCACGGGTTTGTCGATTGCCTTAAGTGAACAGCATTAGGTCCTTGAGTCGCGTTCTTTCCGCCTGATCGTTACTGAGCCTTCGTCTCAGTAGCCGTCGTCGGTTTGACTGCTGGCTTCTTCACCGGCTCGGCCTTTTTTACCGGAGCCTTGGCCGGGGCTTTTTTGGCTGGGGTCTTGGCCGCCGGTTTTTTCGCCGCAGGCTTGGCCGTGGCTTTCTTGGCGGGTTCGACTTTCACCGGGGCAGGCGCGGGTGGCGCAACCGGGGCAGGCGCTGGGGCGGGTGTCGGTGCAGGCGCTGGAGGCGGCGCTACCGGCTCCGGTGCCTTGACCGGCTCCGGCTTCTTCTCGTCATCCGAGCCACCGAACAGGTTGCTGAAGAAGTTGCCCTTCTTCGCCGTCACCGCACCGGCAGCTGCCGCCGTTGCAGCAGGCGCGACCTTGACCGGTTCAAACGACTTGCCCGCCGCCAGGTCTTCAACCTGGCTGGCGGCCCGCTGGCCGCTGCGCAGCGCGCCTTCCAGGGTGCCCGGATACAGGGTGTCGGTGTGTTCACCGGCAAAGGCTACGCGCTGCAATGGTTTTTCCCACAGGCGCCAGTACTTGCTGATCTGGCCCGGACCAAAGGCCAGGTACGCGCCGCCCATGGACGGGTCGGTGCTGTAGCGGCGGATTTCATAGCCGGTGAACGCGCCACGGGCCTGGGGATAAAACGCGTGCAGACGGATCAGTACCTGGTCGACCATCTGCTTGTCGCCGAAAGCCTGCATCACCCGGGCGTTGTCGCCGGACAGGTTGATGACCACGTTGGCGCCGCCCTTCATGGCCGGCTCGATCCACATCATGCCCAGGCCAGTGTTGCTGTAGATCTCGCCAGACATGCGCGCCTTGCTGTCCCAGACCGGGGTCTTGAACTTGAGCATGATCTGGTCGCGCCAGCCGTAGTTGGTGCCCTTGATCGCGCCTTGATGCTGGGCATCCAGGGCCGGGGTCAACTGGATCTTGTTCAGCGCCCGCAGCGGCACCGCCAGCACCACGTAGTCAGCCTGATAGCCAACGGCGCCAACCTTGACGGTCACCCCGTCCTTGTCCTGGGAAATGGCCGACACGGGCGAATTGGTCTTGATGGTTTTCAGTTGCTTGACGAACGCCTGGGCCAGGGTCGGGCTGCCACCCAACAGGCGCGAGGCCCGCAGGTCGCGGTCGGACACGCCACGATAGACGCGGTTCTGCTGGGCGAAATACAGCAGCGACAGACGCGAAGGCTCGTCGTAACGGGTGCGAATCTCCTGGTTCACCAACTGCCGCGCCGTGGCCGGCAGTTGCAGACGGTCGAGCCAGTTGGACACGGTGATCTGGTCCAGCGCGTGCAATGTGTTGTTGGCCGCCGGGTTCTGCGGGTCTTCGATGGAGCGCGCCAGTTCGTCCAGGGTGGTTTCGTAGCGCTTGAGGGCTTCAGCCGTGGCCGGCTGTTTGGTCGCCAGGTCCGCAGCGGTGAAGTAGGTGCCGTCGATCAGGTAGCTGGGGGTGCGCACGAACTCCGGCGCCGGCGTGGTGCTCAGCTTGAATGTGGAGACGTATTTGTTCAGCACCGGCTGGGTCTTCTCGTTGCCGATCCACTCACTGGTGGCCATGCCTGAACGACCGCCCAAGCTCGGCTTGGCTTCCAGCAGGGTCACGACCCAGCCTTTGTTCTGCAGCTCATAGGCCGCCGTGAGTCCCGCCAGGCCGCCGCCGATGACGATGGCCGTCGGTTGCTTGTCCTTGGCCAGCGCCGAAACGCTGAACAGCCCTATCATCACCAGCGCACAGGCGCGCAGCCAACCAGCAGACATTCAACGAACTCCGGAGTAAACGTAGGTAATTTCAGTTTTTCGAGCCAGACAGCCCAGAAGAGCCGCGAAGAATACGTCAGCCATCAAAGCGCCGCCAGCGGCGTCTATCGCCTCGCTCAAAGTCGCCGCGATGACACAATGGGTTGTCCCCAGGGCCGCCATTGCATAGGCTTGCGCGATTGTTTTGCCCGCGCCCGCCGCGAGCCGCCTCGAGGAGACTGTTAATGGGCCTGAATAACCAGTGGATGCAACGCGACCTCGCGGTGCTGTGGCATCCCTGCACCCAGATGAAAGATCACGAACAGCTGCCGCTGATCCCCATCAAGCGCGGTGAAGGCGTGTGGCTGGAAGATTTCGAAGGCAAGCGCTATCTCGATGCCGTCAGCTCCTGGTGGGTCAACGTGTTCGGCCACGCCAACCCGCGCATCAACCAGCGCATCAAGGACCAGGTCGATCAGTTGGAGCATGTGATTCTCGCCGGCTTCAGCCACCAGCCGGTGATCGAGCTGTCCGAGCGCCTGGTGAAGATGACGCCCGAAGGCCTGACCCGGTGCTTCTACGCCGATAACGGCTCGTCCTGCATCGAAGTGGCAATGAAGATGAGCTTCCACTACTGGATCAATCGCGGTCGGCCGGACAAGAAGCGCTTCGTCACCCTGAGCAACAGTTACCACGGCGAAACCATCGCGGCGATGTCGGTGGGCGATGTGCCGTTGTTCACTGAAACCTACAAGGCGTTGCTGCTGGACACGATCAAGGTGCCGAGCCCCGACTGCTACCACCGCCCTGAAGGCATGGGTTGGGAAGAACATTCGCGCAACCTGTTCGCGGCCATGGAACAGACCCTGGCCGAGCACCACGACACGGTGGCGGCAGTGATCGTCGAACCGCTGATCCAGGGCGCCGGCGGCATGCGCATGTACCACCCGGTGTACCTGAAGTTGCTGCGCGAGGCTTGCGATCGCTATGGCGTGCACCTGATCCACGACGAAATCGCCGTCGGCTTTGGCCGTACCGGGACGATGTTCGCCTGTGAGCAGGCCGGCATCATGCCGGATTTCCTCTGCCTGTCCAAGGCCCTGACCGGCGGTTACTTGCCGCTGGCCGCGTGCGTGACCACCGACGAGGTCTACAGCGCCTTCTACGACGACTACCCGACCCTGCGCGCCTTCCTGCACTCCCACAGCTACACCGGTAACCCGCTGGCCTGCGCGGCGGCCCTGGCGACGCTGGATATCTTCGAGGACGACAACGTCATCGAAAACAACCAGGCCCTGGCCCAGCGCATGGCGAGCGCCACCGCGCACCTGGCCGATCACCCGAACGTCGCCGAAGTGCGCCAGACTGGCATGGTGCTGGCCATCGAGATGGTCAAGGACAAGGCCAGCAAAACCGCTTATCCGTGGCAGGAACGGCGCGGCCTGAGTGTGTTCCAGCATGCCTTGGAGCGTGGTGCCTTGCTGCGCCCACTGGGCAGCGTGGTGTATTTCCTGCCGCCGTATGTCATCACCCCGGAGCAGATCGATTTCCTGGCCGAAGTGGCCAGCGAGGGCATCGACATCGCCACCCGGGACAAGGTCAGCGTGGCGGTGCCGAAGGACTTTCATCCCGGTTATCGCGATCCGGGCTGATATCGCGATGCACTGTTGGAACACCATTGTGGCGAGGGGATTTATCCCCGTTGGGCTGCGCAGCAGCCCTAAAACCGGATACCCCAGTGCTTCAGGCAAATCGCGTTGGATGTATTTGGGGCTGCTTCGCAGCCCAACGGGGATAAATCCCCTCGCCACAGGTGTGGGGGGCCTCATAGCACCGTTAACTTTTTCAGAGATCCGACATGAGACTGTCCCGCTTCTTCATCGACGCGCCCCTGAGCCTCGGCGACCACGAACTGCCCGAGGCACAGGCCCACTACATCGGCCGTGTGCTGCGCATGGCCGAAGGCGATGCGGTGCAGGTGTTTGACGGCTCGGGCCAGGAGTTTCGCGGCACCCTGGCCGAAGTCGGCAAGAAACGCGTGCGGGTGCAATTGGACGAGCAGTTCGCCGGACAACCTGAATCGCCGCTGCGCATCCACCTCGGCCAGGGCTTGTCCCGAGGCGAGCGCATGGATTGGGCGATCCAGAAAGCCACGGAGCTGGGGGTCAGCGAGATCACGCCGATTTTCAGCGAACGCTGCGAAGTGCGCCTCAAGGACGAGCGCGCCGACAAGCGCCTGCTGCACTGGCGCCAGGTGGCAATCAGTGCCTGCGAGCAATGCGGGCGCTCGAGCGTGCCGATCATCCACCCGCCCCTGCTGCTGGCCGACTGGCTGAAGCAGACCGAGGCCGAGCTCAAACTGGTGCTGCATCCGGTGGCCGAGCCGCTGGCCAGCCATGACAAACCGTCGACACTGGCGTTCCTGATTGGTCCTGAAGGCGGTTTGTCGGACGCCGAAGTCGAACAGGCCAAGACCGCCGGCTACCATGCCGCCCGCCTCGGCCCTCGCGTGCTGCGCACCGAAACCGCGCCGGTGGTGGCGCTGGCGGTGGCGCAGCAGTTGTGGGGGGATTTCTAAGCCGCCGCAGGTCCCACATTGAATCCAGGTTGCTCAGGGATTAGAGCACATAAAACAGAATCGCCACGAAGTGCAGCAGGCTGCCGGCGATCACGAACAGGTGCCAGATGCCATGGGCGTGGCGCAGCCGATGGTCGAGGGCGAAGAAGATAATGCCCACGGTGTACAACACGCCGCCCGAGGCCAGCCAGGCAAACCCGGCGCTGCCCAGGGCCGCCAGCAGCGGCTTGACCGCCACCAGCACGATCCAGCCCATCACCGCGTAGATGACGATCGACAGGATCCGCGCTTCGGAGCGTGGCTTGATCTCCTGCAGTATCCCTATCAGCGCCAGCCCCCAGACGATCCCGAACAAGGTCCAGCCCCACGGCCCGCGCAGGGTCACCAGGCAGAACGGGGTGTAACTGCCGGCGATCAGCAGGTAGATCGAAAAGTGATCGACCTTCTGCATGATCGCTTTTTTGCGCCCGCGCACGCTGTGGTAAACCGTCGAAGCGCTGTACAGCACCAGCAGGGTGAACCCGTAGATCGCCACACTGACGATCTTCCACGGATCGCCCGCCATCCCGGCAATCACCAGCAACCACACCGCCCCGATAAAAGCCGCCACCGCCCCGACCAAGTGCGTCCAGGCATTGAGTCGTTCTCCGTGATACATCCAGTCCCACCTCACATTCCAGAGCAGACGCCAAGGCTCAGGCCTGGCGCTGCAAAGTGCAATGGTTTGCTGTAGTCCTCAGGGCACACGACACCCTGTGGCGAGGGGATTTATCCCCGCTGGGCTGCGAAGCGGCCCCAATACAGTTGAATGCAATTTGCCTGACACGGTGATGCGGCAGAATTGGGGCTGCTGCGCAGCCCGGCGGGGATAAATCCCCTCGCCACAGATTAACCCCTCCAAAAAGAGTCGATTGGGGCACAATCGGGCGATACGAATAAGAGCCCACCCCATGCTGATCGACGAAGAATTGACCCTGAAGAAACTCGAGGTGTTCCTGGCCTTCATGCGCACCGGCAACCTGGCGCGGGCGGCAGCCGAGTTGCAGACCAGCAATGTCAGTGTGCACCGGGCCATTCACTCGCTGGAGAGCGCCCTGCGCTGCCCGTTGTTCAAGCACGAAGGCCGCAACCTCACGCCGCTGGAAAGTGCTTACGTGCTGGAAGAGCGGGCGCAGAAGCTGATCCAGGACGTGGTCGAAAGCGTACGCCTGACCCGCGAAGCCGCCGGTTTCTCCGCCGAACGCTTCAAGCTCGGCTCGCTGTATTCGTTGACGGTCAAGACCGTGCCGCAACTGATCATGGGCCTGAAAATCCGTCGCAGCGAGCTCAATATCGACCTGATCCTGGGCTCGAACATCGACCTGCTCTACAAGCTCAAGAACATGGAAGTGGACGCGATCCTGATCTCCCTGGACGACAGCGTGAACGACCCGGACTGTGAGCATATCGAGCTGTTTTGCGATGACATCTTCCTCGCCACGCCGGCCGACTCGCCCTTTGCCCGGCGCAGCGAGGTCGATCTGGCCGAGGTGCGCGACGAGACGTTCATCACCCTGACCCAGGGTTTTGCCACGCACCAGGACGGTATCCGGGTGTTCAAGCAGGCGGGGTTCGAACCGAAGGTGGCAATGCAGGTCAACGACATCTTCACCCTGCTGAGCATGGTCAGCTCCGGGGTGGGCTACGCGTTGCTGCCGGGACGAATTGCGGCGGTGTATGAAAACCGGGTGAAATTGATCCCGTTGCAGGAAAGGTATCGGCTACAACAGCGCATTGGCGTGGTGTTCCTGAAGGCCAAGGAGCGTGATCCGAATCTGCTGGCGCTGTTGGCTGAGTGCCGGATGTATGCCAACCGCCAGGCTTGAGACCGTGTTGCCTTCATCGCGAGCAAGCTCGCTCCCACAGGGACACGCGGTCAACTGTGGTAGCGAGCCTGCTCGCGATGGGACAGTCCTGTCGACAAAGAGACCAGGCCCTACCCCATCAACCCCCGCATGATCAAAAACAACAACGAAGGCCCCAACAAGCACCCAAGCGCCGTATAGAATGCCGCCGTCAGGCAGCCATATGGCACCAGTTTCGGATCGGTGGCCGCCAGGCCACCGGCCACGCCGCTGGAGGTGCCCATCAGGCCACCGAAAATCACCGCGCTGCGCGGATTGTTGAGGCCAATCAACGGTGCCACGAACGGCGTCGCTACCATCACCAGGATTGCCTTGATCAACCCGGCGGCAATGGACAACGCCATCACCTCGGAACTGGCACCAATCGCCGCCCCGGTCACCGGCCCGACGATGTAGGTCACCGCCCCGGCGCCAATGGTGGTCAGGCTCACCGCGTCGGTGTAACCGAACGCCATCGCCACGCCCACGCCAGCGATGAACGACGTAGCGACCCCGACGAACAGCGCCAGCACCCCGACGAAACCGGCGCGCTTGAGTTCTTCGATACTCACGCCAAACGCCGTGGCGACGATGGCAAAGTCCCGCAGCATCGCACCGCCCAGCAAACCAATCCCGGACAGCAGCGGAATGTCCACCACCCCCTTCTGCCCACCCGTCATAGCCCCGCCAATGTAGGAGAGCACCAGCCCCAGGAGAATGGCGATGGCCGAACCATGCAGCCGACCTTTGGTGAACGTGTTGCTGATCCAGTAGGACACCCACATGGTGATGCCGACAATCGCAAAACCGCTGATCAGGCCGTAGCCGGTGATGACTTTCATCATGGATTCGTACATGGCAATCACCCGACCGTCTTAACGGAGACGTTGCCCTGGGGCCCTTTGTTACCAATGCGCACCAGCACCGGCACCAACGCAAAGGCAATCACCACCGCCAGGGTTCCGGCCAGGATCGCCATCGGTCCGCCCTTGAGCGCGCCGTAGACGTTTTGCTGCGCCGCCATCGCCACCACAATGGGAATGTAGACCGCGCTCCAGAATTCCACGCCGGCCTCGGATTTGCCCTTGAACAGGCCACGCTTGCTCAGGTAACTGCCCAGGCCGATCAACAACAGCATCGCAATGCCGACGCCGCCGACGTTGGCCGGCACGCCGATCAATTTGCCCAGCAGTTCACCGATAAAAATACCCGCCAGGGTACAAAAGGCCAAAAATGCCACACCGTAGATAATCATTGTTGTAGTCCTCAAAGTGCATCGTCGAAGTTGTTGTTTTTGTGCTTCGCCAGCTTGAGTCGGTGGTTTAGGGTTGGCGGTTTCCCTCCTCACGCAACAGCGCCTGCAAGGTGTCGAGCCGGGCGCCGTCGAAAGCCATGACAGTGCCCTGCTCGAATACCCGGCGCGCCAGGGCGGTCAGCACCGCACCGGGCGGCAGTTCGATCTGTAGTCGCACGCCTCGCTCGTAGGCGCTTTGCACAGTGCCGCGCCAATCCACCACGCGGCACATGTTGAACGCCAGGTCGTCGCGCAAAGCCTCGGTGTCGATCAGCGGTCGCGCGCGGCTACCGCTGAGATAACCCAAGGCCGGTGCCTTCAACGACACGTCGGCAAATGCCTGGGCCAATGCCCGGGCCGGTGCTTCCAGCAACGGACAATGGGACGGCACGCTCACCGCCAGCCGACAGGCCTTCCCGGCGCCCAGGCTGCGCGCCTGCCTGGCAACGTTGTTCATGGCCTCATCGTTGCCAGCGATGACCACCTGGTTATCCGCGTTGATGTTGGCCAGGTAGACCGGAGTGTGGTCGCTGTGCACCTGCGCCAGCAATGCCTCCACTGCCGCGAGGTCGAGGCCGATGATCGCGGTCATGCCATAGCCTTGCGGATACGCCTGCTGCATCAATTCGCCCCGCAGGCTGACCAGCCGCAAAGCATCCTCGAACCCCAGCGCCCCGGCCACCACCGCCGCCGGATAAGCACCGATGGACAGTCCCGCCACGTAGTCCGGGGCAGGTGCCTGCTCCAGCAGTTGACGGGCCGCCGCCACACCGGCGATCAACAAACACAGCTGCACGGCGCGGGTCGACTGCAAGGCTTCGGCGCTGTCCAGTTGCAACACGTCCTCACCGAGCACGTCAGCCGCCTCGTCGAGGACTTGCGGCACCAGGCCATGGAGCATGCCCGCGCGCTGCGCACCCTGGCCGGGAAAGACGAAGAGGCTGCTCACGCGACTTGCTCCAATGAAGGCTGCCAAGGATCGCTCACCAGCCGTGCCTGCACGTCGTCCTTGAGCAAGACCCGCCGCGACGAACCCGCCCACTCGCGCAAGGCGACGGCACCGCAGGGTGTTTGCAACTGCATATCCACGGCACAAACCGAGGCATCCAGTTGCGCCAGCAATTCCCCGGCCTGGAGACGATCGAGAAAATGCGGCACCCGCAGAATCAAATCCAGGTCGCTGCGTTCATGCAGCGCCTCGATACCCGTGGCAAGCTCGAACCCGGCGCTGCCGCTGACGCCCCAGGTCCAGCCACTGGCATCGAGCAGCGGACGCAGGCGGGACAGCGCTTGCAGGGCTGGCAAGTCGCGAGTCGAGGCAACGTGACAAAGGTCTTCTGGCATGACGCGACGGGCAATCGCCGCGATCGCCATCGAGGTTGCATAACGCTGCTCGCGCAAGCGCCCGCGCACGCCGACCGCGATTTGATCCGGTGCCGTCAGTGCGCGCCGAACCACCACCGGTTGACCGGCGGTGATCGACTCGACTACCCATGTTGGCGCATCCGCAGCCAACTGCTCCGGAGTCAGCCCCCAGAGCAGGTCATGGGCCAGATACGTACTCACCACTGCTCTCTCAGCAGTTGGCGAACCCGGCTCGACGCGATACGGTTGTACGCCCCCAGACGGCCGCTCAGATCACGCGGCCCCGCCTCGACATCTTCAATCGCCTGGAGCAGACAATCCGTCACCCGCGTCAGATCCTCCGCCAAGGGCTGTTCGATTTGCTCCACCGACAAAATTTCCCATAACAACCCCAGGCTGGCAAAGCTGTCGATGTCATAGGCCATCGGCGGCACGCTGGCGGCCAGGGCTTCAAGCTCCTCGACGCTGCGCAGGGTCACCCGCGCCGCCGAGGCCTTGCCCATGGCGTGGACCATCACCCCCGGATCGCGCAGTGCAATCAGCCGATTAGCCTGGTAGCCGTGGGCCAGAAACGCTCCGGACATCGCCTTGCCCACCAACAAGCCGATCACCGGATGCCCGGCCAATCGTGCGCGGGCATAGCTGTCCGCTGCACCGGCCAAGGCCTGATGAATACCGAGGGCTTCTTCGCGCCGGCCATAGGCTTGGCTCGGCACATCGACAACGGCGATCAACGCACGCTTGTGGGAGGCATCACGGTCGGCGTCGATGGCATCGTCCACGGCCTTGGCCAGGCCCCAACCCTCGAGCAAACCCACCTCGCCATTGCGGGCACGGGGAAAACGACTGTCGGGATCCGCCACCACCGCCAGCAGGCGCACGTGTTGCCCGCCCAGCGTGACGTCCGCGACCTTCAACGAAGCAGGCAAGCCTTCCAACGGTTTGGCGCCGCCGCTCAAGGCTTCGAACCAGCGCAAGCCTCTCAATGAATACGAGTTCATGGGCGTTCTCCCTGATACAGCTGACGAACCGTGGCCGGCTCGATTTGCACTTCAGTGTCCAAACGGGCCAGGCGTTGCAGGAACAGCTCGGCCTGGCCGCTGCGGTGTTGCGCGGGAACGCCCAGGTGCAGCAATTGGCTGACCTGCTGGCGGATCCGCGCCACATCATCGGCGACGTAACGGTCCACCAGTCCACTGGCGAAACGTTGCTCGCCGCCGGTCAGGCTCCAAATGAACGGCCGGTCGCGGGAGTCGTATTCGTCGATCCCGGCCTCCTGTTCGATCACTTGTGGGCCGTTGAGGCCCAGCCGCGCTTCCTGGGTCACCAGCAGATAACTGCACAGCCCGGCGGCGATGGACATGCCTCCGAAACAGCCGACGCTGCCGGCCACCACACCGACCACCGGTTGGTATTGGCGCAGGTCGACGGTCGCCGAATGAATCTCGGCAATCGCCGCCAACCCGAGGTTGGCTTCCTGCAAACGCACGCCGCCGGTTTCCAGCAGCAGCACGGCGCGGGTCGGGATGCCTTTGCGATTGTCCTCGGCGGCCAGTTCCAGCGCACCGGCAATCTTCGCCCCGCCGACTTCACCGAGGCTGCCGCCCTGGAACGCGCCTTCGATGGCGGCGATCACCACCGGCAAGCCATCGAGGCTGCCCTTAGCGATCACCACGCCGTCGTCGCTTTGCGGCACCACGCCCTGGCGCAGCAGCCAGGGCGACATGATCCGCTGGAAGGGATCGAGCAGTTCGCGAAAAGTGCCGTCATCGAGCAAGGCCTTGGCCCGCTGCCGGGCGCCGAGTTCGACGAAGCTGTGCTTGTTGAGCAACGCTGCACTGTCAGTCATGGCCGATCTCCTCGAAGCCTTGCTCCAGGCGCAAACGCACCACGCCGGGGGTGGCGCCGAAATCGTGGATGTCGATAGACAAGGCCGGCGGTGTCTGGCCATCGAACATACGGGCGAACAGGTGCTGCCAGCGTTGTTCACTGCCGTTGACCGAGGTCCGCACCTGAATGGTCAACTTGCCCGCCAGGCCGGGTTCGATCAGCACTTCCAGGTCGCCCGAGCCGACGCAGCCCACCAGCGCCCGCCCCCGTGGCGGCTGCCCGGCGGGGAATTCAAAGGATAAGGTTTCCATCAGCACACTCCAGGGAAGAGGCCATCGCCGCGTTCGATACGATCGAGGAACAGGCAGGCGGCGAGCAGGTCGGCAGCGCCGCCGGGCGAGGCGTTCAAGGCGATCAGTTGTTGGTCCAGCGCGTGCAACTGGCGGCGTCCGCCCAGGCTGGCACTGCCACCGGCATCGAGCACCGCCTTGGCGCCCAACTGCATAGCCTGCAAACCGGGTTCGCCAGCACGGTAGAGCACGCAAGTGTCAGCCAGGGTGGTCATGATCGCCAGCAAGGCATCGAGCCGGGCGTTCTGCTCGCCCGCCCCCGCCGCGCGGCTGCGTTTGAGTTGCGGCAGGCCGAGGCCGGTCACCGCCGGGAACGCCAGTTGCGCTTCTTCCCGGGCACCGCGTACGCCGTAGCGCTGAGCCACCTGGGCACCATGGCTCAAGGGCTGGGGCGCGTAGCGGTCGTTGAGCAAGGCCAGGCGCGCAGCCCTCAGGGTGACTGCGCCTGGAGCATTGGATTCAGGCTCCAGCGCCGTCGCCGCCACGAGCAAGCCCAAGGCCCAGATCGCGCCACGGTGAGTGTTCACGCCGCCCGTGGTGACAAGCATCGCGGCTTCACCTTCACGGCCGATCCGGCCGAGGGCTTCGCGCAATGGCAGGCCGATTTCGCCACAATCGAGGGCGGTTTCGGCCATGGCCTTGAACGCGGGCCACAGCGACAGCGCCGAGGCGTGCATCAGGCCCAGGTGCAGATCGGTGTGGGCGCCGTTGCCGCGCCGGTCCACCAGGGCGGGTTTGGGCGACAGGTCGGCCTCGTCGATCAGCGCATCCACCGCCATGTCCGCCAGACGTTCGGCCAAGGACAGTTTTTTCGGTTGCAGGTTGAAGGCGTGCATTTACCAGCTCCTGAACTTGGCGGGCGGGTTGTAGAGGCCACCGGACCACTCCACCAGGTCGGCCACGCTCTTGGCCGCAAGCAGCTCGCGGGTGGCGTCGGTCCGGCGGATGCCGAGGTCTTCCGGCAAAGCGATCAACCCTTCGCGGCGCATGCGCGCGGTGTCTTTCGGGTTGTGGCGCAAGCCGATGGCGGTGACCCCGGCCACAGCCGCGATCATCGCCTGGCGCTCTTCCAGGGAACGAGCCTTGTACAGGTAGGCGATGCCCTCTTCGGTGAGCAAATGGGTGACGTCATCGCCGTAGATCATGATCGGCGCCAGGGGCATGCCGGCTTTCTTCGCCACGTCCACCGCGTCGAGCGTCTCGACGAAGGTCGGTTTGCCGCCCTCCTGGAACGTCTCGACCATCTGCACCACCAGCTTCTTGCCGCGCTCGAGCAGCGGCGCCTCGCCATCGCCGTGGCGCATGTCGAGCCAGGCCGGCGTGCCGTGGCGGCGACCGCGCGGGTCGTGGCCCATGTTCGGTGCCCCACCGAAGCCGGCCAGTCGGCCACGGGTCACGGTGGAGGAATGGCCGTCGCCGTCCACTTGCAGCGTTGCGCCGATGAACAGGTCCACCGCGTACTGTCCGGCCAATTGGCAAACCATGCGGTTGGAACGCAGCGAGCCATCGCGACCGGTGAAAAACACATCCGGTCGCGCGGCGATATAGTTTTCCATGCCCAACTCAGTGCCAAAACAATGCACGCTTTCGACCCAGCCGCTTTCAATGGCCGGGATCAAGGTCGGGTGAGGATTGAGGGTCCAGTTACGGCAGATCTTGCCCTTCAAACCGAGGGACTCACCGTAGGTCGGCAGGATCAGTTCGATGGCAGCGGTGTTGAAACCGATGCCGTGATTGAGGGATTGAACGTTGTGTTTTTCGTAGATCCCGCGGATCGCCATCATCGCCATCAGCACATGCACAGGCTTGATGTGGCGCGGGTCACGGGTGAACAGCGGCTCGATGTAGAACGGCTTGTCGGCCACCACCACAAAATCGACCCAGGACGCCGGAATGTCGACTCGCGGCAGGTCACTGACGTCGTCCACCAACTGGTTGACCTGGACAATGACGATACCGTCACTGAAGGCCGCCGGTTCGATCAGCGCCGGTGTGTCTTCGGTGCTGGGACCGGTGTAGATATTGCCGGCGCGGTCGGCCATGAAACCGGCCGAGAGCACCACGTTGGGAATCAGGTCCACCACCAACCGGGCGTAGAGCTCGATGTAGGTGTGGATCGCGCCGATTTCCAGCAGGCCGTCTTCCAGCAATTGGCTGATGCGCAGGCTCTGGGTGCCGGCGAAGGAGAAGTCGAGCTTGCGGGCGATGCCGCGTTCGAACAGGTCCAGGTGCTCGGACCGGCCGACGCTGGGCATGATCATGTGTAAATCGTGCAACTTCGAAGGATCGACTTTCGCCAGCGAGCGCGAGAGAAAGTCCGCCTGCTTCTGGTTATTGCCCTCCAGCACCACGCGGTCGCCGGGCAGGATCAACGCTTCCAGCGCTGCAACGATCTTGTCGGTGGGCAACACCACACCGTCGGCAAGCCCCTTCACCAGCTCGAGACGCCGCTGCTTTTCGCTGCGTCGCCGCGTCCAGCGCGAGTCGGGGGATATTGTTGTTGTCATGACCACTCCACGGGTTCGCTGTCGTGGGGGTTACCTTAGGAGTGTTGTGGCGAGGGCATCAATCAAGCTCAGCGGCGGATCGTTACGGTTGGAGTAATGGTGGGATGGACACACCGCCCTGTGGCGAGGGAGCTTGCTCCCGCCGGCCTGCGAGCAGGCCCCTGTGTATTTTCAGGCAGACCGCATTGCCGGGTTCGCGGCTGCTACGCAGCCGAGCGGGAGCAAGCTCCCTCGCCACAGGGTTATTGGTAGGCCGGTTAATCACGGCGCAACGATGCCCCGTGTGGGAGCGAGCTCCCACAGGAATTAGATTTTGCGGCTATCACGAGGCTTCAACTGATACTCATCAAACACGATCGAAAGCGTCTTCACCCAGCAAGCTGATCTTGTCCTGCCGCGCTACCCGCACCACGAAGCTGTTACCCGCCGCAAATTTTGCAGCCCAGTCCTGGGGCGTGTAGAGCGTAGGGTTAAGAGGACGGCCCAGTTGCTCCTCCAGAGGCATGGCGAGGGTTTCGCTGAGGTTGGCCAGGAGGCATTCGCTGTCGAGGTCATCCACGACAGTGAACAGTTGACCAGGAGGTTGTTTCTTTTTGGTTTGAGGTTTGGGGTCGAGATAGAAGCTCAAGGCACGTTCGGCGGCTTCATCAAGCTTTTGCGGATCAAGGCCGGTATGGGCTGATGAGGGGTCGGTTTCGGGGGGATTGGGGGTGACCTTGAACATAGGGTGACACTCCGTTTACTGGTTGGAGCTGCTACGTTCGTTTCCAAGCGAATGGGTGGCAGCCGTACGCAGGTTGGAAAACCGGGGTAAACGAGCCCGGCAGACCCGAAGGTCTCCCGCGCACAGCCGCCATAACGAAAGCAAGGTCAAAAAACGACCGTCAGCATACGTTATGAAGGGCGCTTTTGCGCCGTCTACTTCGGGTTTCCAAGCCCGATCGCTGAATTTGCAGCGACAGGAAAAGGTTAGCGACAGCCCTTCCCCACCCGGCAACCGCCAGAGCTCGTCGGAAAAATCTGCTTGAGTCAGAAAGTTTGTCCGACCATTCCCACAACCTTGGTCGGCTGTCAGGCCGCCATCGCGAGCAAGCTCGCTCCCACACAGGTTTTTGGTCGTTTATAAGATCAGTGTCCACCGCCAATCTTGCTCGCGATGGCGGTGGCTCTGCTTGCATCAATGCAGAATGTGCCGTCGCCTTCGCGGGCAAGCCCACATTGGAATTGAGTACACCCGGGCGAAACAGGTCGGCTATAAGGCCGCCTCGCGAGCAAGCTTTGCTCCCACAGATCCAGCCCAAACAGGTCTGATTGGTAAACACCGCCCGCAAGAGCAAGGCCGGCTATAAGGCCGCCTCGCGCCGGACGTTGATCTCGGCGCCCCGTTAACCACGATGGCCGAACGCAGGCATTGTGCAGTGGGCATCCCGGCATGGATGCCGGGATAGCCGCGCTGGGCCATGGATGGCCCTTCGCGGCGGGCCCACGGAGCAATGCCGGAGTGAGGGCATGCCGAGCCCTAGCGAGGCACCGAGTGGTGGGGCAAAAGCGTTTTGCTTACTTTTGCGCTTCTCAAAAGTGAGACGCCGTAAGGGCGGAACCCTAAGTGGCCGTTACCGAAGAAATGGATATGTACCCGGTCAACGACTGTCAGGCCACCTCGCGGGCAAGCTCATTGGAACTTCGTATGTCTCAGGATTTGTGCTGCCGAACCAATCCCGCAGCCACCACCAACTCCTCCAACGCCAACAAATCCGGCACCTTCGCTACATGCTCACCCACCTGCACCGCCGCCTGCTCCAACCCGCACAGCGGCACGTCGACGTAGCTCAGTTGAGTGTCGAGCTTGTAGGAGCGCGGGATGCCCTGCACCAACAGCGCAATGAACCTCAGCTCCGGCCGCCCGCCCAGGGCGTTGAGCACGACGATGCGCGCTCGCTCGCCAATCACGGTTTTCTGGCCGCAGGCCGATTCGAAGCTCAGCAGCGGGATTTGCCGTTCGCGCCAGCTCACCCAACCCAGAAACCACGGCGGGGTGTCCATGTCGAAGGCGCTGCTCTGGTAGTCGATCAACTCGGCCACGGCCACGTTGGGCAGGATCAGGTGGCGGTCGGCCAGTGGCAGCAGCAGGCCGGTGAGGTGGTCAGTGCGCGAGTGATGCAGGTCATGCATGGGTTCTGCTCCAGTACGCGATGCTGTCGAGCAGCACCGATTCCTGGTACGGCTTGCCCAGGTAGTCGTTGACGCCGATGGCCATGGCACGGTCGCGGTGTTTCTGGCCGGTGCGGGAGGTGATCATGATGATCGGCAAATGTGCCAGGCGCGGGTCGTTGCGCACTTGCGTGGCCACTTCGAAGCCGTCCATGCGCGGCATCTCGATGTCCAGCAGCATCAGGTCCGGGGCGTGCTCGGCCAGCAGCGCCATGGCATCCACGCCATCCTTGGCAGTCAGGACGTGCATGCCGTGGCGCTCCAGCAGGCGACTGGTGACCTTGCGCACGGTCACCGAGTCGTCCACCACCAGCACCAGCAGCGGCCGTTGCGGTTCGCCCTCACCTTCTACCGGCACTTGGCGGCGCGGCACCTGGTGGGGCAAGGCGCGGATCGGCGCCAGCAGGTCGAGAATCAACACCACCCGGCCGTCCCCCAGGATCGTCGCCCCGGACAGGCCCTGTACCGCCGAGAACTGCGGACCGAGGCTCTTGACCACAATCTCTCGGGTCCCGGCGGTAGCGTCCACCTGCACCGCAACATGCCGCTCGTTGCACTGCACCAGCAGCACCGGCAAGGGCTGGCTCTGGCCCAGCAGTTTCGGCCGGGCGCCGGTTTTCAGCAGCTCACCGAGGTAGCACAACTCGTACCGCTGCCCGGCGTAGGTGTAGGTTGGCGGATCGAGCTGGTAATGGCCGTCCAGTTCGGCGGGCAACACCCGGACAATGCTCTCGATGGTGTTCAGCGGGATCGCGTACTGGTCTTCGTGACAGTGCACCATCAACGCCCGGTTAACCGCCACGGTAAACGGCAGGCGAATGCGGAAATGCACGCCCTGCCCCGGCGTGGAATCGATGACCATGCTGCCGCCCAATTGCCGCACCTCTTCGTGGACCACGTCCATGCCGACGCCACGCCCGGAGATCTGGGTGATTTTCTCGGCAGTGGAAAACCCTGGTTGCAGGATGAACTGCAGCACGTCGCGGTCGCTGATGTCGCTGTCCGGCGCCAGCAAGCCACGCTTGATCGCCTTGCTGCGCACCGCCTCCAGCGGCACGCCGGCGCCGTCGTCGCGGATGTCGAAAATGATGTCGCCGCCTTCCCGGGACAGGTCGAGGCTGATACGTCCTCGTGCCGGCTTGCCGGCGGCAATGCGCACGTCGGCCGGCTCCAGACCGTGGTCGACGGCGTTGCGCAGCATATGTTCAAGAGGGGCAGCCATGCGCTCCAACACGTTACGGTCCATCTCGCCGTCGGCGTTGCCGACCAGGAATTCCACGTCCTTGCCCAGCTCCTGCGCCACTTGCCGGACGATGCGCTTGAGCCGGGGCAGCATACGCTCGAAGGGCACCATGCGCGTACGCATCAGGCCTTCCTGGAGCTCGGTGTTGATACGCCCCTGCTGTTGCAGCAGGACCTCGGCATCGTGATTGCTGCGATCAAGGGTTTCCTTGAGCTCAAGCAAGTCCGAGGCGGACTCGAACAGTGCCCGGGACAGCTGCTGCAACTGGGAATGGCGGTCCATCTCCAGCGGGTCGAACTCTTCATAGCCCAGGCGCTCGGCCTCGACCTGTTGTCGGCTGAGAATTCGCCCCTGGGTTTCGGTATCCAGCCGTCGCAACTGATCGCGCATGCGCTCGATGGTGGTTTCCATTTCGCCCAGGGCCACGCGCGCGTCGTTGACCTGCTGTTCGATACGCCCACGGAAGATCGACGTTTCGCCCGCCAGGTTCACCAGGTCGTCGAGCAGTTCGGCGGAGACCTTGACCATGTCCGCACCGTCGCCCGCCGCGCCGGGGTCCGGTCTTGCAGGCGCCGCGGGTGGGCTGACGATGGGAGTAGGCACCGGCTCCGGCGCCGAGACAGCCTGCGGCGCGGCATTCTCCTGGGGATGATTCACCGCCTGGATCTGTGCAATCAGCCGGTCCGCCAGCGGGCACGGGTGGCCGGCGCGCACGGCGTCGAGCATCTGCGCCAGTCGGTCATGGCTGCTTTGCAACAAGGTGAACAGCGCCGGGGTCGGCTGCAGCAGACCCGCCGACAGACCTTCATAGAGGTTTTCCAACTCGTGGGCCAGGTCGCCGATGGGGACGATTTCCACCATGCGCGCACCGCCCTTGAGGGTGTGCAAATCCCGTAGCAAGGTTTCCACGGCCTGGCGATTCGACGGTTCTTCCTGCCAGCGCAGCAGCGCCGCGCCCGAGCTGTCGAGGATGTCGAAGCCTTCCTCAAGGAAGATTTCCAGCAACTCGGGATCATGGCCGGCGCCGTCGGCCTGGGCCGCTGCGCTCGTCTCGATGGCGTTCGGCTTGTCCTGGCGGAACCGTCGAATGGCGTCGATCAGCGCAACGGGATCGCCCAACGGCTGGCCCTGCTGCAACTGCCCGAGCAACAGGTCGAGGCGTTCATGACTGCTGGCGAGCAGTTGCGCCAGCTCCTCGCTGTAGCTGTAGCGCCGGTCCACCAGCCCTTCGTAAAGGTTTTCCAACTCCTGGGCCAGGTCGCTCACCGGCCGGATGTCGGCCATTCGCGCACCGCCCTTGAGGGTGTGCAAGTCACGTTGCAGCGAGGACAGCGGCGCGCCGTTATCCGGATCGGCCAACCAGCGTTGCAAGGCTTGTGCGGCGCTTTCGAGGATGTCTTGGGCTTCTTCGAGAAAAATCGCCGAGAGATCATCTTCCATCGAGGTATCGACGGGCGCGTCACGCTCCATTTCCGCCGTTGCGTGGCCCAGTTCGCGGATGCTCAGGGTGCGGCTGCCGTCGCTGCGGATCAGACCGGTGGCCGACGGGTCGAGGCTCTCCTGGAGCAGGCGGCGCAAGGCTTGTACCCGCGCCGGCTGCGGATGCACATGCTGCCCGGCCGCCAGCTCATCGAGCATGTCGATCAGCGCTTCATGGGCGCGCTGGGCCTCCTGGAAAAATTCATTGCTGACCGCCAGGCTGCTTTCCTCTACCGCACCGTAGAGGTCGAGCAAGGCTTCGCAGAGTTCGTCCACCGGGTGCAAGTCGGCCAAGTGCGCGCCTTCGCCGAGGGTGGTCAGCTCATCGAGCAGCGCACTCAGTTCCTGGCCTTCACCGGGGTGCTGCTGCCAGCGCTGCAAAAGGCTTTCGGCGTCCAGCAGGATGTCCATGCCCTGGGCGAGGAAGTTGTTGATCAGTTGTGGGTCGCGCTTGGTTCGCAGCACTTTGTCTGGCGCATTGTTGGCGGCGTGCAGACGCTCGGCCAGCAGGGCCTGGGCACGCAGGATCAGATCCTCGGCCCCGGGGATCGCCGCCAGCGGCTCGCTGTGCAACTGGCGCAAGCCACGGCGCAGCAGCCCTTCGGCTTCCAGCAGCAATTCGACTTCATCCAGGTCGAGGGCAATCAGATGCGCCCGGTATTCCCGGGCCAGCTCATCCATCGCCCCCGCCAGTTCGGCGATCGGCAGCACGCCGGCCATCGAAGCGCTGCCCTTGAGCGTATGCAAGGCCCGCTGCAATTCATCACTGGCCTGCAAGGGCAGGTGGTCGGCCGACTGATCGAGAAAGCGATTGAGGCTGGCGAGGTGGCCCTGGGCTTCGTTGTCGAAGATCTTCAACAGCAGCGGATCGAGAGCGGCCACGTCCTGCTCGTCTTCATCCTCCTCGTCGCCGCCCTTGGCCAGGACATGGGCGCGGGCGGCCAAGCGGTCGACGTCGTCGCGCTGGCGCTGGTGATTGGCCGCGAATTCAGCCACCAGGGCCGGCAACAACTGCACCGTGTCTTCAACCAACTGGCGGACCGAGGCCTGCGGCTCGACGCTGCGCTCCAGGACCCGGTTGAGCAGGTTTTCCACGGCCCAGGCCAGTTCACCCAGCACCAGCGCCCGGACCATCCGGCCGCTGCCCTTGAGGGTATGGAAGGCCCGGCGCAGTTCGCTCAGCGCGCCGTGGTCGTCGGGATGAGCACTCCAGCGCGGCAGGTATTCACGCAGGACGTCCAACACCTCGCCGGTTTCCTCGAGGAAGACCTCGCGCAACTCGTCGTCCACCGGACGTTCATCCAACGGTGGCGGCAACAGGCTGCCCGGGGTGCTCCTGGCCGGCGGATTGACCGCCGAGATCGGGCTGGCCAACACCTCGGCCAAGGATTGCACCGTCTGCGGGTCATCCAGTTCCTGCAAGTCCTGCATGACCTGGGCTTCGTTGGGGCTCAACACATCGTCGAGCACCGGCACCCGCGCTTCGTCAGGGAAATAACCGAGCGCAGCCAAGCTCCGCTCGACCCCATTGAGCAACGGCTCGCCGGAGGTTTCCGGGTCCTCGCTCAAGCGCTCCAGGTAGTATTCGAGGCCGGTGATCACGTCGGCCAGGTGGTCGAGTTCTTCCCACCCCGGCTGGGCCTGGTCCAGCAACAGGTGGTCGCGGATGAACGCGTTGCAGGCCTCCACCAGGCTGGCGGCACGACTCAGGGGAATCATCGCCAGCGCGCCGCGCACCTGGGTCAGCAGCGCCGGCAAGGGTTGCAGTTGCTCGCTGTTCCAGTCCGCGTCGATGTAGTCGACGATCATGTCCTTGGCCTGTTGCAGGCAGGTGTGGGCTTCCTTGATGACGATCTGGTGGATCTGGGTCAGGTCGGTGGTGGGCAGGTGGGTGTCTTCGCGGCTCTCGGGCTCGACGGTGCCGACCATGCCGGCCAGGGTCGCCTCGACGTAGAGCAAGGCTCCGGCGACGTCCATGAGGGTCGCGTCATCCGGCTCGCGCTGGCCCTGGGCGAGGCTCAGGACCACCGCCAGTTGATCGATGATGACCTTGCGCGGTTGGCCGAAACCGAGCACCGCCAGGGTGTCGGCGATCTGCCGCAGCGGCGCCAACAGGCTGTCCAGCTCCGAGGCATGCTGGCGGTCACTGCGCACGAACAGGTCCAGGCGCTCCTTGACCCGTACCAACTCCTCGCACAGCGCGGCAAGCACCGAGCGCATGGCATCGCGGTCGGGCCCGGCCAGGCGCGCGCGTTCTTCGTCGACCATGGCGCTGTCGGGCAGCGCGTCGTCCAGTGAGTAGCGTTCTTTCATGATCTGCATCTGCCCGCTGGGATGTTCGGCCTTGGCAATATAGAACAACAAGCTCTTGAGCAGGTGGGGCGGTGCCGGCTGATTGATGCCAGGCATGCCTTGGTCCAGCAGGCGCTTGAGTTCCTTGTCGGCTTCCTTGAACAGGCTGCGCAGCGCCGGGCTGTTGGCGATACGCCCGTCGCGCATGCCTTCGACCAGCGCCGAGGCCACCTGCCATAACGCATTGAGCGGCGCCCCAGCGCACAAGGTTTCCAGGCGGTGGAAGACCTTGGCCAGGTAACCCAGGTGGGTCGCGTCATCCTGTTCGCGCAACAGGCCCACCAGGGCCATTTGCAGGGTCTGGCGCAGTTTGCGCAAGGTGTTTGGCAGGTCCGCGGGTTCGAGGCGCTGCAACGCCTCGTCGCTGAGCGGCGCGATATCGGGCAACTCGGGGCTGAACAGGCTGGTTTCCGACAACAGGCTCTCGCCCCGGGCACTGCGCAGGTCGTTGATCAAGGGCAGCACCACCAGCGGCAGGTCGCGACGGGCACCTTGTACGCGGTCCAAGTAGATCGGCAACTGCCCCAAGGCCTGGCTCAACAGGCTGATGGCTTCGTCGCGATGGGTGACGCGGTTGTCCTGCAGAGCGGCGCACAGCTGCTCCATCTCCTCGGCCAGCAGCGCCGCACCGTAGAACTCGACCATCTGCAGGCCGCCGTGGACCTGGTGAATGCAGGCCAGGCATTGCCCGAGGGCGTCCGACGCCTGCGGATCGTCCACCAAGCGGTTGAGGGCCAGATGAGCCTGCTTCAGCGTTTCGGCAATCTCGCCCTTGACCCATTCCAGGGCCACATAGTCGTGCCGATCACCCATAACCACTCCAAATCCTGTGGCGAGGGGATTTATCCCCGCTGGGGCGCGAAGCGGCCCCCAAAAATGCTGAATCCAACATCTATGTCCCAGACTGGCTATTTCGGGACTGCTTCGCAGTCCAGCGGGGATAAATCCCCTCGCCACAAATGATCTTCATCACCAGACAGGTCAAACCAGTCACCCTTTTTCCTCATCGCCAGCCGCTGCCGCCGCCGGCAAGGTAAAACCCGACACCGAACGGCGCAGCTGGCTGGCCATTTTCGCCAGGTTGCCAATGCTCTCGGCAGTGGCGGTGGAACCGGATGAGGTCTGCGAGGTGATCTGCTGGATCACGTTCATGGTCAAGGAAATCTGCCCCGCCGAGGTGGTCTGTTGCTGCGCAGCGTTGGAGATGCTCTGGATCAGCGCCGCCAGGGTCTTGGACACGCCTTCGATTTCTTCCAGGGCGACGCCGGCGTCCTGGGCCAGTCGCGCACCGCGCACCACTTCGGTGGTGGTCTGCTCCATGGAAATCACCGCCTCGTTGGTGTCGGCCTGGATCGCCCGCACCAGGGTCTCGATTTGCCGGGTCGCCGCCGAAGAGCGCTCGGCCAAGCGCTGCACTTCATCGGCCACCACCGCGAACCCGCGCCCGGCATCACCGGCCATGGACGCCTGGATGGCGGCGTTGAGTGCCAGGATGTTGGTCTGGTCAGCGATGTCGTCGATCAGGCTGACAATGTCGCCAATTTCCTGGGATGACTCACCCAGGCGCTTGATGCGCTTGGCGGTGTCCTGGATCTGTTCGCGAATGTTGTCCATGCCGTGAATGGTGTTGTGCACCACCTCGTTGCCCTTGTTGGCAATTTCCACCGACCGCTCGGCCACCGCCGACGACTCGGCGGCATTGGCCGACACCTGGTCGATGGACTGGGCCATTTCATTAATTGAAGTCGAAGCTTCGGAAATCTGCTGGGCCTGGTGCTCGGAGGCCTGGGCCAGGTGCATCGCCGTGGCCTGGGTTTCCTGCACCGCAGCGGCGACCTGGCCGGCGGTCAGGTTGATGGTCGCCACCAGGTCGCGCAGTTGATCCACCGAATAGTTGATGGAATCGGCGATGGTGCCGGTGAAGTCCTCGGTGACCGAGGCCGTGACGGTCAGGTCGCCATCGGCCAGGTCTTCGATTTCATCCAGCAACCGCATGATCGCGTTCTGGTTGCGTTCGTTCTTTTGTGCGGTTTCGTGCAACTGGCGGTTGGTTTCGCGGACCATCACCAGGCCAATCAGGATGATCGACATCAGCGCCAGCAAACCCAGCACATAGCCGCCGATGGTATTGATGGACCGCCCGCCGGCGAGATTTTCGAAGGCCGTGGCCAGGTGCGAAGCCTCGTCGAGCAGGGTCTGCGACAGGTTGAAGATGTTGCCGGCCGATTCGCGGACCTTGAACAGCTCCGGGGAGGTCTCGAGGATTTCGTCCACCGAGCCGGAGACGAACTCGAAGAGCTCGCTGATTTCGCTCAGGCGTGCCCGGGCATCGCGGTCCTGGACCTGGGATATCTTCAGGGCCGGGTCACCTTGCAACATGCCATTGAGCACCTGGCCAAAACGCGCGGCGTCGCGACCAAAGGTGTCGGCGGCCTGGCTGGCGTTTTCGTCCCCCGCCAGCACGGTATTCACCGCGCCGAGAATCCGTTCGGCCAGCAACGACTGGCGCTGGGCCATGGCCACCTGGGCGGCCGGCGCGCCGCGTTGCAGCAGGATCTCGACGACTTTTTCGTACTCGACCTGCAACTGCGGCACGGTTTCGGCCAGGGTCGCCGCCACCTGGTGCAGCGACAGCACGGTCTGTTCGCTGGAGAGGATGGCATCGGTGTTCTTGAGCAGGCGTTCCCAATCCAACTGCACGGCGCGCATCTGCGGGCGCAGGGTAGCGGGCGCCGGGGGCAGGCCGGTCACCGGGTCGCCTTGTTTGAGGTAGCCCCAGCGCTGGGCGAAGTCATTGCGCGCATCGCTCAGCAGCTTGAATGCCGCGGGCTTGCCGGCGGCAGCCTCGGTGGCGTTCTTGGCGATGCGCTGGGACAGTACCCGCAGCTCACCGGCATGGCCGATGTACTGCTTGTCGTAGGAGGACTGGGTGTTGAGGTAAGCGAAGTTGGCGAACAGCAGCATGATGAAGACGATCAGCGCGACGAACAGCACGATGATCTGCGAACGACTGCGCGACGCTTCCAGTGGCTTGCCTGTTTTTGCTTTGATCATCGGTTCTCGCCTGTACTGCCCAATCCAACCCAGTCACCGCCGAACCAATGTGGGAGCGAGCTCGCTCCCACAAGGGGCCTGCGCTGCACCTCGTTAAATCGCCACATCCATGAACCCCGGCGACCGCGCCAGGGCAAACGGGCTGAACACTTGCCACTCGCGCTCGCCGCCAAACCGCCCCTTGACGAAGGCCGCTTCGGGGCCGTCAAGGTCGTCCACCAGCGTCGGTTCCAGGCTTTCCTGGGCAAAATGCTGCAGCCCAAGGACCTCGTCCACCAACAACCCGGCGAACACCTCGTCGTGATCCACCACCAACACGCGCCGCTGCTTGCGCACGGTCGACAGCTCGTGGCCAAAGAACCCGCACAAGTCCATCAACGGCAACAAGCGCCCGCGCAGGTTAGCCACTCCACGCACCCACGGCTTGACCCCGGGCAAATGCGTGTGACGTGGTTCGTGCAGCACTTCGCTGACTTCGCCCATCGGCGCCACGTACCAGTGCTCGCCCAAGCGAAAGCCGATGCCGCTCCAACCGGCGCGATGGGCCGGCTGGGAGGGCAGGTCCGCCCCCAGCAACCGGCAGCGCCGGTCGATCTGCAGCAGCAGTTCGAATGCAGTCAGGGATTGGCTCATGGCCGTGCCGTCAACCCGCCAGCACTTTGTTCAGGGTCGCGATCAGGGTTTCTTCGTCCACCGGTTTGGTCAGGTAGTCCCTCGCACCTTGGCGCGTGCCCCAGACCTTGTCGGTGTCCTGGTCCTTGGTGGTGATGATGATCACGGGGATGTGGCCGGTGTCCGGGTCCTTGGTCAACTGGCGCGTGGCCTGGAAACCGTTGAGGCCGGGCATGACGATGTCCATCAGCACCGCATCGGGTTTTTCCTGGCGGGCCAGGGCCACGCCATCGGCGCCATTCTCGGCCTTCAGGACCTGATGGCCGTGCTTTTCCAGCATGCCGGTCAGTTTGTACATTTCAGTCGGCGAATCATCGACGATCAGAACTCGTGCCATGGTGTTCCCCATTTTCTTGTTGACCCCTGGCCCGTTGGCCAAGTGTCATTAATGTGCCTGGTGCGGCTGGACAGCGGCAAAGCCCGGGACATGGGCCTGTATCGCGCCCAGCAGTTCTTCCTTGCTGAACGGCTTGGTCAAAAACTGATCGGAACCGACGATGCGCCCCTTGGCCTTGTCGAACAACCCGTCGCGGGACGACAGCATGATCACCGGCGTGGCCTTGAACGCGCTGTTGTTCTTGATCAGGGCACAGGTCTGGTAGCCATCCAGGCGCGGCATCATGATGTCGACAAAAATGATGCCCGGATGATGGTCGGCGATCTTGGCCAGGGCATCGAAACCATCGACGGCCGTGATCACCTCGCAGCCCACGTTGCGCAGCAAGGTTTCGGCGGTGCGGCGGATGGTCTTCGAATCGTCGATGACCATGACCTTCAAGGCGCTGGGTTGCTGCTGCGTGAGATGCTCTGCCATTGCCACTGCAAACCGGTTTTTAACGCGTAAGTGTGATCGACAGCGCAAACCCTTGATGTTCAAGGCCCGCACGTCACATGGCAGCCTTTTTAGCACAGTCTCCATCGCCGATCTATCGGCCGCTCGGCGCGGTGGTTTTTCCTTGACCGCCAATCTTCCGGGCGCCACTCTGACGCCACTTTTTCGCACCAATATGTGCCCATCACATTCGAGGAACCAAGCCATGAGCGTACGCGTCGGCATTGTCATGGACCCTATCGCCAGTATTTCCTATAAAAAGGATAGCTCGCTGGCCATGCTGCTGGCCGCTCAGAAGCGCGGCTGGGAGCTGTTCTACATGGAACAGCGCGACCTCTACCAGGCCGAAGGCCAGGCTCGGGCGCGGATGAAGCCGCTGAAAGTCTTCGCCAACCCCGAGAAGTGGTTTGAGCTGGGCACCGAGAGCGACGCGCTGCTGAGCGACCTGGACGTGATCCTGATGCGCAAGGATCCGCCGTTCGACATGGAGTTCGTGTACTCCACCTACCTGCTGGAACAGGCTGAAAACGCCGGCGTGCTGGTGGTCAACAAGCCCCAGAGCCTGCGCGACTGCAACGAAAAGCTGTTCGCCACGCTGTTCCCGCAGTGCACGCCACCCACCATCGTCAGCCGTCGCCCGGACGTGTTGCGTGAGTTCGCCGACCACCACGGCGACGTGATCCTCAAACCCCTGGACGGCATGGGCGGCTCTTCGATTTTCCGCCACACCGCCGGCCACCCGAACCTGTCGGTGATCCTCGAAACCCTGACCTTGCACGGCAAGCAGCAGATCATGATCCAGGGCTACCTGCCGGCCATCGTCGACGGTGACAAACGCATCCTGATGATCGACGGCGAACCGGTGGATTATTGCCTGGCGCGCATCCCGGCCGCCGGCGAAACCCGTGGCAACCTGGCGGCCGGCGGGCGTGGCGAGGCGCGTCCATTGACCGAGAAGGATCGCTGGATCGCCGCCCAGGTCGGCCCGACCCTGCGCGAGAAAGGCCTGTTGTTCGTGGGCCTGGATGTGATCGGCGAGCACCTGACGGAAATCAACGTCACCAGCCCGACCTGCATCCGCGAGATCGACAACGCCTTTGGCACCGACATCGGCGGGATGCTGATGGATGCCATCGATCAGAAGCTCAAGGCTCGTTGATCCAGATCCTGCTGAAGGAAACCCACATTGCGTTATCATGCCCGGCCTGAAAAAAACGCGATGTTGGTTTCCTTGTCATGACACTCCCGTCCGATCTGCCTCAAGAGCTCGCCCATCGTGGCGTGCGCCCGGCTGATCGCCTCGGTTTTACCCTGTTCCTGGCGGCGCTGATCCACCTAGCCCTGCTGCTGGGCGTCGGGTTTGCCACGGTCGAGCCCAAGCAGATCAGCCAGACCCTGGAAATCACCCTGGCCACCTTCAAGAGCGAGACCAAGCCCAAGAAGGCCGACTTCCTCGCCCAGGAAAACCAGCAAGGCAGCGGCACCCTGGAAAAAAAGGCGATCCCCAAGACCACCGAGATCGCGCCATTCCAGGATACCAAGGTACAAAAAGTCACCCCGCCGCCAGCCGCCAAGCCCGAGGTGCAGGAGACGGCGCCCAAGGCCGCCGTGACCACCGTGGCGCCAAAACCGAAAAAGGCCCCGGTCAAGGAAGAGGTCAAGCCTGATCCCAAGCCCAAGGCCCCCGAACCCACTTTCGACAGCTCACAGTTGTCCAGCGACATCGCCAGCCTGGAAGCCGAACTGGCCCAGGAGCAACAGCTCTACGCCAAGCGCCCGCGCATCCATCGCCTGAGCGCCGCTTCGACCATGCGCGACAAGGGCGCCTGGTACAAGGACGAATGGCGCAAGAAGGTCGAGCGCATCGGCAACCTCAACTACCCCGACGAAGCCCGGCGCAAACAGATCTACGGCAACCTGCGGCTGATGGTCTCGATCAACCGCGATGGCTCGTTGTATGAAGTGCTGGTACTAGAGTCCTCCGGCCAGCCGCTGCTGGACCAGGCCGCCCAGCGGATCGTGCGCCTGGCTGCGCCGTTCGCGCCGTTTACCGGGGATTTGTCGGACATCGACCGACTGGAAATCATCCGCACCTGGAAGTTTGCCCGTGGCGATCGGCTTTCGAGCAATTGAACGAGAGCGGCGTGCCTCGCCCAACTGCATGCAGTGAGCGAGTCGGGCCGCCAGGCTGGCCAGCACAAACCCGACATTAGCCATTGGCAGCAGGGCCTTGCCAGGTCCGGGCGAGGAGGAAAACCTAACTGTTCTGTCTGTGGCACCCGACGATGGCCGCCCGCACAATGCCTGACGATGCCAACCCAGGTGTACGTCATGTCGACTGTTGAAAAGCAATTGCTTTGTCGCTATCACTACGACCCCTTGGACAAACTGGTCGGCCAGCAGGTGCCAGGCCAACCCGACCTGCAGCGCTTCTACTGTCGGCACCGCCTGGCCACCGAAATCCAGGGCGCCCTGCGGTATTCACTGGTCCAGCAAGCAGACTTGCTCCTGGCTCAACAGAGCCAGCCAGGCGAGACGCGCCTGTTGGCAACCGACCAGCAGCGCTCGATCCTGCACACGCTCGACAGCGCGGGTGAACGCAACCCCGTGGCCTATTCGGCCTATGGTCATCGCCCTGCGCAAAACGGCCTGCTGAGCCTGCTCGGTTTCAACGGCGAACGCCCGGATCCCATAACGGGCCATTATCTACTGGGCAATGGCTACCGGGCTTTCAACCCAGTGCTGATGCGCTTCAACAGCCCGGACAGCTGGAGCCCCTTCAGGCCGGGTATCTTGAACAGCTATGCCTACTGCCTGGGAGACCCAATAAACAGGAGGGATGATAATGGTCATTTACCAGTAAAATGGATAATGAGAATTCCTTTCAGGAAAATTAAACTTCATTTTTTAAGCAAGAAAATCAATCGTGCCACTACAAATACAATCCGCACATTCCGCACATATAAAACATCCACAGATGAACAACTACAGAAGCTTATTAACGAAGGTATACCCGGCGCCTTGGAGAGTGCCCACCGAGGAATATCTCTTCAGAATTTAGCCGCGAATAAATTTTTTTTAACCCATCGGGCATATGGGGACCAACTTAAAAAATTTTCTTTGCCAATGCAGGAGGAAATTATTTCGCAGATTGAAGCGACTAGACTCAAATACAGCAACTACAAGGGCTCTGACAACTGGGTAAAAGGCAAAGTCTATCGTCTACAGTCACATCTAGTAAAAGACCAGCCACGCCAACCTGCAACAACATGGTCCTTGCAACTCCAAGATCTCCTAGATTCTCCTGAAACAACCAGTTCCATGATTAAGGACGTCAGCGCACAAGACATTGAGTGGATAGCCCAAAACCTATCAACTCCAGATCGCGTCCCCTACGATGAAGCGGTGAAGAGGTTCAATCAGCTGCATGAGCTGAGAAATAAAGTGCGCGGTCCTCGACAACGAGGTTAACGTCTATAAAACACATTCCTTCGAGGCGCACGCCCTTGTCAGCTCGACAAGGCGGAGCCTACCGGCCCGCGCAATGCTTGCCGGCCATGTCGCTGACACCGCTTGTCAGCCGCCCCGCCCAGCGCCACACTAGCGCCTATGAAAAACGTCAGCCCCACCTACCTCAAGCATCACTTCCTGATTGCCATGCCGCACATGGCCGATCCGAATTTTGCCCACACCTTGACCTACATCGTCGAGCACACGGCCAATGGGGCCATGGGGCTGGTAATCAATCGCCCGCAGGAATTGAACCTGGCGGACATCCTGGAGCAGTTGCGCCCCGAGGTCGAACCGCCACTCTTGTGCCAGCACGTGCCGATTTTCATCGGCGGCCCGGTGCAGACTGACCGCGGTTTCGTGCTCCACCCGTCGGGCCCCAAATACCAGGCCACCGTGGACCTGGACGGGGTGTCACTGTCCACCTCCCAGGACGTGCTGTTCGCCATCGCCGACGGCGTCGGCCCGGAGAAAAGCCTGATCGCCCTCGGCTATGCCGGTTGGGAACCCGGGCAACTGGAAGCCGAACTGGCCGACAACGCCTGGCTGACCTGCCCGTTCGACGCCGATATCCTGTTCAACACCAGCAGCGAACTGCGCCTGGAAGCGGCGGCCAGCCGGCTGGGGGTCAACCTCAGCCTGCTCACCAGCCAGGCAGGACACGCCTGATGGCGCTGCGCTTGCTGCTGGGCTTCGATTACGGCACCAAACAGATCGGCGTCGCGGTCGGCCAGGTCATTACCGGCCAGGCCCGTGAGCTGTGCACCTTGAAGGCACAGAATGGCGTTCCGGACTGGAACCAGGTCGAAGCGCTGATCAAGGAGTGGAAACCCGACGCCGTGGTGGTCGGCCTGCCGCTGAATATGGACGGTACGCCCAGCGACATGTGCCTGCGCGCCGAAAAATTCGCCCGCCGGCTCAACGGTCGCTACAACCTGCCCTTCTATACCCATGACGAACGCCTGACCACCTTCGAGGCCAAGGGCGAGCGCCTGGTGCGCGGTGGGCAGAAAGGCAGTTACCGCGACAACCCGGTGGACGCCATCGCCGCCGCCCTGCTGTTGCAAGGCTGGCTCGACGCCAACGCCGCCCTGTTCGAAACCTGATTTTTTACAAAGCGCCGCCAAGGCGCTTTCTTTTAGCGATAAGCCGCGCCGCTCACCACCGGCGCGGGAACCTGAAGGAGCCAGCATGAGCCTGCCCAATCCTGCCGAACTGATCAGCCAGATGGCGATTCGTCTCAAGGCACACCTGGAACACCGCGGCATCAGCGACCCGCGCTACATCGGCATTCGCACCGGGGGTGTCTGGGTCGCCCAGGCCTTGCTCGAAGCACTGGGCAGCCAATCACCACTGGGCACCCTGGACGTGTCCTTCTACCGCGACGACTTCAGCCAGAACGGCCTGCACCCGCAAGTGCGCCCCTCGGCCCTGCCGTTCGAGATCGAAGGTCAGCACCTGGTGCTGATCGACGATGTGCTGATGAGCGGCCGGACCATCCGCGCCGCCATGAACGAACTGTTCGACTACGGCCGCCCGGCCAGCGTGACGCTGGTGTGCCTGCTGGACCTGGACGCCGCCGAGCTGCCGATCCGGCCGAACGTGGTCGGCGCGACGCTGACGCTGGCCGCCCATGAGCGGGTCAAGCTCTCCGGGCCGTCGCCACTGCAACTCGAACTGCAAGACCTTGCCCTTTAACTGCCCTTGTAAGAGTCCATCGCGATGACGCCTCTCGAAACCAAGCGCCCGCTGCAGCTCAACGATCAGGGCCAGCTGCGGCACTTCCTGTCCCTCGACGGCCTGCGCCGCGAGCTGCTGACGGAAATCCTCGACACTGCCGACTCCTTCCTCGAAGTGGGTGCCCGGGCGGTGAAGAAAGTCCCGTTGCTGCGCGGCAAGACCGTGTGCAACGTGTTCTTCGAAAACTCCACCCGCACCCGCACCACCTTCGAGCTGGCGGCCCAGCGGCTGTCGGCGGACGTGATCACCTTGAACGTGTCCACGTCCTCGGCGAGCAAGGGCGAAACCCTGCTCGACACCCTGCGCAACCTCGAAGCCATGGCCGCCGACATGTTCGTCGTGCGCCACGGTGATTCCGGCGCCGCGCACTTCATTGCCGAGCACGTCTGCCCACAGGTGGCGATCATCAACGGCGGCGACGGCCGTCACGCCCACCCGACCCAGGGCATGCTGGACATGCTGACCATCCGTCGACACAAGGGCAGCTTCGAAAACCTGTCGGTGGCCATCGTCGGCGACATCCTGCACTCGCGGGTGGCCCGTTCGAACATGCTGGCCCTCAAGACCCTCGGCTGCCCGGACATCCGCGTGATCGCGCCGAAGACCCTGCTGCCCATCGGCGTCGAGCAATACGGCGTGAAGGTCTACACCGACATGACCGAAGGCCTCAAGGATGTGGACGTGGTGATCATGCTGCGCCTGCAACGCGAACGCATGACCGGCGGCTTGCTGCCCAGCGAAGGCGAGTTCTACCGCCTGTTCGGCCTGACCACCGCCCGTTTGGCCGGGGCCAAGCCGGACGCCATCGTCATGCACCCGGGACCGATCAACCGCGGCGTGGAAATCGAATCAGCGGTGGCTGACGGGCCACACTCAGTGATCCTCAACCAGGTGACCTACGGCATCGCCATCCGCATGGCCGTGCTGTCCATGGCCATGAGCGGGCAAACGGCCCAGCGCCAATTCGACCAGGAGAACGCCCAGTGAAGCTCAGCATTCTCGGCGCACGCGTGATCGATCCAGCCAGTGGCCTGGATCAAGTGACTGATATCCATATCGATGCCTGCAAGATCGTCGCCCTGGGCGCCGCTCCGGTCGGCTTCGTGGCCGTCGAGGTCCTCGACGCCCATGGCCTGGTGGCCGCCCCTGGCCTGGTGGACCTGAACGTCGCCCTGCGCGAACCGGGCTACAGCCGCAAAGGCAGCATCGTCAGCGAAACCCGGGCCGCCGCCGCCGGGGGCGTGACCAGCCTGTGCTGTCCGCCGCAGACCAAACCGGTGCTGGACACCTCGGCCGTCGCCGAACTGATCCTCGACCGTGCCCGCGAGGCCGGCAACACCAAGGTCTTCCCGATTGGCGCACTGAGCAAGGGCCTGGACGGCGAGCAACTGGCCGAACTCATCGCCCTGCGCGACGCCGGGTGCGTGGCGTTCGGCAACGGCCTGAACAGTTTCCGCAACACCCGTACCCTGTGCCGTGCCCTGGAATACGCGGCGACCTTCGGCCTGACGGTGATCTTCAACTCCCAGGACCACGACCTGGCCGAAGGTGGCCTGGCCCACGAAGGCCCGACCGCCAGTTTCCTCGGCCTGCCGGGCATCCCGGAAACCGCCGAAACCGTGGCCCTGGCCCGGGACCTGCTGTTGGTCGAGCAAAGCGGCGTACGCGCCCACTTCAGCCAACTGACCAGTGCTCGCGGTGCGGCACTGATCGCCCAGGCCCAGGCCCGCGGCTTGCCGGTGACCGCCGATGTGGCGCTGTACCAGTTGATCCTGACTGACGAAGCGCTGATCGATTTCAACAGCGTCTACCACGTCCAGCCGCCACTGCGCACCCGCGCCGACCGCGATGGCCTGCGCGAGGCGGTGAAATCCGGGGTGATCTCGGCCATCTCCAGCCACCACCAACCCCATGAGCGCGATGCCAAGCTGGCACCGTTCGGCGCCACCGAGCCGGGCATCAGCAGTGTCGAACTGCTGCTACCGCTAGCCCTGACGCTGGTGGAAGACGGCTTGCTGGACCTGCCGACCCTGCTGGCACGCCTGAGCGACGGCCCGGCCCAGGCGCTGCAATTGCCGGCGGGGAAACTGGCGGTGGGCGCCGCGGCGGACCTGGTGCTGTTCGACCCCGCCGCGTCCACCGTGGCCGGGGAAGCCTGGCGCTCCAAGGGTGACAACTGCCCGTTCATCGGCCATAGCCTGCCGGGTGCGGTGCGTTACACCCTGATGGATGGGCGGATTACTCACCAGGCCTGATACCGCGCCGCACCTATCGCGAGCAAGCTCGCTCCCACAGGTGGATCTTTGGTGAACACATGATGTGTGAACACCTCAATCCAGTGTGGGAGCGAGCTTGCTCGCGATGCAGGCGACCAGGTCTTACTGAAAAGCCCCACGCTTCTGCGCATTACGGATCGACACCTGATCATTCAGCGTCCAGAAGTCATATAGCACCCCCAGGAAAAATACCCCGCCAGTCAGCAAGTAAAGGATCCCGCTGAGCCATTTGCCCTGGTACATGCGGTGTACACCCAGCACCCCGAGAAACGTCAGCAGAATCCACGCCACGCTGTACTCGATAGGCCCCGGGGTAAACCGCAGGTCCGCTTCGCGATCCATGGCCGGGATCAGGAACAGGTCGATCAGCCAACCAATGCCCAGCAGGCCGAAGGTGAAGAACCAGATCGTGCCCGTGACCGGCTTGCCGTAATAGAAACGGTGGGCGCCGGTAAAACCGAAAATCCACAGCAGATACCCAATGACTTTGCTGTGGGTATCGCGGATTGCGTCCTGCTGATAGCTGTTCATGAATGGCCTCTTTTGCCTCGATAGATAAATTTTTTCGGAGTTTTTGTGACTTTTTCGTGTCCAGCCGACAAGCGGTCCTGGGCGATTCGAACCGGCGAAAGCCCCGTGATATAGGGGTTCTGTCGGACAATCAGGTCAACTTGTCGCATTTCGCCGGGTTTTTCGCTGCGTTTCGAATCGACAAACGGCCTCGGAATGGCAAAAAAAGCTGTTATAAAGTTGCGCGCCAACCTTTAAGAGCCTTGCCTAATGCGTCCATTTTTCAAGACATGGCTAACCATTTGCCTATTATTGCCACTGGCCGCCCACGCCACCAATCGTGAGCAACGTCTTCCCAACGTCAACGGCTATACCCCGAAATCCCATGTCTCTGCCTCCTTGAGCAAGGACAAGCCAAGCGCCCAGCGCGTGAGCACGACCAACAGCAAGCTGGTCCCGCCGATGGCGACCAAAGCGAGCAGCAATGTGTTGAGTCGCGCCGTGAATGTACTGGGCACACCTTATCGTTGGGGCGGCAGTAGCCCAAGTAAAGGTTTCGATTGCAGCGGACTGGTGAAATACGCCTTCAACGACGCCACCTTCGACCTGCCGCGCACCTCCAACGCCATGGCCGCCGGTCATGGCGAGAAAGTCGAGCGCAAGGACCTCAAGCCCGGTGACCTGATCTTCTTCAAGCTCAAGAGCCGCCGGGTCAACCACGTGGCCATCTACCTGGGCAACGACCGCTTCATCCACGCCCCGCGCCGTGGCAAGTCGGTGAGCATCGACACCTTGAACAAACCGTACTGGAACACCCATTACGTGGTGGCCAAGCGCGTGCTGCCGAAAGAGCCGGGTGGGATGCGCGTGGTTCAGCGCTGATCTGAAGCGCTCACCGGCCCCCCCTGTGGCGAGGGAGCTTGCTCCCGCTGGGTGGCGCAGCCGCCCCAAAACAGACCCATGATCTCTGTGGACCCAATTATTTTGGGTCCGCTTCGCGGCCCAGCGGGAGCAAGCTCCCTCGCCACAGGGACCGTATCAGGCCTTACTGACCGTTTCCCCGCCTCAGAAATTATCCGGCGTACGCGCCCGCTCCCGCGCATGTTCGCGGCTGATCAAGCCTTTGTTCACCAGTTCCTTCAGGCACATATCCAGAGTCTGCATTCCCAGCGAACCCCCCGTCTGGATGGCCGAGTACATCTGCGCCACCTTGTCTTCACGGATCAGGTTCCGAATGGCCGAGGTGCCCAGCATGATTTCATGCGCCGCGATCCGGCCGCCGCCGATCTTCTTGACCAGCGTCTGGGAAATCACCGCCTGCAGTGATTCCGACAGCATCGAACGAACCATGGACTTCTCGTCGCCGGGGAACACGTCCACCACCCGGTCAATGGTCTTGGCCGCCGATGTGGTGTGCAGGGTGCCAAACACCAGGTGCCCGGTTTCCGCGGCTGTCAGCGCCAGGCGAATGGTCTCCAGGTCGCGCATCTCCCCCACCAGGATCACGTCCGGGTCCTCCCGCAGGGCCGAACGCAGGGCCGTGGAGAAACCCTGGGTGTCGCGGTGCACCTCACGCTGGTTGATCAGGCATTTGCGCGGTTCGTGAACGAATTCGATAGGGTCTTCGATGGTGAGGATGTGATGGTGCTTGTGGCTGTTCAAGTAATCGATCATGGCCGCCAATGTGGTGGACTTGCCTGAACCGGTCGGCCCGGTCACCAACACCAGTCCGCGAGGCGCCTCGGTCACTTTGCGAAATACCTCGCCCATCCCCAGGTCTTCCATGGTCAGGACTTTCGACGGAATGGTCCGAAACACGGCCCCCGCACCGCGATTCTGGTTGAAGGCGTTGACCCGGAACCGCGCCACGCCCGGCACATCGAAGGAAAAATCGGTCTCCAGAAACTTTTCGTAATCTACCCGTTGCCGGTCGTTCATGATGTCGTAGATCAGTTCATGAACCTGCTTGTGGTCCAATGCCGGCAGGTTGATGCGCCTGACATCGCCATCGACGCGGATCATCGGTGGCAGCCCGGCGGACAGGTGCAGGTCCGACGCGCCCTGCTTGGCGCTGAACGCCAGTAACTCAGTGATATCCATAGCGCTCCTCAATTCCAGTAGAATGCCGCGAACCTCACCGCTGGCGCTTCTTTATGTCCACGATAGCAGACAACATCGCTCAGGTTAGTTCGCGCATCCGCGCTGCGGAGCAGGCCGCCCAGCGTGCCGAACACAGTGTTCAGCTGCTGGCCGTGAGCAAGACCAAGCCCGTCCAGGCCCTGCGCGAAGCCTATGCCGCCGGCCTGCGGGACTTCGGCGAGAACTACCTGCAAGAAGCCTTGGGCAAACAGCTCGAACTGACCGACCTGCCCTTGATCTGGCACTTCATCGGCCCCATTCAATCGAACAAGACGCGCGCTATCGCCGAACATTTCGACTGGGTGCATTCCGTGGATCGCTTGAAAATTGCACAGCGTCTGTCCGAGCAGCGTCCGGCCGACTTGCCACCGCTGAACATCTGCATTCAGGTCAACGTCAGCGGTGAAGCCAGCAAATCCGGCTGCACCCCAGCGGACCTGCCCGCCCTGGCCAGCGCTATCAGCGCCCTGCCCCGCCTGAAACTGCGCGGATTGATGGCGATTCCCGAACCCACCGAAGACCGCGCCGCCCAGGATGCTGCCTTCGCCGCGGTCCAACGCTTGCAAGCCAGCCTGGCGCTACCGCTGGACACCCTTTCCATGGGCATGAGCCACGACCTTGAGTCAGCGATTGCCCAAGGCGCCACCTGGGTGCGCATCGGAACGGCCCTGTTCGGCGCCCGCGACTACGGTCAATCCTGAAACATGGCCGACTCATCTCTTTATAAGGACCTGTCATGAGCAACACGCGTATTGCCTTCATCGGCGCCGGCAATATGGCCGCCAGCCTGATCGGCGGCCTGCGGGCCAAGGGCCTGGACGCTTCCCTGATCCGCGCCAGCGATCCGGGTGAAGAGACCCGCAACCGGGTGAGCCGCGAACACGGCATCCAAACCTTCGCCGACAACGCCCAGGCCATCGACGGCGCGGACGTCATCGTGCTGGCGGTCAAGCCGCAAGCGATGAAAACCGTCTGCGCGGCCCTGCGCCCAAGCCTCAAGCCTCATCAACTGGTGGTGTCGATTGCCGCCGGCATCACGTGCGCCAGCATGAACAACTGGCTCGGCGAGCAGCCGATCGTACGCTGCATGCCCAACACCCCGGCACTGCTGCGCCAGGGCGTCAGCGGCCTGTTCGCTACTTCCCAAGTGTCCGCCGCACAACGCCAGCAGGCCGAGGAACTGCTGTCGGCTGTCGGCCTGGCACTGTGGCTGGACACCGAACAGCAATTGGACGCCGTCACCGCCGTCTCCGGCTCGGGCCCGGCGTACTTTTTCCTGCTGATCGAAGCCATGACCGCCGCCGGTGAGAAACTCGGCCTGCCCCGGGAAACCGCTGCCCAACTGACCTTGCAGACCGCACTAGGCGCCGCACACATGGCTGTCTCCAGCGACGTCGACGCGGCCGAGCTGCGCCGCCGCGTGACCTCGCCGGCCGGCACCACCGAAGCGGCCATCAAATCGTTCCAGGCCGGGGGCTTCGAAGCCCTGGTGGAAAAAGCACTCGGCGCCGCCGCGCACCGCTCGGCCGAAATGGCCGAACAACTGGGCCAATAAGGAGTTATTCATGATTGGATTGAACACTGCAGCGGTCTACGTGCTGCAAACCCTCGGCAGCCTGTACCTGCTGATCGTGCTGCTGCGTTTCGTGCTGCAACTGGTGCGCGCGAACTTCTACAACCCGCTCTGCCAGTTCATCGTCAAGGCCACCCAGCCGCTGCTCAAGCCACTGCGCCGGATCATCCCAAGCGTGTTCGGCCTGGACATGTCCTCGCTGGTACTGGCGATCCTGGTGCAACTGGCGCTGATGGCCCTGACCCTGCTGCTGACCTACGGCACCACCGGCAACCCGTTGCAACTGCTGATCTGGTCGCTCATTGGCGTGACCGCGCTGTTCCTGAAGATTTTCTTCTTCGCCATGATCATCAGCGTGATCCTGTCGTGGGTCGCGCCGGGCAGCCATAACCCAGGTGCCGAACTGGTCAACCAGATCTGCGAACCGGCCCTGGCGCCGTTCCGTCGTATCGTGCCGAACCTTGGCGGCCTGGATATCTCGCCGATCCTGGCGTTCATGGTGCTCAAGCTGATCGACATGCTGGTGATCAACAACCTGGCGGCGATCACCATGATGCCGGAAATCCTGCGCCTGCTGATCTGACCCCAGTGAGCTACTTTCGCTGGGATGGCGACGACCTGATCCTGGAGTGTCACCTGCAACCGGCCGCCCGCAGCGATGATTTCGCCGGGCTGCACGGTGACCGCCTGAAGATCCGCCTCACCGCCCCGCCGGTCGAGGGCAAGGCCAACGCGTACCTGATGGCGTTCCTGGCCAAGGCGTTTGGCGTGTCCAAGAGCCAGGTCAGCCTGATCAGTGGCGAGTTGAACCGGCAGAAGCGGGTGCGGATTCATTCGCCGAAGAAGCTGCCGGAGTTGCCGGGCCTCGTCCGGCCCACCTGATGAATGACCAACCCTGTGGCGAGGGAGCTTGCTCCCGCTGGGCTGCGAAGCAGCCCCCAACCAGGCAACGCGCTATTACCTATGGTACGGGACATCGGCCTGATAGGGCCGCTTCGCGCCCCAGCGGGAGCAAGCTCCCTCGCCACAAGGAAACTCATCCGGCACAGGGTTTTCACTCAAGGAACAATCAGCGCCGCCCGTTGCTTGCCGCCTGCCACAGCGGTCTTTAGACTTACGCCTCATTTCAACGCGAGCAGGGTCGATGCCAGCTGCCTTTCCCCCCGATTCCGTTGGTCTGGTGACGCCGCAAATGGCGCATTTCAGCGAGCCCCTGGCCCTGGCCTGCGGCCGTTCGTTGCCAGCCTATGACCTGATCTACGAAACCTACGGCACCCTCAATGCCACGGCGAGCAATGCCGTGCTGATTTGCCACGCCTTGTCGGGGCATCACCACGCCGCCGGCTACCACAGCGTCGACGACCGCAAGCCCGGCTGGTGGGACAGCTGCATCGGCCCGGGCAAGCCCATCGATACCAGCAAGTTCTTCGTGGTCAGCCTGAATAACCTGGGCGGCTGCAACGGCTCCACCGGCCCCAGCAGCCTCAACCCGGACACCGGCAAACCTTTCGGTGCCGACTTCCCGGTGCTGACCGTGGAAGACTGGGTCCACAGCCAGGCACGCCTGGCCGACCGCCTCGGGATCGGCCAGTGGGCCGCCGTGATCGGCGGCAGCCTGGGGGGCATGCAAGCTTTGCAGTGGACCATCACCTACCCGGACCGCGTGCGCCACTGCCTGGCAATCGCCTCGGCGCCCAAGCTGTCGGCGCAGAACATCGCCTTCAACGAAGTGGCGCGCCAGGCGATCCTCACCGACCCCGAATTCCACGGCGGCTCGTTCCAGGAACACGGCGTGATCCCCAAGCGCGGGCTGATGCTGGCGCGGATGGTCGGGCACATCACCTACCTGTCCGACGACTCCATGGGCGAGAAATTCGGCCGTGGCCTCAAGAGCGAAAAGCTCAACTACGACTTCCACAGCGTCGAGTTCCAGGTCGAGAGCTACCTGCGTTATCAGGGTGAAGAGTTCTCCGGGCGTTTCGACGCCAACACCTACCTGTTGATGACCAAGGCACTGGACTACTTCGATCCGGCAGCGAACTTCGACGATAACCTGGCGAAAACCTTCGCCAATGCCACCGCCAAGTTCTGCGTGATGTCGTTCACCACCGACTGGCGCTTCTCCCCGGCGCGCTCGCGGGAGCTGGTGGACGCGCTGATGGCCGCGCGCAAGGACGTCTGCTACCTGGAAATCGACGCGCCCCAGGGTCACGACGCCTTTTTGATCCCGATCCCGCGCTACCTGCAGGCGTTCGGCAACTACATGAACCGTATAACGCTGTGAGGATGCCATGAGAGCCGATCTGGAAATCATCCAGGAATGGATCCCCGCCGGCAGCCGCGTGCTCGACCTGGGCTGCGGCAACGGCGAACTGCTGACCTGGCTGCGGGACAACAAGCAAGTCAGCGGCTACGGCCTGGAAAACGACCCGGACAACATTGCCGAGTGCGTCGCCAAGGGCATCAACGTGATCGAGCAGGACCTGGACAAGGGCCTGGGCAACTTTGCCAGCAATAGCTTCGACATCGTGGTCATGACCCAAGCCCTGCAAGCGGTGCACTACCCGGACAAGATCCTCGACGAAATGCTGCGGGTTGGGCGCCAGTGCATCATCACCTTTCCCAACTTCGGCCACTGGCGTTGCCGCTGGTACCTGGCGAGCAAGGGCCGCATGCCGGTCTCGGAGTTCCTGCCCTACACCTGGTACAACACGCCGAACATCCACTTCTGCACCTTCGAGGATTTCGAAGCGCTGTGCCGCGAGCGTGAAGCCAAGGTCATCGATCGCCTGGCCGTGGACCAGCAGCACCGCCACGGGTGGGCCAGCAAGCTATGGCCTAATCTGTTAGGTGAAATAGGCATCTATCGGGTCAGCAGCCCAGGCCTTACCGATTATCAGGTCGCGGTGTGAGCCCCGGCCTCACCAGGAGCACGACATGAACCGTCTAGCGTTGTTTCTCATCACCGCTTGCCTGAGCGTTGGCGCCATGGCCGCCGATGTCATCAAGGGCGAGCGCAAGGAAGTGTTCGGTGATATCACCGTGCACTACAACACCTTCAACTCCACCTTCCTGACACCGGATATCGCCAAGGCTGCCGAGCTGATTCGCAGCAAGAACCAAGGCGTGATCAATGTCTCGGTGATCAAAAGCGGCAAGCCATTGATCGCCGACGTCAGCGGCACGGTGAAGGACCTGACCAGCAAGACAGTCCCCCTCTCCTTCCGCCAGATCACCGAACGAGGCGCGATCTATTACATCGCCCAGTATCCAGTGGACCAACAGGAAACCCGCACCTTCGAGATCAAGGTGAAAACCGGCGACAAGATCAACACCATCAACTTCAACCAGGAACTGTTCCCGGGCCAATGATCAATTTCACCCAACTCGTACTGGCCAGCCACAACGCCGGCAAACTCAAGGAACTGCAGGCCATGCTCGGCGGGTCGGTGCAGTTACGCTCGATTGGTGAGTTCAGCCAGGTGGAACCGGAAGAAACCGGCCTGTCGTTCGTCGAGAACGCCATCCTCAAGGCCCGCAATGCCGCACGCATCTCGGGCCTGCCAGCGCTGGCCGACGATTCCGGGCTGGCCGTGGACTTCCTGGGCGGCGCGCCAGGCATTTACTCGGCCCGTTACGCTGACGGCAAAGGTGACGCGGCGAACAACGCCAAGCTGCTCGACGCCCTCAAGGACGTGCCCGAAGCCGAGCGCGGCGCGCAGTTCGTGTGTGTGCTGGCCCTGGTCCGCCATGCCGATGATCCGCTGCCGATCCTCTGCGAAGGCCTGTGGCACGGGCGCATTCTCACCGAAGCCAGCGGCGAGCACGGTTTTGGCTATGACCCGTTGTTCTGGGTGCCGGAGCGCAACTGCTCCAGCGCCGAACTGGGCCCGGTGGAAAAAAACCAGCTGAGCCACCGCGCCCGTGCGATGGCCCTGCTGCGTCAACGCCTGGGCCTGCAATGACCATTGATTCTCCCGCACCGCTGATTCACGGCGGTGCACCAACACCTCGGGTGCCACTGCCAGTGCTGCCGCCCCTGGCGTTGTACGTCCACATCCCGTGGTGCGTGCGCAAATGCCCGTATTGCGACTTCAACTCCCACACCGCCAGCCCGCAGTTGCCGGAAGAGGAATATGTCGACGCCTTGCTGGCCGACCTCGACCAGGATCTGCATGCGGCCCATGGCCGCCCGTTGAGCTCGATCTTTTTTGGTGGCGGCACCCCGAGCCTGTTCAGCGCCCAAGCCCTGGGGCGGTTGCTCAAGGGGGTCGAGGCGCGGATACCTTTCGCCCAGGACATTGAAATCACCCTGGAAGCCAACCCCGGCACCTTCGAGCAAGAAAAATTCGTCGCTTACCGGGCCTTGGGCATCAATCGCCTGTCCATCGGCATCCAGAGTTTCCAGCAGGCCAAGCTCGAGGCCCTGGGACGGATCCACAACGGTGACGAAGCGGTACGCGCCGCCGGCATGGCCCGTCAGGCCGGGTTCGATAACTTCAACCTGGACCTGATGCATGGCCTGCCCGACCAGTCCCTCGACGACGCCCTGGGCGACCTGCGCCAAGCCATCGCCTTGAAGCCGACCCACCTGTCCTGGTACCAACTGACGCTGGAGCCGAACACGGTGTTCTGGAACCAGCCGCCGACCTTGCCCGAAGACGACACGCTGTGGGACATCCAGGAAGCCGGGCAAGCCCTGTTGGCCGAGCACGGCTACGCTCAATACGAAGTCTCGGCCTACGCCCAACCCGGTCAGGCGGCGCGGCATAACCTCAATTATTGGAGTTTCGGCGACTTCATCGGCATCGGTGCCGGAGCCCACGGCAAGCTCAGCCATCCGGACGGGCGCATCGTACGCACCTGGAAGACCCGCCTGCCCAAGGACTATCTCAACCCGGCCAAGCGCTTCCTGGCAGGGGAGAAAACCCTGACCAACGAAGAGCTGCCGTTCGAGTTCCTGATGAACGCCCTGCGCCTGACCGAAGGCGTTGACGCGCAACTATTTCCGCAGCGCACCGGCCTGCCCCTGCAAAGCCTGGCCGAAGGCCGGCGCGAGGCCGAACAAAGCGGGCTGTTGCAGGTCGAACCGACACGTCTGGCGGCCACCGAGCGCGGACAGCTGTTTCTCAACGACTTGCTGCAGACATTTTTGAGCTAATTACCCAAACAAGGAAATCGAATGGATCTGGTACTCGACCTGCTCGCCACCGTGTCCCGCTGGAGCCGCAGCAACCTGTCGGAAATCTCCCTGGCCTTGGTAGGCTGCCTGCTGGTGTTGTTTGGTGCCGACATCAAGGGCTGGGTCGAGCAACGCCTGGGCAGCATCGCCGGCGCCTTGCGCGTACCGTTGATCGCCCTGCTGTGCATGATCGGCAGCGGCGCGGCACTGATCTATGCCACGCCGTGGGTCGTCCGGGGCTTGAGCCAGTTCAACAACTACAGCCTGGCGCCGGTGTTGTTGGTGGTGCTGGTGTTGATTGGCGTGGTGGCGGATCGGCGCTGATCCCTCAGACACCACAAAACAACTGTGGGAGCGAGCTTGCTCGCGATGGGGCCATAACATCCAACATCAATGTTGACTGCTATGCCGCCATCGCGAGCAAGCTCGCTCCCACAGGAGATCCCATTTCAACAGGATCTTCGGGTTTTACGCCAACTTCTCGAACTTCAAATCCCAAACCCCATGCCCCAGCCGCTCGCCACGGCGCTCGAACTTGGTGATCGGCCGTTCAGCCGGGCGCGGGACGCACTTGCCGTCTTCGGCCAGGTTGCGATAGCCCGGCGCGACGTTCATCACTTCCAGCATGTATTCGGCGTAGGGTTCCCAGTCCGTGGCCATGTGCAGCACACCACCGACCTTCAACTTGCTGCGCACCAGCTCAGCGAACGACGCCTGGACGATACGGCGCTTGTGGTGACGGCTTTTATGCCAAGGGTCCGGAAAGAACAGCATCAGTCGGTCGAGGCTGTTGTCGGCCACGCAGCGGTTGAGCACTTCGATGGCGTCGCAATCGTAGACCCGCAGGTTGGTCAGCCCTTGGGTCAGCACGCCGTTGAGCAGCGCACCGACACCGGGACGGTGGACTTCCACACCGATGAAATCCTGCTCCGGCGAAGCGGCGGCCATTTCCAGCAACGAATGCCCCATGCCGAAGCCGATTTCCAGCGAGCGCGGGGCCGAGCGGCCGAACACCTGGTCAAAATCCACCGGCGCATCGGCAAGCGGCAGGACAAACAGCGGCGCACCCTGCTCCAGGCCGCGCTGCTGGCCTTCAGTCATGCGCCCGGCGCGCATCACGAAACTCTTGATGCGGCGGTGCTGGCGCTCTTCGCCTTCTTCCGGCAGGACCGGCGTGTCGTTCGATTCAGTCATCAATGGCTCTTACTTGATCAGACCATCCAGCGGCGAGGAGGCGCTGGCGTAAAGTTTTTTCGGCATGCGGCCAGCCAGGTACGCCAGGCGACCGGCGACAATCGCGTGTTTCATCGCTTCGGCCATCAGGATCGGCTGCTGGGCGTGGGCGATGGCGGAATTCATCAACACCGCTTCGCAGCCCAGCTCCATGGCGATGGTGGCGTCGGAGGCGGTACCGACACCGGCATCCACCAGCACCGGGATCTTGGCTTCTTCCAGGATGATCTGCAGGTTGTACGGGTTGCAGATCCCCAGGCCCGTGCCGATCAGGCCGGCCAGCGGCATGACCGCGATGCAGCCGATTTCCGCCAACTGGCGGGCGATGATCGGGTCATCGCTGGTGTAGACCATCACGTCGAAACCTTCCTTGACCAGGGTTTCGGCGGCCTTGAGGGTTTCGATCACGTTGGGGAACAGGGTTTTCTGGTCCGCCAGCACTTCCAGCTTCACCAGGTTGTGGCCGTCGAGCAGTTCACGGGCCAGGCGGCAGGTGCGCACGGCCTCGATGGCATCGAAGCAGCCGGCGGTGTTCGGCAGGATCGTGTAGCGATCCGGCGGCAGGATATCCAGCAGGTTCGGTTCGCCCGGATTCTGGCCGATGTTGGTCCGGCGCACGGCGACGGTCACGATTTCGGCGCCCGAGGCTTCGATGGCCAGGCGGGTTTCTTCCATGTCGCGGTATTTGCCGGTGCCTACCAGCAAGCGCGACTGGTAGGTACGACCGGCCAGGACGAAGGGCTTGTCGCTACGAACGATGCTCATGGGAAATCCTCTGTTGGGGTGAGGTTCTTGCGAAAGGCTGCGAAACCGAGGCGACTAGCCGCCGCCGATGGCGTGGACCACTTCGACGCTGTCGCCGTCGTTCAAGGTGGTTTCGGCGTGCTGGCTGCGCGGGACGATATCCAGATTGAGTTCCACCGCCACCCGACGCCCGGTGAGTTCCAGACGGGTCAGCAGGGCCGCAACGGTTTCACCGTCGGGCAGATCAAGGGGTTCGCCGTTCAACTGAATGCGCATGCCGGATGCCGCCATCATTTTTAGGGGCTGGCATTCTAGCCCGATCAGTCTGGGGGACCCAAGCCATTCGTCATGAAATGGACCGCCCGGTCAGCCCAGCCGCCCGGCGGCAAGGCTCGGCTTTCAGGACGCACCTCAACCACCCGTGTCGTAAACGGGGACTAACCCTGAAACAACTTCACGGTTCAAGCCGCGCCATACCCCACCTATATTCTTTGCCTCCAAATGAATCTCACAAAAGGAAGAACCACGAGAGGCGCCTGTGGCCAGCACTCAGCATATTCCCGCCATCGACGGCTTGCGCGCATTTGCAGTCCTGAGCGTGATCATTTTCCACGCCGACTTTCTGAAGGCTTTGCCCGGTGGATTTACCGGCGTCGATATCTTCTTCGTCATCTCGGGCTACGTCATCAGCCAGTCGCTGTCCGCTCGCGCCAACCTGAGCTTCGTGGCCTATCTGGCGGATTTCTATCGCCGACGATTCCTGCGTATCGTGCCGGCCTTGCTATCAATGCTGCTGGTGTGCGGGATGCTCTCGGCGATGTTCGTGCCGCAAGCCTGGCTCAGCGCCCAGAATGACCGCACCGGGCTGGCCGCCTTCTTCGGCCTGAGCAACTTCGTGCTGGCGTGGAACACCGACACCTACTTCTCACCTTCCACTCAGCTTAACCCCTACACCCACACATGGACCCTGGCGGTAGAAGAGCAGTTCTACCTGGTTTTTCCTCTCATCCATTTCCTCTGGTTGCGCTACCGGGAACGCAGCAAACTGGTCTGGACCTTGCTGCCTCTGCTGGCGCTGGTATCACTGGCCTATAGCGCCTTTGAGACACGGGACCACCCTCATGAAGCCTTCTATCTGCTGCCCAGTCGATTCTGGGAGTTGGCCGCAGGAGCGATCCTCTTCCAGATGATCGCAACAGGACGCCTCGCTCCAACATCGCCTTTCGTATCCCAGGTCGCCTTGCTCGGCGGACTCGCATTGGTGACCAGCGGATTGTTTCTCGCCGATGAAAGACAGTTCCCCTTCCCCTGGGCGCTCATCACGGTTTCGGGCACGCTGTTGATCATTGCAGCCGTGGCGCAGGAAACCGCGCCCTCATCGCGGCTGTTGCGATTGCTGCAATCGTCGCCCGCGACCTACATCGGCCGGCTGTCCTACTCCCTGTATCTCTGGCATTGGCCGGTTCTGGTGCTCCTGCGCTGGACCACCGGCCTGGAGCTGCTGGTCGTGCAATTGGCCTACCCGGTGATCGTCATGGCATTGGCTGCTGCCTCCTATCACTGGGTCGAGACCCCGCTGCGCACCGGCGATTCGATGTTCCAACGCCGCGCCTGGATCACCATTACCTCAGGGCTTTGCGCGCTCGCCCTGTCATGGTCAGGTGCGCGCTGGGTCAGCGAAAACCCCGAAGCCGTGTCACTGAGCCAGACCCGCGATGCCTACACCTGGTTCTCCAGGCGGCTACCGCAACGGCCGGCCAGCGAATCCATCAATGACTCGCCATTGCAGGGTCGCCAGTTGTTTGTTTTCGGTGATTCGCACGCGGCGGCCTATCGCACAATGCTGAGCCTCGCCTCACGACAACTCGGCATCAGGGTCGTGGAATACGAGCGCGGCGGCTGCCCGGTGGCCAGTCTTATCGCACCCGACCCACAGGGTGCCTGCGCCCCAGCCCGGGAAAAGGCCTTGCGCGACATCGAGGCGCGGGCCAAACCGGGTGATATCGTCTTTCTCGCCTCTTTACGCATGCCGGAGCTGGCAGGGCGCGAATGGGCACGGGGCGAGGAAACCGTGTTCAATGACGTGCTTGCTGAGCTCACGCCCGGGAAGATGGAGGAGGCTCGGATTTCTGCTGAAACGGTCCTGAGGCGCTTGATGGCTGCCGAGGTGCGGGTGCTGATCAATGCGCCCATGCCGCTGTTCAAAGCCCCGCCCTATCGCTGCTCGGACTGGTTCAACCGGATGAACCCGATCTGCACCCCCGGGTTCACCATCACGCGAGATCGACTTGATCAGCTACGGGCAGCTCAAATGGCGCTGCTCGACCGCTTGGCCCGTCAATATTCGATGCTACGCATCTGGGATCCGCTGCCGCTGCTGTGTCCAGGCCCGACTTGTTCGGCCTATCGCGACGACAAACCGATTTTTCGCGACGGTGATCACCTCAGCGGCCATGGCAATCGCCTCCTTGCGCCTTCTTTCATGAAAGCCCTGCTCAATGGCTGAAAGCGTGCAAATTGTCGGCACCGTTAACCGAGGCGCCAGGCGGCAAGACCCAGGCACAGCCAACCGATCAGGAACGCCACGCCGCCGAACGGTGTGATGATGCCCAGCTTGCTGATGCCCGTAAGCGTCAACAGGTACAGGCTGCCGGAGAACAACAGGATGCCCACCACAAAAGAGACCCCAGCCCAAGTGACGATGCGCCCGGGGATGTGCGTGGCCAGCAGCGCAACGCCCAGCAACGCCAGGGTATGCACCAGTTGATAGGTGACCCCGGTGTGGAAAATCGCCAGGTACTCGGCGCTCAGGCGGTTTTTCAGGCCGTGGGCGGCAAATGCTCCCAGTGCCACGCCCGTGAAGCCGAAAAAAGCAGCCAGCATCAGAAAGCTACGCAACATGAGAACTCCAATCAGACTCGGTGGGCAGGGTCTGTATAATGGCCCGCTCGACGGGTTCGGCCAAGCCATCTCTATGCTGCGTTTACTGTTTCGACGATTCGTTAAAGCCCTGCTCTGGTTCGCCGTCGGCAGTGTTGTGCTGGTGCTGTTGTTTCGCGTGGTGCCGCCACCGTTCACGGCGCTGATGATCGAGCGCAAGGTTGAATCCTGGTTCAGCGGCGAACCGATCGACCTGCAGCGCACCTGGCAGCCTTGGGACCAGATCTCCGATAGCCTGAAAGTGGCAGTGATTGCTGGCGAAGACCAGAAATTCCCCGAGCATTGGGGCTTCGACATCGGCGCGATCCAGGCGGCGTTCGCCCACAACGGCCGTGGCGGTTCGATTCGCGGCGCCAGCACCCTCAGCCAGCAAGTGTCCAAGAACCTGTTCCTGTGGTCGGGCCGCAGCTGGCTGCGCAAGGGGCTCGAGGCTTGGTTCACCGCACTGATCGAGGTGTTCTGGCCCAAGCAGCGGATCCTTGAGGTGTACCTCAACAGCGTCGAGTGGGATGACGGTGTGTTCGGGGCCGAAGCCGCAGCACGGCATCATTTTCGCGTCAGCGCCGACGCGCTGTCCCGGCAGCAGGCCAGCCTGTTGGCGGCGGTCTTGCCTAACCCGCGGAAATGGAGCGCCAGCCGGCCGAGCCCTTACGTGCTGCGCAGGGCGAGCTGGATTCGCCAGCAGATGAGCCAGTTGGGGGGCGACAGTTATTTGCTGGGGCTCAATGATTCGCGGCGAGCACCTTGGGCGCAGTAGCCACTCGCTTTATGATCGTTCCCACGCTCCGCGTGGGAATGCAGCCTGAGACGCTCCGCGTCCCCTCAAGAGCCGAACGCAGAGCGTCCGTGGAGGCATTCCCACGCAGAGCGTGGGAACGATCACACAAACAAAAACGCCCCGATCATCGCTGATCGGGGCGTTTTTATGGCTGCTATCGCAGGTCAAGCCGCAATCGACACCTTGAGCTTGTTCATCGCGCTCTTCTCAAGCTGACGAATCCGCTCGGCCGACACGTTGTACTTCTGCGCCAGGTCGTGCAGCGTGGCTTTTTCCTCGGCCAGCCAGCGCTGGTAGAGGATGTCGCGGCTGCGCTCGTCCAGCACTTCCAGGGCTTCGTGCAGGTTGGTGTTGGAGTTGTCGCTCCAGTCGGCATCTTCCAGTTGACGTGCCGGGTCGTACCGGTGGTCTTCCAGGTAGTTGGCCGGCGATTGGAAAGCGCTGTCGTCGTCCGCTTCGGCGGCCGGGTCGAAGGCCATGTCATGGCCGGTCAGGCGGCTTTCCATCTCGCGCACTTCCCGCGGCTCTACGCCCAGGCTTTCAGCCACGCGGTGGACTTCTTCGTTGTTCAGCCAGGCCAGGCGCTTCTTCTGGCTGCGCAGGTTGAAGAACAGCTTGCGCTGGGCCTTGGTGGTCGCGACTTTCACGATGCGCCAGTTGCGCAGGATGAACTCGTGGATTTCCGCCTTGATCCAGTGCACGGCAAACGATACCAGGCGCACGCCCATTTCCGGGTTGAAGCGCTTGACCGCCTTCATCAGGCCGACGTTGCCTTCCTGGATCAGGTCGGCCTGGGCCAGCCCGTAGCCGGAATAGCTGCGGGCGATATGTACGACAAAACGCAGGTGGGCGAGCACCATCTGCCGAGCCGCCTCAAGATCCTGCTCATAATAGAGACTCTCGGCCAGTTCACGCTCCTGCTCGGGGGTCAGCAAGGGGATGCTGTTCACCGTGTGCACATAGGCCTCCAGGTTCGCACCCGGGACCAGAGCATAAGCAGGTTGCAAAGAAGTGGTCATACGAAAAAACCTCCGACTCACATAACTCGTGCAGTTCAGCACTGCGAAAATTGACCGGGAACCGTAGGACAAGTTCCCACAAAAACCGAAAGGTCAATACGCGCAAAAAAACTCTATTTTGGCGCAAGCTCACGCAAGTGGCGTGCGACCGCAATCCATGCACCGATATAACCCAACAGCACCGCGCCAAGCAAGAGCGATAGACCGTCGGCGACTGGCACTCCGGCCAGCGCAAAATCACTGCCGTACAAACCGGCCAGCCCCACAACCGCATCGTTCAGCCAGTCCAGGCCAAACGCCAATACGCCCCAGGATAGAATCCCGGCACCGAAGCCATACAGCGCCCCCATATAAAGGAAGGGCCTGCGTACATAACTGTCCGTACCGCCGACGAGTTTAATCACTTCTATCTCGGTGCGGCGGTTTTCAATATGAAGACGAATGGTATTGCCTATCACCAAAAGTAATGCAGAAACCAGCAGCACCGTCAGACCGAATACAAACCGGTCGCCGAGCTTGAGGATCGCCGCAAGACGCTCGACCCAGACTAGATCAAGTTGCGCCTGTTGTACCTTCGGCAACTCGGAAAGTCTTTGTCTTAATGCTTCAAGGGTCGGCTTGTCGACCTCATTCGGCGTCACCAGCACCACGCCCGGTAGCGGATTCTCCGGCAGCTCCTTGAGGGCTTCGCCCAGGCCGGACTGCTGCTGGAACTCCTCAAGCGCCTCTTCGCGCCCGATGTATTCGGCATCGGCTACGCCCGGCATGGCCTTGATCTGCTCGCGCAGCGCCTGGCCTTCACCGGGGCTCGCGTCCATCTGCAGGTACAGGGAAATCTGCGCCGCGCGCTGCCAGGAACCGCCCAGGCGCTCGACATTGTTTAGCAATAATGACAGCCCCATGGGCAGACTCAGGGCAACCGCCATCACCATGCAGGTAAAGAAGCTGCCTATGGGTTGCTTGCCCAGGCGCCGCAGGCTGTCCAGCAGGCTGGCGCGATGGCTTTCGATCCAGGCACGCAGCAGCGTGGCGAAGTCCGGCCCGTCATCATCGTCGCGTTTTTTCTTTTGCGGCTGCGGATCGGAGGCCTTCGGGGCCACGCGTTCGGCCACTTTCGGGCTGCGAGTCGCACTCATACGCCAGCCTCCCCGTCACCGATCAATCGACCGCGTTGCAACGTGAGCATGCGGTGACGCATGCGCGCGATCAGCGCCAGGTCGTGACTGGCAATCAGCACGCTGGTGCCCAGGCGGTTGATGTCTTCGAACACGCCCATGATCTCCGCCGCCAGGCGCGGGTCGAGGTTACCGGTGGGTTCGTCCGCCAGCAGCAAGGCCGGGCGATGGACGATGGCACGGGCGATGCCGACGCGCTGTTGCTGACCCGTGGACAAGTCGCCCGGGTACAAGTCGGTCTTGTCCGACAGGGCCACACGCTCCAGGGCCGAGTCCACGCGCTTGATGATCTCGGCCTTGGACAGGCCCAGGATCTGCAACGGCAACGCGACGTTGTTGAACACCGTGCGATCGAACAGCAACTGGTGATTCTGGAACACCACGCCGATCTGTCGTCGCAGGTAGGGGATCTGGGCATTGCTGATGGTGCTCAGGTCCTGGCCGGCCAGCAGCAGTTTGCCGGTGGAGGGCCGCTCCATCGCCAGCAGCAGGCGTAGCAGGGTGCTTTTACCGGCACCAGAATGGCCGGTGACAAACAGAAACTCGCCCCGACGGACCCGAAAGCTCAGCTCATGCAAGCCGACGTGACCGTTCGGATAGCGTTTACCGACCTGTTCGAAACGAATCATGAGTGCTCCCGCTCGGCAAACAGTGCCTGGACAAAGGGCTCGGCTTCAAAGGTGCGCAAATCGTCAATGCCTTCACCCACGCCGATGTAGCGAATGGGCAGGCCGAATTGCTTGGCCAGGGCGAAAATCACCCCGCCCTTGGCGGTGCCGTCGAGTTTGGTCAGGGCCAGCCCGGTCAGTTCGACGGTCTGGTTGAATTGCTTGGCCTGGTTGATGGCGTTCTGGCCGGTACCGGCGTCCAGCACCAGCAGCACTTCGTGGGGTGCGTCGGCGTCGAGCTTGCCGATCACCCGGCGCACCTTCTTCAATTCTTCCATCAGGTTGTCTTTGGTGTGCAGGCGACCGGCCGTGTCAGCAATCAACACATCGATGCCACGGGCCTTGGCGGCCTGCACGGCGTCGAAGATCACCGAAGCGGAGTCCGCGCCGGTGTGCTGGGCGATGACCGGGATCTTGTTACGTTCGCCCCACACTTGCAGCTGTTCGACGGCGGCGGCGCGGAAGGTGTCGCCGGCGGCCAGCATGACTTTCTTGCCTTCGAGCTGCAGCTTCTTCGCCAGCTTGCCGATGGTAGTGGTCTTGCCAGCACCGTTGACACCGACGACCAGGATCACGAACGGCTTGTTCTGCGAGGCGATCACCAGCGGTTTTTCCACCGGCTTGAGCAGGCTGGTCAGCTCGCCCTGCAGGGATTTGTACAGTGCATCGGCGTCGGTCAGCTGCTTGCGCGCGACCTTCTGGGTCAGGCTCTGGATAATCACCGAGGTGGCCTCGACACCGACGTCGGCGGTCAGCAGGCGGGTCTCGATGTCTTCCAGTAATTCGTCATCAATGACTTTCTTGCCCAGGAACAGGCTGGCCATGCCTTCGCCGATGCTGGCGCTGGTCTTGGACAAGCCCTGCTTGAGGCGGGCGAAGAAACCGACCTTGTTTTCCTCGGTGCTACGGACGGGCTCGACGGGGGCGATGGTTTCCAACAGCGCAGGTGCCGACTCAGGTGCGGCTTGCGCAACCACGGGCGCAACGACGGCGACCGGCGGCTCAACGACAGCGTCGATGACTGGCGCCTCGACAACCTGCGTCGGCGCTGGAATCGGCGGGGTGACATGCGGCGCCGTTTCCTCGACCAGCGCGACCGGTTCTTCCGCCACCGGCAAGGTCAGCCAGGGGGTTTGCTCGGCGGACGGGGTCAGCGGCTGCTCGGCCACCGGCTCGACAACGGGCTCAGGCTCGATCGGCTGCAGCACCGGCTCGGCAATCGGCAGGACGATGGGCGCGGTTGCTTCGGCCACTGCCTCGGCGGCGGATTCAGGCAGCGGTTGTGGCTGTTCGACGACGGTTTCCTGCGGCTTCTTGCGCAGCCATCCGAACAGGCCTTTTTTCTCGCCAGCCGCAGCTGGGGTCTTCTTGTCGTCGTTGGAACCAAACATGGAGGACGGCTATCTCACGGTAGCGACGCGCCACAAGGGCGCCTCGGTGATAAATATTCAATGCTGAACAGACTGCGTTTGATCCAGCTTGTTCACGCGCAACATTTTGTCGAAGCGTCCCCAGGACGCCCCAAAGTCGATTTTTTCGAAGGACTGGTACGGCATCATCGGCGAAAACGCCGGGATCAACGAGTAAACCCGACATTTCTCCGGGGAACCCAGACAACCCCGGGCCGATAAAAGGCCCGATAGGCGTGGCCGCCAGTAAAACGGATCAGTATCCTAGCACCTCCTCGCCTGCTGAGGCTAAGGCCAAGCAGGCAACCCAACAGGTTTAAACACGAATGAATGCTCTTGCCCGCCGCGCCGCAGGCCTGCTGCTCAGCACAGTTTGTCTGCCCTTTTCAGCCTTGGCTGCCGATCCACAACCCACCCACGAATTTACCCTCGACAACGGCCTGAAAGTCGTCGTGCGCGAAGACCATCGTGCGCCGGTGGTGGTCTCCCAGGTCTGGTACAAGGTTGGCTCCAGCTACGAAACGCCAGGCCAGACCGGTTTGTCCCACGCCCTTGAGCACATGATGTTCAAGGGCAGCGAAAAAGTCGGGCCCGGCGAAGCGTCACTGATCCTGCGCGACCTCGGTGCCGAAGAGAACGCCTTCACCAGCGATGACTTCACCGCCTATTACCAGGTACTGGCCCGCGACCGCCTGGGCGTGGCCTTCGAACTGGAAGCAGACCGCATGGCCAGCCTGCGCCTGCCGCCGGAGGAGTTCAGCCGCGAGATCGAAGTGATCAAGGAAGAGCGCCGCATGCGCACCGACGACAAGCCCATGTCCAAGGCCTACGAGCGCTTCAAGGCCATGGCTTACCCGGCCAGCGGTTATCACACGCCGACCATCGGCTGGATGGCCGACCTGGACCGGATGACCGTCGGCGAGCTGCGCCACTGGTACGAATCCTGGTACGCCCCGAACAATGCGACCCTGGTGGTGGTCGGCGATGTGACGCCGGATGAGGTCAAGGCCCTGGCCCAGCGCTATTTCGGTCCGGTGGCCCGGCGTGACGTGCCGACCGCAAAGATTCCCCTGGAGCTGGCCGAACCCGGCGAACGCCAGATCACCCTGCATGTACAGACCCAACTGCCGAGCCTGATGCTGGCCTTCAACGTCCCGAGCATCGCCACGGCGACCGACAAGCGTTCGGTCAATGCCCTGCGACTGATCTCCGCCTTGCTGGACGGCGGTTACAGCGGTCGGATCCCGACCCAGTTGGAGCGCGGCGAAGAACTGGTGTCCGGCGGCTCGTCGAACTACGACGCCTACACCCGTGGGGATTCGCTGTTCACCTTGTCGGCGGCGCCCAATACCCAGAAAAACAAAACCATGGCCCAGGCCGAGGCAGGGCTTTGGCGCTTGCTCGATCAACTGAAGACCACCGCGCCGACTGCCGAAGAGCTGGAACGCGTGCGCGCCCAGGTCATCGCCGGCCTGGTGTATGAGCGCGACTCGATCACCAGCCAGGCCACCGCCATCGGCCAGCTGGAGACCGTCGGTTTGTCCTGGAAGCTGATGGACACCGAACTCGCTGAACTGCAAAGCGTGACTCCGCAAGATATCCAGAAGGCAGCCCAGCTGTATTTCACCCGCTCGCGCCTGAGCGTTGCGCATGTCCTGCCCGAGGAGAAAGCTCATGAGTGAGCGCAAATCACGGCGCCCGGTATTGATCGGCCTGGCGCTCATCGTCCTGGCCGGCGCCCTGGCGTTCTATCTGTCGCCGACCACCGACGTCACCGCCAGCCAGGCATTGGATAACGCCAAGTCCGGCAACAAGCTGCAATCGTTGGCGGAACTGGACGGTAAAGCCCCCAGCCACCGCCAGCTCGACGTGCAAACCTGGAAAACCGCCGACGGCGCCAAGGTGCTGTTCGTCGAAGCCCGCGAATTGCCAATGTTCGACCTGCGCCTGACCTTCGCCGCCGGCAGCAGCCAGGACGGCGACGCCCCTGGCCTCGCGCTGCTGACCAACGCCATGCTCAACGAAGGCGTGGCCGGCAAGGACGTCAGCGCCATTGCCCAAGGTTTCGAAAGCCTCGGTGCAGACTTCGGCAACGGCGCCTACCGCGACATGGCCGTGGCGTCCCTGCGCAGCCTCAGCGCAGCCGACAAGCGTGAGCCGGCGTTGAAGCTGTTCGCCGAAGTCGTCGGCAAACCGACCTTTCCTGCCGACTCCTTCGCCCGCATCAAGAACCAGATGCTCGCCGGTTTCGAGTACCAGAAACAGAACCCCGGCAAACTGGCGGGCCTGGAGCTGATGAAGCGCCTATATGGCGATCACCCCTACGCCCATTCCAGCGACGGCACCGCGCAAAGCATCCCAGCGATCACCCTGGCCCAGGCCCGGGCATTCCACGCCAAGGCCTACACCGCCGGCAACGCGGTGATCGCACTGGTGGGGGATTTGTCCCGCGCCGAGGCCGAAGCGGTCGCCAGCCAGGTGTCCGCTGCGTTGCCCAAGGGCCCGGCCCTGGCGAAAACCCCGGCGCCGGTGGAGCCGAAAGCAAGCGTCCAGCACATCGAGTTCCCATCCAAGCAGACCAACCTGATGCTCGCGCAACTGGGCATCGACCGGGACGACCCGGACTTTGCCGCCGTCTCCCTGGGTAACCAGATTCTTGGCGGCGGTGGTTTCGGTACCCGACTGATGACCGAGGTGCGGGAAAAACGTGGCCTGACCTACGGCGTGTATTCCGGCTTTACGCCGATGCAGGCCCGGGGCCCGTTCATGATCAACCTGCAGACCCGCGCCGAGATGAGCGAAGGCACCTTGAAACTGGTGCAGGACGTGTTCGCCGACTACCTCAAGAACGGTCCCACCCAGAAAGAACTCGACGACGCCAAGCGTGAGTTGGCCGGCAGTTTCCCCCTGTCCACTGCCAGCAACTCCGATATCGTCGGCCAGCTTGGCGCCATGGGCTTCTATGACTTGCCGCTGAGCTACCTGGAGGACTTCATGCGTCAGTCCCAGGAACTGACGGTCGATCAGGTCAAGGCCGCACTGAACAAGCACCTGAACACCGACAAAATGGTCATCGTCACCGCCGGCCCGAGCGTGCCGCAAAAGCCGCTGCCGCCCCCCACTGACAAACCTGCCGAGCAGCCGCTCGGAGTTCCGGAGCACTAATGGCCCGCCCATCGAATTCCAGCAAGAAACCCGTGCATAACGGTGTGAACCAGTTGCGTATCATCGGCGGCGAATGGCGCAGCCGGCGCTTGAGCTTCCCGGATGCCCCGGGCCTGCGCCCCACCCCGGACCGCGTGCGCGAAACCCTGTTCAACTGGCTCGCACCCTACGTGGCGGGTGCCCGGGTGCTCGACCCGTTCGCCGGCAGCGGCGCGCTGTTTCTCGAGGCCCTGTCCCGTGGCGCCGCCATGGGCCAGGCGCTGGACGCCAGCAACCTGGCTGTCTCCAGCCTGAAAGAACATTTGGGCACCCTGCGCTGCACCGTCGGCCAGGTGCAGACCGCCGACGCCCTGCGCTACCTGGACAGCCAACCGGCAACGCCTTTCGACCTGGTGTTCCTCGACCCACCTTTCAACCAAAACCTGTTGCCGACGGTCTGCACCTTGCTCGAGGAACGTCAGTGGTTGGCCGAGGATGCCTGGGTCTACACTGAAAGCGAGACCGCCCCGTCCACCTTGGGCTTGCCGGGCAATTGGCGCTTGCATCGCGAGCAGAAATCCGGACGGGTGTATTACGCGTTGTGGCAGCGTTTGGCAAAGGACATTGACTGAACGGCTGACCAGTGCATCGAGAACAATAATGATGTCCGCCGCATCTGAGCGTTTCGTCCCCGCCCCGGGCCTTGGCAACCCACACCTGCAGACTTTGTGGGGTCCGCTATGGCGCAAGACCACACACATCGAGCGCCAACGCGAGCGCCTGTGGCTGGAAGACGGTGATTTCCTCGACCTTGACTGGCACGGCCCCCACAGCGCCGAGGCACCACTGGTGCTGGTGCTTCACGGGCTGACCGGCTCTTCCAACTCACCTTACGTGGCCGGACTGCAACAGGCTCTCGGTCGCCAGGGTTGGGCCAGTGCGGCCTTGAACTGGCGTGGCTGCTCGGGTGAGCCGAACCTGCTGCCCCGCAGCTATCACTCGGGCGTCAGCGAAGACCTCGCCGCCGCCATCACCCACTTGCGCGCCCGACGCCCCCTGGCACCGCTGTTTGCGGTGGGGTATTCACTGGGCGGCAATGTGCTGCTCAAGCATTTGGGGGAAACCGGCCGCGACAGCCAGCTGCAAGGGGCGGTGGCGGTCTCGGTGCCGTTTCGCCTCGACCAGTGTGCCGACCGCATCGGCCAAGGATTCTCCAGGTTCTACCAGGCGCATTTCATGCGCCAGCTCGTGGCCTATGTGCGCAACAAGCAACGTCAGTTCCAGCACGACGGACGCCACGAAGGCCTGGCGACCCTGGCGGCGCTTGGCCCGTTGGAAAACATGCGCACCTTCTGGGACTTTGACGGCCGGGTGACGGCGCCACTGCACGGGTTCTCCGATGCCGCGGATTACTACCGCCGTGCCTCCAGCCGTTATTTCATGGCGGGCATCTGCACGCCGACCCTGGTCATCCAGGCCGCCGACGATCCTTTTGTGTTCCCTCACAGCCTGCCAGAACCGGACGAATTATCCGCCTCGACCCGGATTGAACTGCACGCCCGGGGCGGGCATGTAGGGTTTGTCGACGGAACCCTGCGGCGCCCGGGGTATTACCTGGAGCGGCGGATTCCGACATGGCTGGCCCATCTGGGTCGAGACTGAACCGTGGCTTGGTTTTCTGTGGCGAGGGAGCTTGCTCCCGCTTGAGTGCGCAGCACTCACCTGAGGGGGGCCGCTTCGCAGCCCAGCGGGAGCAAGCTCCCTCGCCACACAAAAGCGCCCTGGCCAATCACATCACTCGCCCTTCGCCACGCCCCGCTGGGGATCATTGATCCACTCGCTCCACGAGCCCGCGTACAACCGCCCCAAGGGATACCCGGCCAGGCACAAGGCAAACAGGTTATGACACGCCGTCACGCCGGAGCCGCAATAGGCCACCAGGTCGGTGGGCGAGCGCTCGTCCAGTTTTTCGGCGAAGCGCTGCTTGAGCTGGTCGGCCGGCAGGAAGCGCCCATCGGCGCCCAGGTTATCGGTAAACGCCGCGCACTGGGCGCCCGGGATATGCCCGGCTATCGGGTCGATGGGCTCGACTTCACCTTTGAATCGCGGCAACGCCCGGGCATCCAGCAGGGTCATGTCCGGTTGGCCGAGGCGTTGTTGCAGCGCTTGGGCGCTGAGCACCAAGCTCGCGTCCGGTGCCCCGCTGAAGTTCCCGCGACTGTTCTTCGGCGGATCCAGGCTCAAGGGCAAGCCGGCGGCATGCCAGGCTTTGAGCCCGCCGTCGAGGATGTACACGCCATCGCGCTTGCCCAGCCAGGCCAGCAACCACCAGCCCCGCGCGGCATAGGCACCGGGACCGTCGTCGTACAGCACGACATCACTGTCGTTATCGATTCCCCAGGCCTTGAGGCGCTCGATCAAGGCCCCCGGCTCCGGCAGCGGATGACGCCCGGTCACGCCTTTGGTCACCGCCCCGCTCAGGTCGCGCTCAAGGTCTGCGAACGACGCACCGGCGATGTGGCCCTCGGCGTAACTGCGTTGGCCATAATCCGGGTCTTCCAGGGCAAAACGGCAATCGAGGATGACCAGCCCTGGCTGTGATCGCCGCTCTTCGAGGGCTTGAGGGCTGATGAGTTGCGCAATGGGCATGGTGAACTCCTGTGGCTAAGTTGGGGGTCGATCCTACTGCCCTTCCTCCAGGGTCTGGGCCAGGGGGACGTAATACTCTTTGAACAGTGCATCCACCTCATCGCGGGCCTGATCGGTCACGAAACCGGCCTCCAACACCAGTACCTGGTACACGCCACGCTTGATGGCCTGCTCGCTCAGGTGGCTGAAGTTTTCCCGCGTGGTGCACAGGAACCGCACCCAGGACGTGAGGATGATCCAGGCATTGAGGGTCAGGGACTCGATCTGCACCCGGTCCATCTTCAGGATGCCGGCGGCAACGAAACCTTCATAAATAGCGGTGCCGTGGATCAGGCTGCGCTGGGAAAACCGTCGATAGCGCGCCGCCAGGTCCGGATCGCTGTCAAGCAGATGTTCCAGGTCCCGGTGCAGAAAACGGTAGCGCCACATGGCCGCCAGCAGCTCCTGCAAATAGAAGCGCTTGTCCTCCACCGTGGCCGCACGGCCCTGGGGCGGGCGCAGGAAGCTGTCCACCAGGTTCTCATATTCACTGAACAGCACGGCGATGATCGCCTGCTTGTTGGGGAAGTGGTAATAGAGGTTGCCTGGGGACATGTCCATGTGGGCGGCAATGTGGTTGGTGCTGACGCTGCGCTCGCCTTGCTGGTTGAACAGCTCGAGGCTGTTTTGCACGATGCGCTCGCTGGTTTTCATTCGTGGGGCCATGGTTTGGGCTTTAATTCGACGAAGGCATTGATCGGCATCTTACGACCTATCGGTCACAGGAAAAACCCATCGCCGTTACGGATGCCATTGACTTTCTAGAGTATAAGCTCTAGAAAACACCCACTCTAATAATATCCGGTGCCCGACGATGCCTGCCGACGTTGCCTACCTGCACGAGTCTCAACAACAACTGGACGAGCTGCGGTCGCTCTTCGATGCCCAGCGCCAGGCCTACGCCGCCCATCCAATGCCACCGGCCGAACAGCGCCGACAATGGCTCAAGGCACTGCGCGAGGTATTGAGCAACGAACGACAAGCCGTGATCGACGCCATCAGCCAGGATTTCAGCCACCGCAGCGCCGACGAAACACTGCTGGCCGAACTGATGCCGAGCCTGCACGGTATCCATTACTCCAGCCGACATCTCCAGGGTTGGATGAAACCCTCCCGGCGCAAGGTGGGCATGGCCTTTCAACCGGCATCGGCCAAAGTGATCTATCAGCCGTTGGGCGTGGTCGGCGTCATCGTGCCATGGAACTACCCACTGTTCCTGGCCATCGGGCCGCTGGTAGGGGCATTGGCTGCGGGCAACCGGGTGATGCTCAAGCTCAGCGAATCGACACCGGCGACCGGCTTGCTGCTCAAGCAATTGCTGGCCCGGGTCTTCCCCCAGGACCTGGTCTGCGTGGTGCTTGGCGAGGCGGAAATCGGCATGGCGTTTTCCAAGCTGCCCTTCGATCACCTGTTGTTCACCGGCGCCACCAGCATCGGCAAGCATGTCATGCGGGCCGCTGCCGAAAACCTGACCCCGGTCACTCTGGAGCTGGGTGGGAAATCGCCGGCCATCGTGTCGGTCGATGTCCCCATCAAGGATGCCGCCGAACGCATTGCCTTCGGCAAAACCCTGAATGCCGGGCAAACCTGTGTCGCCCCGGACTACGTGTTGGTACCGCAGAATCGCGTCGGCGAGTTCGTTGAGGCCTATCGCGAGGCGGTACGCGGGTTTTATCCGACCCTGGCGAACAACCCGGACTACACAGCAATCATCAACGAACGACAGCTGGCGCGACTCAACGGCTACATCAGCGACGCCACCAGCAAGGGCGCGCTGCTGATCGAACTGTTCGACCAGGGCCAAGACCGCCGCATGGCCCACAGCCTGCTGCTCAATGTCAGCGACGAGATGACCGTCATGCAGGACGAGATCTTCGGCCCGCTGCTGCCCATCGTGCCCTATGACAATCTGAGCCAGGCGCTTGCCTACATCAATCAGCGCCCCCGCCCACTGGCGCTCTACTACTTTGGCTACAACAAGGCCGAACAGAACCGTGTACTCCATGAAACCCATTCCGGCGGTGTCTGCCTGAACGACACGCTGCTGCACGTCGCCCAGGACGACTTGCCGTTCGGCGGCATCGGGCCCTCGGGAATGGGGCATTACCACGGACATGAGGGTTTCCTGACCTTCAGCAAGGCCAAGGGCGTGCTGACCAAACAGCGATTCAACGCCGCGAAGCTGATTTATCCGCCCTACGGCAAGCCTTTGCAGAAACTGATCCAGAAGCTGTTTGTCCGCTGACGCGCCTCTTCCCGGGTAATAACAATAATGAACCCAAGCCTCACCGATACACCCGCGCTGTCACGGCGCGGCCTGCTGAAGTTCAGCCTCGGCGCCAGCGCCTTCCTGGCCACCGTCGGCCTGGGCGCCAGCTTGAGCGGTTGTTCGCCCAGCCAACCGAGCAACGGCCTGGCGGCCCTGCGCGACAGCGACCTGCCATTTTTACGCAGCGTCATCCCCGTGATGCTGGACGGCGCAGTGGCCGCCGGACAGATTAGCACCGCCACGGACGCGACCCTGCGAAGCCTGGACAGCAGCCTGGCCCACCTGTCCCCCACCATGCTCAAACTCACGCGCCAACTGTTCGACGTGCTCACGCTGGGGATTACCCACGGGCCGCTGACCGGGGTCTGGGGCTCGTGGGAAAACGCCAGTGCCGATGACATCCACCAGTTCCTCGGGCGGTGGGAAAACAGTTCGCTGGATCTGCTGCGTCAAGGCCATAGCTCGTTGCTGCAACTGGTGATGATGGCCTGGTACACCCAATCCGAAGCCTGGGCGCACTGCGGGTATCCAGGACCGCCCAAGATTTGAAAGCCAGGCCCAACTCCTGTGGGAGCAAGCCCACTCCCACAGGGTTCTTCATCGTCCATCCATAATAATAAGAGAACCCTGCACATGCCCGTACCCGATCCCTTCCGCGAAGGCCTGGCCCGTGGCTGGACCACCTACAACGGTGCGCAACTGACCCAGGACCTGACCCTGGAAGCGGACGTGGCCATCGTCGGCAGCGGTGCTGGCGGCGGCACCACGGCCGAAATCCTCAGCGCCGCCGGCTACCGCGTGTTGCTGATCGAGGAAGGTCCGCTCAAGACCAGTCATGACTTCACGCTGCTCGAAGACCAGGCCTACAGCAGCCTGTATCAGGAAGGCCTGGGGCGCATGAGCAAGGACGGCGCCATCACCATTCTCCAGGGCCGGGCCGTCGGTGGCACGACGCTGATCAATTGGACCTCCAGCTTCCGCACGCCTGACCAGACCCTCGACCACTGGGCTGCCGAGCACAACGTAAAAGGCCACGGCCGCGCTGAAATGGCGCCCTGGTTTACGCAGATGGAACAACGCCTGGGCGTGGCGCCGTGGCTGATTCCGCCCAATGCCAACAACGACGTGATCCGCAAAGGTTGTGAACAATTGGGCTACGCCTGGCACGTTATCCCGCGCAACGTACGCGGCTGCTGGAACCTGGGCTATTGCGGCATGGGCTGCCCGACCAACGCCAAGCAGTCGATGCTGGTCACCACCATCCCGGCCACGCTGGACAAGGGCGGCGCGCTGCTTTATCTGGCGCGGGCCGAGCGTCTGACGCTCAAAAACGATGCCGTCATCGGCCTCGAGTGCCAAGCCATGGACGAGCGTTGCGTGGCACCGACAGGGCGGCGCATCACCGTCAAGGCGCGGCACTATGTGTTGGCGGGCGGCGGCATCAACAGCCCAGGCCTGCTGCTGCGCTCCGATGCGCCGGATCCACATCGACGCCTGGGCAAACGCACCTTCCTGCATCTGGTGAACATGTCCGCCGGGCAGTTCGACGAGGTCATCAACCCATTCTACGGCGCGCCGCAATCGATTTATTCGGATCATTTCCAATGGCAGGACGGCACCACCGGCAAAATGTCCTACAAGCTTGAAGTCCCGCCCTTGCACCCGGCCCTGGCCGCGACGCTATTGGGCGGGTTCGGTCCCGAGAACGCCTTGCACATGTCCCGACTGCCCCATACCCACGCCATGTTGGCACTGTTGCGCGACGGCTTTCATCCGGACAGCCCCGGCGGCAGCGTCGAATTGCGCAGCGACGGCACGCCCGTGCTCGATTATCCCGTTACGCCGTATGCCTGGGATGGCTTGCGCCGGGCCTTCCACAGCATGGCCGAGATCCAGTTTGCCGGCGGCGCCAAGGCGGTCATGCCCTTGCACAGCGATGCCCGCTACGTTAAGACCCTGGCCGAAGCCCGCACACTGATCGACGGACTCGACCTGGCTTTGTACCGCACACGCCTGGGCAGCGCCCACGTGATGGGCGGTTGCGCCATGGGGGAAGACCCGAAAACCGCTGTCACCGACAGCCTTGGCCGCCATCACCAACTGGGCAACCTGTCGATCCATGACGGCTCGCTGTTCCCCACCAGCATCGGCGCCAACCCGCAATTATCGGTGTATGGGCTGACCGCGCAATTAGCGACGGCCCTGGCCGAACGCCTGAAAAACCCATGAACCATTTATTGAAAAAAACAACGAACCCGTGGCGAGGGAGCTTGCTCCCGCTGGGCTGCGCAGCAGACCCATTTTGTGAGCGCTTCGCGCTCAAACGGGAGCAAGCTCCCTCGCCACGGGCTTACCGAACATCTGAATATCCGGATTATTCGCACCGTCTATAGTGCTTTCTTACGCAACAGCCGACTTGGCCGACCGAGAAGGCTGCGATACCATCCGACTCCCCAACGGACTCCCGCCAGGACGACGCGATGAACCGAGTGTTGTACCCAGGTACCTTCGACCCTATTACCAAGGGCCATGGCGATCTGGTCGAACGCGCCGCGCGCCTGTTCGACCACGTGATCATTGCCGTCGCCGCCAGCCCGAAGAAAAACCCGCTGTTCCCGCTGGAACAACGTGTGGAACTGGCCCGCGAGGTCACCAAGCACCTGCCCAACGTGGAAGTGGTCGGCTTCTCGACGCTTTTGGCGCACTTTGCCAAGGAAAAGAACGCCAATGTGTTCCTGCGCGGCCTGCGGGCGGTCTCGGACTTCGAGTACGAGTTCCAACTGGCCAACATGAACCGCCAACTGGCACCGGACGTCGAGAGCCTGTTCCTGACGCCGTCGGAGCGTTATTCCTTCATTTCCTCGACCCTGGTCCGGGAAATCGCGGCGTTGGGCGGTGATATCACCAAGTTCGTCCACCCGGCCGTGGCCGATGCGCTAACCCTGCGCTTCAAGAAATAACTCGCGGGCTGCGACCCGCTGCGCAGCCCGGCACAGCGCAGTCCATCGCGCCCGCGTGCACTGCGCTCGCCAATGCGGCACAATTGCGCCCATACGTTTTTCATATGCCCGGGCCCAACGCCCCGGCAGGAGCCCGCATGTCCCTGATCATCACCGACGACTGCATCAATTGCGACGTCTGCGAACCCGAATGCCCGAACGAGGCCATTTCCCAAGGCGAAGAGATCTACGTCATCGACCCGAACTTGTGCACCCAGTGTGTCGGCCATTACGACGAACCCCAGTGCCAACAGGTCTGCCCGGTGGATTGCATCCCCCTGGACGAGGCTCATCCGGAAACTGAAGAACAGTTGATGGCGAAATATCGCAAGATTACTGGCAAAGCTTGAGCCAGAAGCCTCTGTAGCGTTTGTGCGGGCCTCTTCGCGAGCAAGCCCGCTCCCACAGAGATCGGCTATGTCCACAGAATGTGTATCTTAAGCAAATCCCTTGTGGGAGCGGGCTTGCTCGCGAAGGGGCCATCAGCAGCACCAAGACTCAGTTGCCGGCCTCACTCCTGCCGCTCAAACCCCTCCCCCACACACCCCAGGCATCGCACGAACGTGGCCCTGGCCGGGTCCACCACCAACGCCTTCCCCGCATCGCCGACCCCGCCGCCCAGCGCGGTAAAGGGCAACGACACCACGAATGCCCCGGCGCCAATCACCGTGGCGGCGAGCAGCAGCGGACGAGCAATCAGCAGGTCGCCGAGCATGGCGAAGGCCGGCGGGTTCTGGATGGTGTAGCGCGGATCGCCGCTGCCTTCGCTTGCCAGGGCAGGCAAACCGACACTCAGCAGCAGCGCTAAAACGACAGGTCGAAGCAGTTTCATCGGGCGATCCTTCGGCTAAATCAATACTACTGACTATAGACCGTAGGACAAATCAGCTCTGACAGCGTGGACACCAGACGCTGGCGCGCTGGCCCAGGCGGATTTCCCGCAGCCCCGTGCCGCAGACTTTGCACAGCTCCCCGCCCCGGCCGTAGACGAACAGTTCCTGCTGGAAATAGCCGGGTTGGCCATCCCCGCCGATAAAGTCCCGCAGCGTGGTGCCACCGCGCTCGATGGCATGGGCGAGGATGCGCTTGATCTCGATCGCCAGCTTCAGGTAACGCGCCCGGGAAATGCCTCCGGCGGCCCGGCGCGGGTCGATGCCGGCGGCGAACAGGGCCTCGGTCGCGTAGATATTGCCCACCCCCACCACCACCGCGTTGTCCATGATGAACGGCTTGACCGCCATGGACCGCCCCCGCGAGAGCTGGAACAATCGTTCGCCATCGAACAGCTCGGTCAACGGCTCGGGACCAAGACGAATCAACAACTCGTGATTGAACGGGTCAAGGCTCCAGAGCATCGCGCCAAAGCGGCGAGGGTCGGTGTAGCGCAAGGCCAGGCCGGATTCCAGCTCGATGTCGACGTGCTCGTGCTTGGCGGCCGGCATGCCGACTTCCACCAAGCGCAGGTTGCCGGACATGCCCAGGTGGCTGATCAACGTGCCGACCTCGGCATTGATCAACAGGTACTTGGCCCGCCGCTCCACCTGCACGATGCGCTGGCCCGAAAGGCGCACGTCGAGATCTTCCGGGATCGGCCAGCGCAGGCGGCGGTCGCGGACCACCACGCGGCTGACCCGCTGGCCTTCAAGATGGGGCGCGATGCCGCGACGGGTGGTTTCGACTTCCGGCAGTTCTGGCATGAGGCTCTCGAATCAGGCGAAGCCCCGCACTCAACGAGTGGCGAGGTCGCGAATTTCCTGTTTCTGGGTCTGGAAGTCGTATTCCGACAACCCGATGTAATCGAGCACAAGGCTCCCGACGCAATCCCACTCGTGGTCTTCGGCCTGATTGCCGAGCACCCGGTGGGACGCACAGATGTTCTCGGACATCTTCAGGATCGCCAGCAGATTCTTCAACTGGCTGTTATTGCGTGAAGACTCGTCGCTGAAAATCGCCAGGGCATTGTGGTGGTTGGCGATGGCCTGGCTGACGTGATCCGGCAGGCGCCAGGATTTGGAAGTGTAGTAACCGACCACCGCATGGTTGGTGTTGAACTCACGATTCTCGGTGTCCACTACCCGGCACTCGGCGCTGGCATTGGCGTAGGCCTCTTCCAGCACGCCCATGTAGCTGGGGAACTGCTTGAGCATCAACGGCACCCCGCAATCGTGGAACAACCCCAGCGCATAGGCTTCGTCACCGTTCTCCAGGCCGACGCGCTTGGCCAGGGTCAGGCAAGTCATCGCCACATCCTGGGCGGTATCCCAGAAGCGGTTCAGGGTCACGATGGCGTCGTCGTGCAGCTCGCCCTTGATCGACTGCGCATTGATCAGGTTGATGATCGAACGGCTGCCCAGCAGATTCACCGCTCGCTGGATCGAGGTGATCTTGTTGCGCAGGCCGTAATACGGCGAGTTGACGATCTTGAGCAAGGCCCCGGAAAGACCCGGATCGTGGGAGATCAGCTTGGCGATGGTCTCCAGGTCCGGATCGGGCATGTACTGCTCCATCTGCAGATCCACCATGATCTGCGGCTGGGGCGGCACGCTGATGCCTTGCAAGGACTGTTGGATTTGTTCGGCGGAAAGTTCTTTGGACATGAGTACACACTCCGGTGTCAGGCGGGGATTCTAACCCTTAAAGATGGATCCGATACACCGCCGGGTAGATCGGCGGAACTTTCCTTCAGGCATTGGCTTCGGACCTTACAGGGCCGACAGCCAAGCCTGCATAAGGCTTGAGTCGGCAACCCAGCCACTCAGCTTGAGGAGATTTTTCATGCCTGGCTCCCTGAACAACAAACGTGTCGCCATCCTCGTGACCGACGGTTTTGAACAGGCCGAACTGACCGGCCCCCAACAGGCGCTGGAACAGGCCGGCGTCAAAGTTGACATCGTTTCGGCCCGCGAAGGCCAGGTCAAAGGCTGGAACCATGACCAGCCGGCCGACGACTTTCGGATCGACCTGACCTTCAAGGCGGCCAATGTCGAACAGTACGACGCCGTGGTGCTGCCCGGTGGCGTGCAGAACTCCGACACCATCCGCATCGACACCGATGCCCAGAAACTGGTCAAGGGCTTCGAGGCGGCGGGCAAGCCCATTGCGGTGATTTGCCATGGCGGCTGGTTGCTGGTGTCGAGCGGGCTGGTCAAGGGCAAGACCATGACCAGCTACAAGACCCTCAAGGATGACCTGGTCAACGCCGGCGCGAACTGGGTCGATAAGGAAGTGGTCAAGGACGGCACGTTGATCAGCAGCCGTCAGCCCGATGACATTCCGGCGTTCAACCGCGAGTTGATCAGCGCGTTGTCCGACTGAAACCTGCCCGATACCGTGGTGAGGGAGCCCGCTTCCTCACCACATGTCCACCACCAGCCCCGCCACGGTTGCAACACGGTATACTCCCGCTCTTTTTTCCGGAGCGACGTCATGTCCCTGCCTAGCCTGCGCCTCAAAGCCAACGCCGACCGTCGCCTGCGCGCCGGCCACCTGTGGGTCTACAGCAACGAAATCGATGTAGCCGCCACCCCGCTGCACGGCTTCAAGGCCGGTGACCAGGCCATCCTCGAAGCCGCCGGCGGCAAGCCGCTGGGCATCGTTGCGATGAGCCCCAACAACCTGATCTGCGCCCGGCTGTTGTCCCGCGACGTGAAGCTGCCGCTGGACAAATCCCTGCTGGTGCACCGCCTCAACGTGGCGTTGTCCCTGCGCGAGCGGCTGTTCGACAAGCCGTTCTATCGCCTGGTCTACGGTGATTCCGACCTGTTGCCAGGCCTGGTGGTCGACCGTTTCGGCGACATCCTGGTGGTGCAGATCGCCTCTGCCACCATGGAAGCCCACAAGGACGACGTGATCGCCGCCCTGACCCAGGTGCTCAAGCCCAGCGGCATCCTGTTCAAGAACGACTCCGCAGCCCGTGACGCCGAAGGCCTGAACCGCTACGTCGAGACCGTGTTCGGCCTGGTGCCGGAGTGGGTCGCCCTGGAAGAGAACGGCGTGAAGTTCGAAGCGCCGGTCATGGAAGGCCAGAAAACCGGCTGGTTCTACGACCACCGCATGAACCGCGCACGCCTGGCCCCGTACGCCAAGGGCAAGCGCGTCCTGGACCTGTTCAGCTACATCGGCGGCTGGGGCGTGCAAGCCGCAGCGTTCGGCGCCAGTGAAGTGTTCTGCGTCGATGCTTCGGCCTTTGCCCTCGACGGTGTCGAGCGCAACGCCGCGCTGAACGGCTTCGCCGAGAAGCTGACCTGCATCGAAGGCGACGTGTTCGAAGCCCTGAAGGAGCTCAAGGCCAGCGAAGAACGCTTCGACGTGATCGTGGCCGACCCACCCGCTTTCATCAAGCGCAAGAAAGACCTGAAAAACGGTGAGGGCGCCTATCGCCGCCTCAACGAACAAGCCATGCGCCTGCTCAGCAAGGACGGCATCCTGGTCAGCGCATCGTGCTCGATGCACCTGCCCGAAGACGACCTGCAAAACATCCTGCTGACCAGCGCTCGTCACCTGGACCGCAACATTCAACTGCTCGAACGCGGCGGCCAGGGGCCGGACCATCCGGTACACCCGGCCATTGCCGAAACCCGCTACATCAAGAGCATCACCTGCCGGCTGTTGCCCAACAGCTGAGGCCAGGCGGGGCCAGTGCCGTAGCGCTGTGCCCCGCGCACTCCAATTGCATTCTGACCGCAACCTTGGCTGCGTTTTTTTGCGTGCCTGAATAAGTCCCTGGCGCAAAAGTCAATAAGTAGCAAACGTCTGTAGGAGTCCCCCCACGTCATTACCAGAACCTTCCTACTCAATCTCCCCCTCGCCTGGCTGGCATGACGCATTAGGATTGAAAGCGACCCTCAGGTACGTCCTGGAACTGTTCGATGACTGATCCGCAAAACCACCTGGCCGCCCGCAAACCCGCCACCGTCGGCCTATTACTGACCCTGACACTGCTCGGGGTCTTTCCAATCGACGTCGTGCTGCCTTCGTTCCCCGCTCTGTCCGAGCAGTTCGAACGTCCATCGTCGGACATTGCCCTGTCTGTCAGCCTGTTCGCGGTGGGCATCGCCCTTTCGCAACTGCTGGTTGGCCCACTCTCCGACGTCATGGGGCGAAAGAACCTGCTGTTGATCGGGATCAGCGTTTCAGCGGTCGGGGCAACAGGTTGCGTGCTCGCCGATGGCTACTGGTCCTTTCTGTTCTTCCGCGTCGTCCAGGCCTTGGGCTGCGGTTGTTTCGTGCTGTCCCAGGCGTTGATACAGGACTTGTTCACAGGCCGGGAGCAGCAGCGACTGCGTATATTCCTGGTCACCTGCGGCGGCATTTTCATTTCCGTTTCGCCCCTGGCCGGCACCGGACTACAAAGCTGGATGGGCTGGCGCGGCAGCTTCCTGGTGTTCGTGGTCCTGGCGGTCGGCGTGTTTGTGGGCGCCAGCCTGTTACTCAAACCTTCCCCCGCGGGTCGCCCACGCCAGCGCCTGGACTTCATTGCGTCTTATCGAAAGGTCTGTGGCGACTTCAGCTTCATGACCTATTGGTTGACATCGGCACTGGCCTTTTCCTGCCACTTTTCGTTTATCGTCATTTCGCCGCTGCTGCTCATCGATCAGTTACAACTCTCGCCCGAGGCCTTTTCGTGGGCACTGCTGGGCTACGGACTGGCTTATATCGGCGGCGGAGCGGTGGCGACCGTGCTGAGCAATCGAATCGCCCCCCAGACGCAAATCATCACAGGCCTTGGCCTGATCCTGGCGGCGGGGATCCTGATGCTTGGGCTCTCCAGCCAATTGGGCTTGTCGGTCACCACCCTGCTGCTGCCCATGATCGTGTGCACCGCCGGAACGACCATTGCCCGGGCGGCGGCCCATACCCTGGCAATGAACAGATTCCCGGAGCAAGCCGGTACGTCCGCCTCGGCCGGTAGCGTGCTGATCTTCATCGTCGGCGGCCTGACCAGTGCTGCGATCAGCCTCACCCCGCTGGACAGGCAGATGACGCTGGCCCTGTGCCTGATGCTGCTCAGCGCCCTGGGGCTGGGGCTCAATAGCCTGGCCCGGCACCGTCACAGGGCGCTGTTGGCCGGCTGAGCGTTGCCAGTCGTCATCTCAAGCGCGACATTGGCGCCCGATCAGCGCTTTGCGTCATTTCATCCTGGCGCCAGCGGTGTAGAATCGCGACATTCATCGCCATTCATCCCCGGCGGGTTTATGAGCTCATGCTGAGGCGCGCAGCGATCCTGCAAAGTCATCGGCCACTTCCGGACACTCGGCCAATCCCCGGTGTTCCAGAACGTCAACAGAAGCTCACTTCCCCTTTGATATCTGATTAGCCGCCCGGAGTGCTCCATGCCTGATTACCGCTCGAAAACATCCACCCATGGCCGCAACATGGCCGGCGCCCGTGCCTTGTGGCGCGCCACGGGGATGAAGGATGACGACTTCAAGAAGCCGATCATCGCCATTGCCAACTCCTTCACCCAGTTCGTACCGGGTCACGTGCATCTCAAGGACCTGGGTCAGTTGGTCGCCCGGGAAATCGAACGCGTGGGCGGCGTTGCCAAGGAATTCAATACCATCGCCGTGGACGACGGCATCGCCATGGGCCATGACGGCATGCTCTATTCGCTGCCCAGCCGCGAGATCATCGCCGACTCCGTCGAATACATGGTCAACGCCCACTGCGCCGACGCCATCGTGTGCATTTCCAACTGCGACAAGATCACCCCGGGCATGCTCATGGCCGCCCTGCGCCTGAACATCCCGGTGATCTTCGTCTCCGGCGGCCCGATGGAAGCCGGCAAGACCAAGCTTGCCAGCCACGGCCTCGACCTGGTCGACGCCATGGTGATCGCCGCCGACTCCAGCGCCTCCGACGAGAAGGTTGCCGAGTACGAGCGCAGCGCCTGCCCGACCTGCGGTTCGTGCTCCGGCATGTTCACCGCCAACTCGATGAACTGCCTCACCGAAGCCTTGGGCCTGGCCTTGCCAGGTAACGGCTCCACCCTGGCCACCCACAGCGACCGCGAACAGCTGTTCCTGCAGGCCGGCCGCACCATCGTCGAGCTGTGCAAGCGCTACTACGGTGAGAACGACGAGTCGGTGTTGCCGCGCAACATCGCCAACTTCAAGGCGTTCGAAAACGCCATGACCCTGGACATCGCCATGGGCGGTTCCACCAACACCATCCTGCACTTGCTGGCCGCTGCCCAGGAAGCCGAGATCGATTTCGACCTGCGCGACATCGACCGCCTGTCCCGTCATGTGCCGCAACTGTGCAAAGTCGCGCCGAACATCCAGAAGTACCACATGGAAGACGTGCACCGCGCCGGCGGGATCTTCAGCATCCTCGGCTCCCTGGCCCGTGGCGGCCTGTTGCACACCGACCTGCCGACCGTGCACAGCAAGAGCATGGCCGAGGCCATCGCCAAGTGGGACATCACCCAGACCACCGACGAGGCCGTGCACCACTTCTTCAAGGCCGGCCCGGCGGGCATTCCGACGCAAACCGCGTTCAGCCAGTCGACCCGTTGGGAGACCCTGGACGACGACCGTGAAAACGGCTGCATCCGCAGCGTCGAGCACGCGTATTCCAAGGAAGGCGGCCTGGCCGTGCTCTACGGCAACATCGCCCTGGATGGCTGCGTGGTGAAAACCGCCGGTGTCGACGAGTCGATCCATGTGTTCGAAGGCAACGCGAAGATTTTCGAAAGCCAGGACAGCGCGGTGCGCGGCATCCTCGCTGACGAAGTGAAGGCCGGTGACATCGTGATCATTCGCTACGAAGGTCCGAAAGGCGGCCCGGGCATGCAGGAAATGCTCTACCCAACCTCCTACCTGAAGTCCAAGGGCCTGGGCAAAGCCTGCGCCTTGCTGACCGATGGCCGGTTCTCCGGCGGCACCTCGGGCCTGTCCATCGGCCACGCTTCGCCGGAGGCTGCGGCGGGCGGCGCCATCGGTCTGGTGCGCGACGGCGACAAGGTCCTGATCGACATTCCGAACCGCTCGATCAACCTGTTGATCAGCGACGAAGAGCTGGCCGGGCGCCGCGTCGAACAGGACAACAAAGGCTGGAAACCGGTGGAAGTGCGTCCACGCAAAGTCACCACGGCCCTCAAGGCCTACGCCCTGCTCGCCACCAGCGCCGACAAGGGCGCGGTGCGTAACAAGGCGATGCTCGACGGCTTGTAAGCGTCGTTAGTCGCAATAAAAAATGCCCCGCCAAGTGCGGGGCTTTTTTTGGGCGCCTGTTCGGACTCTGGAACCACATGATTCCCCGTGGCGAGGGAGCTTGCTCCCGCTCGGCTGCGAAGCAGTCGTAAACCGGCAGGTGCGGTGTGTCTGATACTCCGCATTTGGAGGTTTTGGGGCTGCTACGCAGCCCAGCGGGAGCAAGCTCCCTCGCCACAAAGGCAATACCTTGCCTCTTTGATGCCGTGTTACTGGATATCTTCCGGCTTGACGATCACCCAGTTCTTGTCCGCTGTCACCGGCAGTCCTTCCTTGGCCTGGGCGGCAGCGTGCTTGGCCATCATGCCGTTAATCTGGGTCATGTATTTGTCCTTGCGGTTGACCCACAGGTGGATGCCGCCCTTGGCTACGTCCACATCGTGGAACAACATGTAGCCGTCACTGCTCGGCGTGTCGCCAGCGACCAGCACCGGTTTTTTCCATTCGTCGATGTACGTCAGGATCGCCGCGTGCTTGCCGGCCATCCAGGTCGCCGGGGTCCACAGGTAAGGCGTGTACTCCAGGCCGAGGTTGGCCTTCTCATCATATTTGCCGGCGGTGATCTGCTTGCGCGCGGTGGTCAGCTCGCCAGTCTTGCGGTCCTTGAGCAGCGTGGTCACGCCGATGACGTTCTGCGGCTTGAGGTTGTAGCCGTACTTCGGATCGGAGGCGACCATGCGCACCAACTCTTCGGAAGCGGCGGTCATGACATAGACCTCGATGCCGTTTTCCATCAGCTTGTTGTACAGCTCGGCCTGGCCGGTGAAGACTTTCGGCGGGTTGACGTTGTACTGGACCACCTTGTCGCCATCGTAATAGGTGGTCGGCACCGGTTTACCGGACGCCATCAGCTCGTCGACATAGCCCTTGAGTTCCTTGAGGGTGAAGCCGGAGAACACCTGGGCCACCCATGGGTAGCAGACCATGTCATCCACTTCGCACAGGCGGTAGTAATAGCTGAACAGGCTTTCCTTGTGATCGGCGGTGTCCTTGAACGGCATCAGCTTCAAGGACGGGTCCAGGCTTTCCCGGGTGATGAGGCCCTTGTTCTCCATGAACGGCAGCAACGACTCTTCCAGATCGTAGCGGTAACTGGTGTTGTCCATGTCGAACACCGCGTAGTTACCCTTGTTGGCGTTGGCCGCGATCATCGTCTCCAGAGCCTTGGCTTGTTCCGCCGGCCAGTGTTTGAGATCGGTGGCCAATGCCTGGCCGGCGAGACCAAGGCTCAAGGCGACAGCGAGAAAACGAGGTGCGAGTTTCATCGGCATTTCTCCCGGGTTCAAAAGAACTCGACGCTAACAAATGCTTGTGACAGTCCTCGCCTACCCGCGACCGCCTGCGTCTTGATTGCGCCAGCGACATATCCGTAAACGTCGCTGCCTTATTCCATAAACGACAATCTACATGCGTTTTTAGTATTAATTCATTAGTTATCAGGCTGTTAGGCTTCCCGGCTCACAGTCGCGGCTTCGGGCGACTGGCACGCCTTGTCGGAGTCTTTTTGATGAATCTGCCGCTGACCCTCAATCTTCTGGTGTTCCTCGCCTTGCTGTTCGGCCTGGCACAAACCCGTCACCGCACCTGGAGCCTGGCCAGGAAAGTGCTGCTGGCACTGGTACTGGGCGTGGCGTTCGGTCTCGCCCTGCACACGATTTATGGCGCCGGCAACCCGGTGCTCAAGGCCTCGATCGGCTGGTTCGACCTGGTGGGCAACGGCTACGTGCAGTTGCTGCAAATGATCGTTATCCCGCTGGTCTTCGCCTCGATCCTCAGCGCCGTGGCCCGCCTGCATAACGCCTCGTCCCTGGGCAAGATCAGCTTCCTGACCATCGGCGCGCTGCTGCTGACCACCGCCATCGCCGCGCTGATCGGTATTGGCCTGACCAACCTGTTCGGCCTGACCGCCGAAGGCCTGGTGGCCGGCCCCCAGGAACTGGCGCGCCTGCAAGTGATCCAGAGCGACTACGCCGGCAAGGTCGCCGACCTGAATGTCCCGCAATTGCTGCTTTCGTTCATTCCGCAAAACCCCTTTGCCGACCTGGCCCGGGCCAAGCCGACCTCGATCATCAGCGTGGTGATCTTCGCCGCGTTCCTCGGGGTCGCGGCGCTGCAGTTGCTCAAGGACGACGTGGAGAAAGGCCAGAAAGTGATCAACGCCATCGACACCCTGCAAAGCTGGGTGACGCGCCTGGTGCGCCTGGTGATGAAGCTGACGCCGTACGGTGTGCTGGCGCTGATGACCAAGGTGGTGGCCGGTTCCAACCTGCAGGACATCATCAAGCTCGGCAGTTTTGTCGTGGTGTCGTACCTGGGGCTGGGCCTGATGTTCGTGGTCCATGGCCTGCTGGTGTCTGCTGCCGGGATCAACCCGTTGCGCTTTTTCCGCAAGATCTGGCCGGTGCTGACCTTCGCCTTCACCAGCCGCTCAAGCGCGGCCACCATCCCGTTGAGCATTGAAGCCCAGACCAGCCGCCTCGGCATTCCACGGACGATCGCCAGCTTCAGCGCCTCGTTCGGCGCCACCATCGGCCAGAACGGTTGTGCCGGCCTTTATCCGGCCATGCTGGCGGTGATGGTCGCGCCGACTGTGGGCATCAACCCGCTGGATCCGGTGTGGATCGCGACGCTGGTGGCGATCGTGACGTTGAGTTCGGCCGGGGTGGCCGGGGTCGGTGGCGGCGCGACGTTCGCCGCGCTGATCGTGCTACCGGCCATGGGGTTGCCGGTCGCGCTAGTGGCGTTGCTGATTTCCGTCGAACCGCTGATCGACATGGGCCGTACGGCGTTGAACGTCAGCGGCTCGATCACCGCCGGGGCGATTACCAGCCAGGTGATGCAGCAGACTGACAAGGCGTTGCTCGATGCCGAGGCGCATGGGGAGTTGGTACACGCTTGATGGGGGGCACCTGATCGATTGATCGTTCCCACGCTACGTGGGAACGATCTACGCTTGTCTCAACGTTTCTCCCACACCTCGAAGCTGTAGGCCGGCTTGTCCCCTTCAGCCGGGTTCGGCTGGTTCGAGACCAACGTCCACTGGCTCGAATCGAATTCCGGAAACCACGCATCCCCCTCCGGGCTCAAGGCCACGCGGGTCAGGTACAGCCGATCCGCCTGCGCCAGCGCCTGGGCGTACAGTTGCGCGCCGCCAATCAACATCAGCTCATCGACGCCCTGTTCCATTGCCCACGCCTCGGCCCGCGCCACCGCCGCCTCCAGCGTGGAAAAAACCTCCGCGCCTTCCAGCACCAGGCCCGGCTGACGGCTGACCACGATGTTCAGGCGTCCCGGCAGCGGTCGACCGAGGGAATCCCAGGTCTTGCGTCCCATGATGATCGGCTTGCCCAGGGTGGTGGCCTTGAAGTATTTGAAATCCCCGGGCAGGTGCCAGGGCATGCTGTTGTCGACGCCGATCACACGGTTTTCACCGAGGGCTGCGATCAGGCTTAGGGGGAGAGTTTTGTTCATGGCGGCGAGGATACCAGAGGCTCGGCGTACCCCGACAGGCTTCACAGCGGTTATGCTCAACCCTCATTCGAGCAACGGAAACCCTCGTGACAGTACTGCAGAACCTCTGGTTGACCGAGACGATACGCCTGCGTGAAGAACACGCCGGCCCGCTCGAGGACCAGGAAGCCAATCGCCTGGCCCGTGCGGCCGGCGGCGACTTAGCCACTCGCATCCACCACCGCGCCCGCTGGCTGGCCGAGCGCGATGGCCTCACCGAGGCCCTGCGCCATTGGTTGCAAGGGGCGCGCCTGGCGCTGATCGCATTGGCGCTGATCGCCATCATCAGCGGCGCCGGACTGGGGTTTGCCGCACTCGGCGACGGGCAGGCACCGGTCAATGTGTTCTGGGCCTTGGGCAGCCTGTTAGGGCTGAACCTGATCCTGCTCATCAGCTGGGCACTGGGCCTGATATTCGCTGGCGAGCAAGGTGCCACGCTGGGACGCCTGTGGTTGTGGCTCAGCGAAAAACTCGCCCGCGATGCCAAGGCCGCCCAACTGGCGCCGGCCCTGCTGCTGTTGCTGCAACGGCACAAGCTCAATCGCTGGGCTCTTGGCGTGTTGGTCAATAGCCTGTGGCTGCTGGCGATGCTCAGCGCGCTGGTCATCGTACTGATGTTGATGGCGACCCGGCGCTACGGCTTCGTCTGGGAAACCACCCTCCTCGGCGGCGAGACCTTCGTCGCCATGACCCAGGCCCTCGGTGCGCTGCCCGCCCTACTGGGTTTCAGCGTGCCGACGGTGGAAATGATCCGCGCCAGTGGCGATGCCGCCCTGAACATCGAAAGTGCGCGCCAGGCCTGGGCTGCCTGGCTGGTCGGTGTGCTGCTGGTCTATGGCCTGCTGCCGCGCTTGTGCCTGGCACTGTTGTGCCTGTGGCGCTGGCGGCTCGGTCGCGCCACGCTGCGCCTGGACCTGAACCTGCCGGGCTACGCCCAATTGCGTGAACGGCTGATGCCCAGCAGCGAGCGACTGGGCGTCAACGACGCCGCCCCCGCGCAATTGCATCCCATCGAAAATGCTGTCAGTGCAATAAACAGCGACGGCGCGCTGCTGGTGGCAATCGAGTTGGACGATCGGCCCTGGCCGCCCAAGCTGCCCGAAACCGTGAAAAGCGCCGGCATTCTCGACAGCCGCGAGTCGCGCCACAAACTTCTCGAACAATTGTCGCGCTTTGCGCCGGCGCGCCTGGCAATTGCCTGCGACCCACGCCGTTCGCCGGACCGCGGCAGCCTGGCGCTGATCGCCGAGCTGGCCCGCAGTGCCGGCGCCACCCGCGTCTGGCTGTTGCAGGCGCCGCCTGGCGAAGCGCTGGACGCCGAGCGCCTGGGCGACTGGCACACCGCACTGCAACAGTTGCAGTTGCCCTTCGCCGACTGCATGCCCTTGAACTGGCTGGAGACCGGCCATGACTGAACCCATGAAGCCGCTGAAGCTGGCGGTGGTCGGCCACACCAACGTGGGCAAGACCTCGCTGCTGCGCACCTTGACCCGCGACGTCGGCTTCGGCGAAGTGTCCCATCGCCCGAGCACCACCCGCCATGTCGAAGGTGCGCGCCTGTCGGTGGACGGCGAAGCGCTGCTGGAACTGTACGACACGCCGGGCCTGGAAGACGCCATCGCCCTGCTCGATTACCTCGAGCGCCTGGAGCGTCCTGGCGAACGCCTCGATGGCCCGGCGCGCCTGGCCCGCTTTCTCGAGGGCAGCGAGGCGCGGCAACGCTTCGAACAAGAAGCCAAAGTGCTGCGACAACTGCTCGCCAGCGACGCCGGGCTTTATGTGATCGACGCCCGGGAGCCGGTGCTGGCCAAGTACCGCGATGAATTGGAAGTCCTCGCCAGTTGTGGCAAGCCGCTGCTGCCGGTGTTGAATTTCGTCAGCAGCGCCCACCATCGCGAGCCCGACTGGCGCGAAGCGCTGGCGCGCTTGGGGCTGCACGCCCTGGTGCGTTTTGACAGTGTGGCTCCGCCCGAGGACGGCGAGCGACGCCTGTATGAGAGCCTCGCGCTGTTGCTGGAAAGCGCCCGTGGGCAACTGGAACGCCTGGTCGCCGATCAACAGGTCCAACGCCTGGCCCGCCAGCAGAGCGCGGCGCGCTTGATCGCCGAACTGCTGATCGACTGCGCCGCCTGCCGACGCAGCGTCGCCAGCGACGCCGAACTGGAACGCGAGGCCATCAGTGAACTGCGCAAAGCGGTGCGTCAGCGCGAGCAGCGCTGCGTCGAGGCCCTGCTCAAGCTTTACGCTTTTCGTCCCCAGGACGCCGCTGCCAGCGATCTGCCGCTGCTCGACGGGCGCTGGGGCGATGACCTGTTCAACCCCGAGACTCTCAAGCAACTGGGCGTACGCGTCGGCGGTGGGATCGCGGCGGGTGCGGCGGCCGGGGCTGGCGTGGATTTGCTGGTGGGCGGCCTGACCCTTGGCGCCGCCGCCCTGGCCGGGGCCATTGTCGGCGGCACCCTGCAAACCGCCCGCAGCTATGGCAACCGGCTGATGGGCAAGCTCAAGGGGCAACGGGAATTGACCGTGGACGACAGCGTGCTGCGCCTGTTGGCCCTGCGCCAACGCCAACTGCTGCAAGCCCTCGACCAGCGCGGCCATGCGGCGATGGACAGCATCCGCATCGCCACACCCCAGGACAAGACCTGGCGCGAGGGCAAGCTGCCCGACGCCTTGAACAAGGCGCGGGCGCATCCGCAGTGGTCGTCGCTGAACCCTCAACCGCGATTGAGCCAGGCAGAACGCCAGGAACTGATTGAGCAGTTGGCTGAGCAGCTCTAGACACCTCCTGCCTGAACCGTGGATAGGGTGGCCACCGTTTGTGGCGAGGGGATTTATCCCCGCTGGGGTGCGAAGCAGCCCCAAAACCTGACACCTCGGTTCCTCAGATTAATAGCGCTCAACCATTTTGGGGGCGCTTCGCACCCCAGCGGGGATAAATCCCCTCGCCACAAAAGGCTGCGCCGACAATCGTCAGCCGTCGATCAAGGCCTTGAGGGCCGCCGCCGCTTCAGGCAATTCCAGCTCGCTGAACACTTGCACGCCATGGCGCTTGAGCAGCGCCGCCGTCACGCCTTCGCCGCTGACCTTCACACCGCTGAACGTCCCGTCATAGGTCAACAGGTTGCCGCACGACGGGCTGTTGGCCTTGAGCACGGCGATGCGGATGCCGTGTTCGCGCACCAACGCCAGCGCTTGATGCGCACCGGACAAAAACTGCGCACTCACATTTTCGCCGTCGGTGGTGATGACCAGTGCCTGGCCGTCGAGCACTTGCCCGCCCTGCCCGCCAGGAATCTCCGCCGCCGCCCGAGGCGTAGGCAAACCGCCGGCGACTTCCGGGCACAGCGCCACGATCCGGCCTTCGTCGAGCCATTGCTGCAATTGATCGAACGGCCCACTGGCGCCGCCGTCGTAGCGCACGCGATGCCCGAGCAGGCAGCGACTGACCAGGATCTTTTCCATCTTCAGAACAACTCGTTGCCGCGACGGCGGAACCAACCGGTCAAGGACAGGCGATCACGCGTGGCCGGCAGTACTTCATGGGGAATGTCCCCCGACAGGAACACCACCAGGCAACCGCCGATGGGCACCACGTCCTGTTCCAGGCTTTCGTCCAGGTACATGCGCAACTGGCCGCCGTGTTCCGGCAACCAGTCGTCATTGAGGTAAAGCACCGCCGACACTGTCCGTCGGTCGTCATCGCGGAAGCGGTCGACGTGCTTGAGGTAGAACGCGCCAGGCGGATAGAGGGCGAAGTGGCTTTCGAAGTCTTCCAGGCCCAGGAACAACCCGCGATTCATCGCCTCGCGCAGGCTGTCCATCAGCGCCAGGTAATGGTCGCAGGCTTGCGCCTGGCCGGGTTCGATCCACTGAATGTGATCACCCCGGATCCCTTCGCGGATCTCCGAGAACGGCCCGCGCCCGACCGCTGCCGGGGCCAGTTCGCCCTCGGCGGCACGCTGGCGGCATTCGGCCGCCAGGGCGCGGGTCAGCGCCTCCGGCAGGAAGAGGTCCTGCTGCGACCAGCCGCGCTCGGCCAGGTCGTCGACGATACGTAACAGCAGCGGGTGATCAGAAGGTATTTGCATGGCGCGCATAGTATGCCTGTGCCTGTAAAACCAACAGCGACGCTCGGCAGGTTTTTTGCCGCCAGATAGCACCGTCGTACGAACTTGATACGAATTCTCGACAAGACCCCACACCCCACGGAGAATAGTCGGCTGCTGACAGGAGTCCCTATGCGCCGTTTGCTTTTCTCACTGTTGATGTTCTGCGTTTTGCCCGCCTGGGCAGACAGCTACGACCAGTTGTACAAGGTCGCCGGTTGGCCGGAACAGCGGGCGCATTTCAATGACGCCTTGAGCGCCGCCCAGCAGCGCTATCAGAGCAGCCTGCCGCCGGCGGTGTTCCAGGCCCTGGTGAACAACAGCAATCAACGTTTCGCCCCCCAGGCCATGGACCAGCGGGCCGAGGCGCAAATGCGCAAGAATTTGCGTGACCCCAGCCCGGCCCTGAGCTTTTTCCAGTCGCCCCTGGGCCGCAAGGTCGTGGCGGCCGAGTTGCTGGCGACCCGGCGTGATCAATTGGCGAAAAACGCCAAGGGCCTGCCGAAGATGCCAGCCAGCGACAACCGCTTGTTGATCATCGGCCACCTGGCCCAGGCCCTGCCCGCCCGCGAGGCCGGCGCCGAAGTCAGCCTGGCGATCGCCGGCGTGGCGGCCGACAGCCTGAGTTCGATGATCCCGGGGCTGCTGGGCGGCGGCCAGGCCCAGGGCATGCTCGACAGCCAGCGCCAGCGGTTAATGGAACAGATCGGCGCGGACCTGAACAACACGCTGCTGTACGTCTACCGTGACCTGACGGATACCGAGCTGGAAGAGTTCGCCACCTTCGCCGAATCGACCGAGGGCCAGGCTTATTATCAAGCGGCCCTGGCGGCGATTCGGGCGGGGTTGGCGGTGGGGCAGAATCTCGGGCAGTAGTTCAGCGCCGCCATCGCGAGCAAGCTCGCCCACATTGGATCTCGCAGCTCAACACTCTGTGGGAGCGAGCCTGCTCGCGATAGCAATAGCCCGGTCACCGCCGAACCCGGCTCATCCGCTTCGTCAAAAATCCAAACATCTCCTGCCGCAAAGCCAGCGCCTCATTCGCCAAGTGATGGCGTCCCTCGGGCAACATCAACACCTGCGGCCGATCGAACTTGCTGCGTAGCACTTGCAGGTTGTGCACCCAATCCACCGTCATGTCCGCCTGTCCCTGCACGATCAATGGCTGGCGCGGGCTGCTCGGGGCGGCTTCGATACGCTTGATCCATTGCCCCAACGCGCCCACCCAGGCGGTGGGCAGGCGTAGTGGTTGCAGCGGGTCGGCTTGCAGGAACGGCAGGAAGTCCGGGTCGGTGGAGTTCTCGCTGAAACGTCGGGCAATCCCCCTTACGAAGGGTTTGAGCAGGTAATAACTCAGGCGCGACCAGCCCCAGGCCCGTGGCCGCACCAGGGGTGACAGCAGGATGACCTGGCCCTGGGCCGGGCTCTGTGCGCCCTGGTTGAGCACGTGATCGACGACAATGGCCCCGCCGGTGCTTTGCCCGCACAGGTGCCAGGGTTGCGGCAGGTCGAGTGTCCCGGCCTCGGCCAACAGGCCCTGCAGGGTGGCCTGGTACTCGGCAAAATCCTCGATGCTGGCGCGCTCGCCACTGGACAGGCCGTGGCCCGGCAGATCACAAGCGATCACCGCGAACTTCTGCTCCAGAGCCCACTCGATCAAGTGGCGATACAGCCCCATGTGATCGTAATAACCGTGGAACACAAACAAGGTCGCCACGGCTTTTTCCGGCCACCAGACCTGGCTGACCAGCTCATACCCACCCACCTCGAAACGCCCCAATCCCTTGCGCACGCTGCGTTGGGGAAAGTCCAGGCCATAGAACCGCTGGTAGGCCTGGGCTTGCTCGGACAGGGCTTGCCACTGGGCCAGCGGCTTCAGGCTGGCACGCAGGAGATCGGGGGCGAAAGTGGCAGGCATCAAGATTTCCAGGCATAGGCGCATCGCGCGAAACAGACTTTGTAGGCCTGCGATATTCATCTGTCGCGGCAGGCATGGCAAGCTACGCGGCTTCAGAGGATCGACTCCATGCGCCCGTCCCACCGCACAGCCTTGCTCGCCAGCCTGCTCGCCCTCGGATGCGCCGTCGTATTGTGGATAGCCTACGACTGGTTCCAAGGCCGTTTCCTGCGCGCTTTCAGCCAACACACCGCGGTGTTTTCCGGCGACCCGCTGCGCCTGCCTGCCGATCTGGCCGGCCCCGGCGCAATACGCCTGGTGCATTTCTGGGACCCGGCGTGCCCGTGCAACGTCGGCAACCAGCAACACCTTGCCGAGTTGGTCGATAAATATGTACCGCAAGGCGTCGAGTTTTATGCGGTACAAAAAGCCGGCAGCCAAGGTCAGCTGCCGGCCACGTTGAGCCACTTGAAAACCCTCCCGGCGCTCCCCGGTTCAAGCCAGATTCCTGCAAGCCCGGCCGTAGCGATCTGGGATCGCAGCGGCAAACTGGCGTACTTCGGCCCCTACAGCGAAGGCCTGACCTGCAACTCGAACAACAGCTTCATCGAGCCGATTCTCGAGGCGTTGAGTGTCGGCCGGGAAGTTAGTGCGACACACACGTTGGCGGTGGGCTGTTATTGCCCATGGGCGGTTTCAAACTGACGAATTAACTACAACGCGTATTACACCTACCCCTCTTGGGCGGCGACAAAGTTGAGACTAGTGCTCGCTTCTAGAGCTCTTGCTCAAAGTAAGGGCCTGGGCTGAACCGTTTGTCGGATCCAATTTTTCGAAACGACGCCATCACCGCTCATTTTCGGCCTGTGCCCCATGCCAGACGGGTTGTTCAGGGCATTTCAGCCCGGTTGACCGTTTAGCTGAATCGATTAACAGCGGCCGTGCCGGCATGAACTTTTTTTTAATCTCTTCTCTAAACCTCGTGACCAGCAAAATGTTTATTACTGTGCAGTCGCGCGGCGGCGCCAACTCGAGGAAGTTTCACACGCCTTTTCATCGTTCAACTTGTCGACCCTTCTAACCAAACAAGAAATGGAATCGTCAGTGATGCAAAAGCTGCTATGCGCTGCACTTTCCAATCCCTATAAAGAAGATGCCCTCAACCTCGAGGCGTTCGTCCAATGCGTCGCTCCGCTCATGATCGATGTGTTGCTGCGCGGCGAGACGGGTACCGGTAAAGACACGCTGGCAGAAAAGATCCATCGCATGTCCGGCTGCTCCGGCAAGTTCGTGGCCATCAACTGCGCCGCCATTCCCGAAACCCTCGCCGAGAGCCAGCTCTTCGGGGCCAACACCGGCGCATTTACCGGGGCCAGCCAAAATCGCGCGGGGTTCGTCGAAGCCGCACATAACGGCACGCTGTACCTGGACGAAATCGACAGCATGCCGTTGGGCCTGCAAGCCAAGCTGCTGCGAGTCCTGGAATCCAGGACGGTCCAGCGCCTGGGCTCGACCCAGAACATCCCGGTGAACATGCGAGTGATCGCCTCCGCCCAGTGCCCGCTGGGAGAAATGGTCGAACGTGGCGAGTTTCGCAGGGACCTTTATTTTCGCCTGAACATCATCAGCCTCAAGCTGCCGCCACTGCGCAGCCGCAAGGAGCGCATCGTGCCGCTGTTCCAGTCGCTGGTGCGCCGGGAAGCCCAGGCACTTGACCGGCCCTACGTCGCGCCGTCGCCAGCGCTGTTGCGCCAACTGCTCGGCTACGCCTGGCCTGGCAACATCCGCGAGCTGCAGTCCGCCGCCAAGCGGTACGTACTCGGCTTGCCGGCACTGCCCCGCGCCGAGCAACTGGAACACAGCAGCTCGACACTCAAGTTGAAAGAACACCTGCAGCAGTTCGAAAAAATCCTCATCGAGGACTGCATGCGCCGCCACCATCATTGCATCGACAAGGTCATCGCCGAACTGGGTATCGCCCGGCGCACGCTGTATTACCGGATGAAGTGCCTGCAAATATCGACGAGTTGAGTGGGATCGGTGGAACCGTTTACGCAACGGCCGCCACTTAACCAGCGAGACGCTCACGATCGTCTCGCCATTCCACAACCCGGAGATACGACTATGAGTTTTGGTGGACTTTCTCTCGCGGCTTCCACGGCTGCCATGCAGCAGATGGACGCGACCTCGGCTGCGATGACAACCATGAAATCCGAATTCGACCAGAAGAAACTGGTCGCTGACACCATGAACGCAATCGCGGCAGGGTCGATGGACACCGCAACCAAAGCCATCACCGCCATGGGGGAGGCCTCGAAAAACATACGATTCTGACCCTCTCGCTTCAGCCCCGCTCCGGCGGGGTAACCTCAAGCGCGATGCGAGGAGGCCCTATGCTCATCGACTTGCCAGACAGCCTTCGAGCTCTCAGGGACCTGTCCCATGACGAACCCACGCTGCGTCCTGCGCCGACTCCGCCAAGCCTGCACCTGGCGCTGCACGGAGCCGGCGACCGGTTGCGAGAGTCGCTCGTCCAGTGGGGCAACGAAAAGGGTTCGGCGGGCGGACAGTCTCGACCTGGTTGGCCGAGCCCCCAGGACGGATTCGCCGCAGAGACCCAAGACCCTTTGCGCCTGGTACTGGAAGACATCCTCGAAGAAATCAACAGCGGCACCGGCTCCAATCTCGACGTCGATATCGATGACGCCTATTCCAATGAAGACCTGTTCAACGATCTGGCCCAGATGTTCGCCTATCGCCGGCAGCCCATCGGTGACAACGATGTCGACAGCCAAAGCGATTTCGGCAATGCCAACAACCCCTTCTGCGGCGCGCTGTTCGGCGCCTGGGAGATCGAGGGCGATCACGCCACGCGGCGCAGTCGTCATGACGCGAGCCTGTCGCTGCTGCTCAAGATCATCGCGGTCCTGGGCCGCAGGAAACTGCTGACGCTGCTGGACATCGACGAAGGTGACGGCCAGGCGCGGTATGAACCAGACGACCAGGACCTGTTGTTCGAGATCGCCGCGTTCATGGACCAGCACCCGACGCGCTATCCCCCGCCAGCGACCCTCGACGCAGAACGGTGGACATGGACCGAACGCATTGCCCGCGGCACCGCGCTGGATGCTCGCGAAACCCGGTTGTTCCAGCTTGCCCTGGAAGAGCTGGACTTCGCCCTCGCCCGCCTGGCCGGCCAGCAAGCCCCGCCGCGTCAGCGTGCCCGGCGCAACCGGGAAGAAATCGAGTTTCACCTGAGCGTCACCGGTAGCGCTCGCAACGTCTTGAGGCTGATGTGCGCCTGAAGGCACCCGACCTTTGAGTTTTCAAACCGACCGTTGAAACAGGAGACATTCCGTGGACATACACGCCATCGACCCCAGCAACCTCGCCTCCACGTCCGCCAAAACGAGCGCCAAGACACAAGCGAGCGCCGAGACCAGCGATGTCAGTTGGTTCAATGCACAAATGCGCGAAAAAGCCCCCGCCCCGAACAGCGAAAACAATGTCGCGGCACGCATCATTGACTCGCTGTCGAGCCGCTCCGGTGAACTGCAGCGCCTGGACGACCGCGCCAACCGGGACATGCTCAAGGCCATCCGCACTGCCGACCCGCAGGACATGTTGCAGTCGAACCGCTCACTGTCGTCCTTCCACCTGGAAAGCCTGATGACCGCGAAAGTGGTCAGCAAAGGCTCCCAGGCCATCGAGAAGCTCACCAATCTTCAGTAAAGGGAAGGCCGGTCATGTCCAAGCGCGCGTTCCCGACACTGATGCTGTGCCTGCTGCTCACCGGTTGCAACGAACGAACGGTGCTGCACAGCCATCTTTCCGAGCAGGATGCCAACGAAGTGATCGCCGAGTTGGCGAACAAGAACGTGGAGGCGAGCAAGCAAGTCGACAAAGACGGGTTGACCGTGCTGGTCGAGCCTGCCGACATGAACAGCGCCGTCCAGGTACTCGAAGCCGCCGGCCTGCCGCGTCGCTCTCGTTCCAGCCTGGGGGAGATCTTCCGCAAGGAAGGGGTCATTTCCACGCCGATGGAGGAGCGTGCCCGCTACATCTATGCGCTGTCCCAGGAGCTCGAATCGACGCTGTCACAAATAGATGGCGTGGTGCTCGCCCGGGTCCATGTGGTCCTGCCGGAACGGGTGGCCCCGGGTGAGCCGGTCCAACCCGCATCGGCCTCGGTGTTTATCAAGCATACCCGTGCGCTGGACCCCGACAGCATCACCCCGCGCGTGCGCAACCTGGTCGCCAGCGGGATTCCCGGCATGGCCGACGCCGCCCAGAATCCGGCCAAGCTATCGGTGGTATTCGTTCCCGCCGCGCCGTATCAGGAACGGCGCAAGATGGCGTATTTCGGCCCCTTCCTCATGCAGGCCGACGACATCGGCTATTGGCGGGCGGTGACCGTGACGGCAAGTATCACCTTGCTCGCCATCCTGATGGGCGTCTTGTATGGCCTCTATCGGCTGTGGCGCAACGGCGTGTTGGTACTGCCACGATTTCTCGATCGCACGCTCACCAAACCAGCCGGGACGCCCGCCGCCCCCCAAAGCAGCATGACACCTGGGCTGTTCGCCGTGAAAAACCCAGGGACCAAACCCGACCATAACGGGACCGCCGCATGACGGCGGAGATTGCATGGGTTCGCTGGTGGACCCTCGCCTGGCGCGAAGCAGACCGGGGCTGGTATTCGTCAGCGCTTTGCCTGCTGACCGCGCCACAGATCGACGCCCTCGCCCGAGCGCAGCATGCCGCGCTTGCCCGCAACTTCGGTATGACGCCGTGCACGCCCCCCCAACCCAGCCCGGTGCTGCAATCGCTGTTCTGCGGCACGCCCCGGACCTTGGCCCTTGCCTGCGAATTGGTGGCGAGCACCTGCGCACCGTTAACGGCAACACAGGCACTTTCGGCGCAGGACCGGGCCTGGTGCGAGCGCACCGCCAAGGCCCTGCGCCCGGGACACTGGCTCGAACAAGACCAGGATCCGCTCGCCCTGCTGCGTGCCTGGCTGGGCGAACAGGCCTGGGAACGGGCGCGCCTGGCGTTCCCACGCGACAGAATCATCGCCATCGAATCGGCACCCGCCCCTCAACCGCCAGCCGCCAAGCTGAATACGCTTTGGCAGTCCGCCTGCTGGAAAGCTGAGCAAAGCCTGGCACCCTCGGCACCTATCCAAACGGAGAGACACGATGCTCGCTCGGCGTTCGCTTGAACTGCGCCCCGATGGCCAAGGCCTGTCGCAGCCCTACATCGCTCGCGAAACCCTGGTCGATTGTGCCCGCGCACAGGTCATCCTCGAGCAGGCCCAGGCGCAGGCCGCGCAATTGCTTGGACGCGCCAGCGCAGAGGCGGACGCGACCGTGCTCGAGGCTCAAGCACAATTCTGGGAAAAGGCCGAAACCGTGCTCGCCGCCTGGGAAGCCCAGCGTCAAGCCATGTGGGAGCGAATCGAGACGAGTGCTGCACACGTGGTCAACGAGGCCCTGGGGACGCTGTTGAACGAAGTCCCGGAGCAGGCACGCATCGATGCACTCGTCCGCCAACTGGCGTCGCGTCAGGACGACCCGGTCAGCGCCACCCTTCGCTGTCATCCTGAAGACCTGGCAAGCCTGACCCAGAGCCTGGGCATCGACGGCCGACGCCCCTGGACGCCGGTGGCCGATGTCGACATGGAACGACATCAACTGAAGCTGGAAACGCCGGGCGGTACATACCTGCTCGACTGGCCCACCGCCGTCGAAACCCTACGCCTGCCCGAACCACAACCCATCACCGCAAGCTGACCCGTCGCTTTCGCGAGCAAGCTCACACACAGGGGATTTGGGGTGACGGCGATGCCTGTGAACACCCCCCGGGAAAAAACTGTGGGAGCGAGCTTGCTCCCACAGGAGAAACACGATCACCCAGAACCAGGTCGGCTATAAGGCCGCCTCGCGGTGGACGTTGATCTCGGCGCCCCGTTAACCACGCTGGCCGAACGCAGGTATTGCGCAGTGGGCAACCCGGCATGTATGCCGGGTTAGCCGCGCTGGGCCATGGATGGCCCTTCGCGGCGGGCCCACGGAGCAATGCCGGAGTGAGGGCA
>NZ_FOTH01000001.1:0-132580 GCF_900114515.1 Pseudomonas sp. NFACC46-3
AGAGCGGTTCGGCAGTGGGTCAGTGAGTTGCTGCATTGGCCCCCTGCTGATACTCCCGAGGGGTGCAGCCGAACTCCCGGCGAAACACCGTGTGCAGGTACTGCGCCGATTTGAAGCCGCAATTCTGGGCGATGTCGGCAATCGGCGAGTGGGTGTTTTCCAGGCCATTGGCGGCGGCGGCCAGTTTGAAGCGCAGGATCTCGTCGTGGACGCTGCAGCCCCGCTCCTTGCGAAAGTGCGATTCCAGCGATGAGCGCGACACGCCCACATAGGCCGCCACCTGGGCCGTCTTGATGCCCTGGCAGGCGTATTGGCGGATGAAGAGCAGTGCCTGCATGACATAAGGGTTGCCCAACGGCTGATGCAGACTCGACACCTGCACATTGATCGCATCCGGCGGTATCAGAATCTGTGTGCCCGTGGACGGCATGCCGTGCAGCATTTGATGGAGCAGGCGCGCGGCGGTGCGGCCCATGGTTTCGGTGCCCTGGATCACCGAGCTCAGCGGCACCCGCGTCAGGCTGCGGGTCAGGGGATCGTTGTCGATGCCGATCAACGCCACTTCCTCCGGTACGGCGATTCCGGCGGTCAGGCAGGCTTGCAGCAGTTGCCGGGCGCGGGCGTCGCTGACGGCGATGATGCCGATGGGTTTGGGCAGGCTTTGCAGCCAGGCGATCTGCTGTTCGACGGCGCTGTCCCACAGCGGTGCGCTGGTGCCCATGCCGCGATAGACCTCGGCGTGCAGGCCATCGCGCTGCACCAGCCGGCGAAAGGCTTTTTCCCGTTCCTGGGCCCAGCGATTGGCTTGTGCTTCAGGCAGGCTGAAACAGGCAAAACGCGTCAATCCGGCCTCGATCAGGTGCTCGTAGGCCAACGTCATCAACGCGTCATTATCGGTGGCGACATAGGGGATGCCTTTCGGGTAGGCGCGTTCATCCTGATAGGAACCGCCCACCGCCACGACCGGCAGCTTGATCCCGGCCAGTGCCTCGCCAATCAGCGGGTCGTCGAAGTCGGCGATGATCCCGTCGCCCTGCCAGCGCTCGATGCCTTTCAAGCGACAGAGGAAATCCTCCTCGAGGAACAAGTCCCAGGACGCACGGGTGCTGCTCAGGTAGTTGCCGATGCCGCTGATGATGCCGCGGTCGTAGATCTTGCTGCCATTGAACAACAGTGCGATGCGGTGAACGGGCGGGACGGTTTTCATTGGTTTAACCCTGGGCCGATGCACACAGACTAGGCGCGCAAGCGATGAACCTCAATACTCAAAATCGAACGCCCTGTTGGTGATTTTCATAATCAGCAGCCTCGGGGCCGGCGTTAGTATCGAGACACCGCCAAGAATAAAAAAGGAACTCGCCCATGTCGTACTTCCCCGCTGTCGACAAGATTCGCTACGAAGGCGCCGCCAGCGACTCGCCGCTTGCCTTCCGTCACTACGACGCCAACAAACTGGTGCTCGGTAAACCCATGCGCGAGCACCTGCGCATGGCGGTCTGCTACTGGCATACCTTCGTCTGGCCGGGGTCGGATGTGTTCGGTGCCGGTACCTTCAAGCGCCCGTGGCAGCACGCTGGGGATCCCATGGAAATGGCCATCGGCAAGGCCGAAGCGGCCTTCGAGTTCTTCTCCAAGCTGGGCATCGACTACTACTGCTTCCACGACACCGATGTCGCCCCGGAAGGCATTTCGCTCAAAGAGTACCGCGAACACTTCGCCCAGATGGTCGACCACCTGGAGCGCCATCAGGAACAAACCGGGATCAAGCTGCTGTGGGGCACCGCCAATTGCTTCAGCAACCCACGTTTTGCCGCAGGTGCCGCCAGTAATCCGGACCCGCAAGTGTTCGCCTGCGCCGCCGCCCAGGTGTTCAGCGCCATGAACGCGACCCAACGCCTGAAGGGCTCCAATTACGTGCTGTGGGGCGGTCGAGAAGGTTACGAAACCCTGCTCAATACCGACTTGAAACGCGAGCGCGAGCAACTGGGCCGTTTCATGCGCATGGTGGTCGAGCACAAGCACAAGATCGGCTTCAAGGGCGACCTGCTGATCGAGCCCAAGCCCCAGGAACCGACCAAGCACCAGTACGATTACGACAGCGCCACGGTGTTCGGCTTCCTGCAACAGTTCGGCCTGGAAAACGAGATCAAGGTCAACATCGAAGCCAACCACGCGACCCTGGCCGGGCATAGCTTTCATCATGAGATCGCCACGGCCGTCTCGTTGGGGATCTTCGGCAGCATCGACGCCAACCGGGGCGACCCGCAGAACGGTTGGGACACCGACCAGTTCCCCAACAGCGTCGAAGAGATGACCCTGGCCACCTACGAGATTCTCAAGGCGGGCGGTTTCACCAACGGCGGGTTCAACTTCGATTCCAAGGTGCGGCGCCAGAGCGTGGACGAACTCGATCTGTTCCACGGTCATGTGGCGGCCATGGACGTCCTGGCTCTGGCCCTGGAACGCGCGGCAGCCATGGTCCAGAACGACCAGCTCCAGCAGTTCAAGGACCAACGCTACGCCGGTTGGCAGCAGCCGTTCGGCCAAGCGGTCTTGGCCGGTGAATTCAGCCTCGCCTCACTGGCCGAGCATGCCTTCACCAACGAGCTGAATCCCCAGGCCGTCAGCGGTCGACAGGAGATGCTCGAGAACGTGGTCAACCGGTTTATCTATCCCTGACAACGGGCAGAGCTGTGGTGCTGTGAGGTTGTTACATTCTCGCGACAAATCTCTGCCCACAGCGCTCGGCGACTCTCTACAGTTTATCCGCACCACGCTCATCGTCAGGCAGTGTCTTTCAAACAACAATAAAAGGACGCACCACCATGAAAACATTCAAACGCACGTTACTCGCTGGCGCCCTCGCCCTGCTCTCGCTGCCGGTCATGGCCGATGCGGCCCATCCGAAAATCGGTTTTTCCATCGATGACCTGCGCCTGGAACGCTGGTCGCGGGACCGTGACTACTTCGTCGCGGCGGCGGAAAAACTCGATGCCAAGGTCTTCGTCCAGTCGGCCGATGCCAACGAGCAGAAGCAGATCTCGCAGATCGAAAACCTGATTTCCCGTGGCGTCGATGTGATCGTCATCGTGCCGTTCAACGCCACCGTGCTGACCAACGCCGTCGCCGAAGCCAAGAAGGCCGGGATCAAGGTCGTGTCTTATGACCGACTGATCCTCAACGCCGACATCGACGCCTACATTTCCTTCGATAACGAAAAGGTCGGCGAGATGCAGGCCAGCGGCGTGCTCAAGGCCGCGCCGAAGGGCAATTACTTCCTACTCGGTGGCGCGCCCACGGACAACAACGCCAAGGTTCTGCGCGAAGGCCAGATGAAGGTGCTGCAACCGGCCATCGACAAGGGGGATATCAAGATCGTCGGCCAGCAGTGGGTGAAGGAATGGAACCCCACCGAAGCCTTGAGCATCGTGGAAAACGCCCTGACCCGGAACAACAACAAGATCGATGGCATCGTCGCCTCCAACGACGCCACCGCCGGCGGCGCCATCCAGGCCTTGGCCGCCCAGAAAATGGCCGGCAAGGTGCCGATCTCGGGCCAGGACGCCGACCTCGCAGCGGTCAAGCGCGTGATCGATGGTACCCAGACCATGACCGTCTACAAGCCGCTGAAGCTGATCGCCTCCGAAGCCGCCAAGCTCTCGGTGCAACTGGCACGCAACGAGAAGCCGACCTTCAGCTCGCAATACGACAATGGCAGCAAGAAAGTCGACACCATCCTGCTTACCCCTACACCGTTGACCAAGGACAACATCGACCTGCTGGAAAAGGACGGGTTCTACACCAAGGCGCAGATCGCCGGGCAGTGACCCAACGCTTGGGTTAAACACAGTTCCTGTGGGAGCGAGCCTGCTCGCGATGACGGCGGCACATCCAATATTGATGCAAGCCGAGCCACCGCTTTCGCGAGCAGGCTCGCTCCCACAGGGGGCTGATTGACTTCAGGGTTCCTGCGTATGTGTGAGCCCTTTTCCACGAGCCTTCGCCATGTCCGACTACCTGCTGCAAATGAACGGCATCGTCAAAACCTTTGGCGGTGTCAAAGCCCTGAACGGCATCGACATCAAGGTCAGGCCAGGTGAGTGTGTCGGCCTGTGCGGTGAGAACGGCGCCGGCAAATCCACGCTGATGAAGGTGCTGTCGGCGGTCTATCCCTACGGCACCTGGGACGGTGAAATCCTTTGGGACGGCCAGCCGCTCAAGGCGCAGTCCATCAGCGAAACCGAAGCCGCCGGGATCGTCATCATTCACCAGGAGCTGACCCTGGTCCCCGACCTGTCGGTGGCGGAAAACATCTTCATGGGCCACGAACTGACGCTGCCCGGCGGGCGCATGAACTACCCGGCAATGATCCACCGCGCCGAAGCCCTGATGCGTGAACTCAAAGTGCCGGACATGAACGTCTCGCTGCCGGTTTCGCAGTACGGCGGTGGCTACCAGCAACTGGTGGAAATCGCCAAGGCACTGAACAAGCAAGCGCGGCTGCTGATCCTCGACGAGCCCTCCTCGGCCCTGACCCGTTCGGAAATCGAGGTGCTGCTGGACATCATCCGCGACCTCAAGGCCAAGGGCGTCGCCTGCGTCTACATCTCCCACAAGCTCGATGAAGTGGCCGCCGTGTGCGACACCATTTCGGTGATCCGCGACGGCAAGCACATCGCTACCACCGCCATGACAGACATGGACATCCCGAAGATCATCACCCAGATGGTCGGACGGGAAATGAGCAACCTCTACCCCACCGAACCCCATGACGTCGGCGAAGTGATTTTCGAGGCGCGCCACTTCACCTGCTACGACGTCGACAACCCCAGGCGCAAACGGGTCGACGACATTTCATTCGTCCTCAAGCGTGGGGAAATCCTCGGCATCGCCGGGCTGGTCGGCGCCGGACGTACGGAACTGGTGTCGGCGTTGTTCGGCGCCTACCCCGGCCGCTACGAAGGTGAAGTCTGGCTGGAAGGCAAACAGATCGACACGCGCACGCCCCTCAAGTCGATCCGCGCCGGCCTGTGCATGGTCCCCGAAGACCGCAAGCGCCAAGGCATCATCCCGGACCTGGGGGTGGGCCAGAACATCACCCTGGCCGTGCTGGATAACTATTCGAAACTGACCCGCATCGACGCCGAAGCCGAACTGGGCAGCATCGACAAGGAAATCTCGCGCATGCACCTCAAGACCGCGAGCCCGTTCCTGCCGATCACCAGTCTTTCAGGTGGCAACCAACAAAAGGCCGTGCTGGCGAAGATGCTGCTGACCAAACCCCGCGTATTGATTCTCGACGAGCCGACCCGCGGCGTGGACGTCGGCGCCAAGTACGAGATCTACAAGTTGATGGGCGCGCTGGCGGCCGAAGGCGTGTCGATCATCATGGTGTCCTCGGAGCTGGCCGAGGTGCTGGGGGTCTCCGACCGCGTCCTGGTGATCGGCGAAGGCCAGTTGCGCGGCGACTTCATCAACCACGAACTGACCCAGGAACAAGTGCTTGCCGCCGCGCTCAGCCATCCCGATGGCCATAACAATAATGATCGGAAGTCCGCGTAGATGAATCAGGTCAAACAGCTGTTTTCCCGCTACAAAATGCTTGCGCTGGTGATCGCCGTGGCGCTGATCTGGCTGTTTTTCAGCTGGCAGACCGAGGGTGGGTTCGTGACCCCGCGCAACCTCTCCAACCTGCTGCGGCAGATGTCCATCACCGGTATCCTGGCCTGCGGCATGGTGCTGGTGATCATCAGCGGCGAGATCGATTTGTCGGTGGGTTCATTGCTTGGGCTGCTCGGTGGCCTGGCGGCGATTCTCGACGTGGTCTATCACATTCCGCTGCTGGCGAACCTGAGTTTGGTGGCCCTGTGCGGCTTGGTGATTGGCTTGGGCAACGGCTACATGACCGCCTACCTGCGTATCCCGTCGTTCATCGTCGGGCTGGGTGGCATGCTCGCGTTTCGCGGCGTTCTGCTGGGAGTAACCGGCGGCACCACCATCGCCCCGGTGTCACCGGAGCTGGTCTACGTTGGGCAGGGATACTTGCCGCACACGGTCGGGACCGGGCTCGGTATCCTACTGTTCGCCCTGACGCTGTTCCTGACTTGGAAACAGCGGCGCAACCGTGCCCTCCATGGCCTGGCGGCCCACTCTCTGGTGCGTGACGTATTGCGCGTGGTGGTGATCGGCGCGGTGTTGGCGGGGTTCGTCTATACCCTCAACAGCTACGACGGCATCCCGGTGCCGGTGCTGCTCCTACTGATCCTGCTGGGCGTATTCAGCTACGTCACCAGCCAGACCGTGTTCGGCCGACGTGTCTATTCGGTGGGCAGCAACATGGAAGCCACACGCCTGTCCGGCATCAACGTACAGGCTGTGAAGCTGTGGATCTTCGGCATCATGGGCGTGATGTGCGCCCTCGCCGGCGTGGTCAACACCGCACGCCTGGCCGCTGGCTCACCTTCGGCCGGCAACATGGGCGAACTCGATGCCATCGCCGCCTGCTTCATCGGCGGCACCTCCATGCGCGGCGGCTCCGGCACGGTCTACGGTGCTCTCCTCGGCGCGCTGGTGATCACCAGCCTGGACAACGGCATGTCCATGCTCGACGTCGACAGTTATTGGCAGATGATCGTCAAGGGCAGCATTCTGGTGTTGGCGGTTTGGGTGGATGTGAGTACGCGCACGGGGCGGCGTTGACGCGTACTCGTCACTTGCTGGCAGACGCCATCAGCACGCCGAACCCCAGGAAGGTAATGCCCGACAGTTTGCCGACGATCCTGGCGCCCTGGCTTGAAGAGAGCCAGCCCCTGGCGCCATTGGCCATGAGCGCATAACCGGAATGCACCAGTACGACAAGCACGCTATAGGACAACACCAGCAAGAAGAACTGGCTGTAATAGTGATCCAACGGCTTGATGAACTGAGGGAACACGGCGAGGAAGAAAAACCCGGCCTTGGGGTTGAGCAACTGGATCGACAGCGCCTCGCCAAATCGCCGCCACGGGCGCGTGGACGTGACCGTGAGTTCGGGCACGAAGCGTTGGGTGCGCCACATCTTGATGCCCAGGTACAACAAGTACAGCGCGCCGATGTATTTCAAAAGCGTGAAGGCCGTCGCCGAGGCGGCCAGGATCAACCCCAAGCTGCTGGCGCAGATACCCGCCACGATAAACGCGCCCGACGCGATCCCGAAGATGCCCGGCAGTGCACCGCGCCAGCCATGGCGCAAGGCATTGGAAATCGTCAGCACCACACCGGGGCCCGGGCTGAGCACCGTCAGGGTCGCCAGGATCAGAAAAAGTCCGTAACCGGCCATGCATCACTCCACATTGAAGGCGAATTGCTGTGGCCTTCAGGGTGGCGTGGCACCGGGACGCTGACAAACGCTTTAATTGCGACTCATATGTGACTAAATTAGACACATGATCGCCAACCTCCCCCCGTTGAACGCCGTCCGCGCCTTCGCCGCTGCCGCTCGCCACCAGAGCTTCAGCCGCGCCGCCGAAGAACTGCACGTGAGCCACAGTGCCGTCAGCCGCCACGTAAAGTTGCTCGAAGAACGCTTGGGCGTGCTGCTGTTCGAGCGTCGAACCCGTCAGTCTTTGCTCACGCCTGAGGGGAAGGCGTTTTACGAACAGGTCAGCGAGGCGCTGACCCAGATCGCCAATGCCGCTGCGGCCCTGACCCGCCGTGCATCCCAGCGCAAAGTCACCATCAACGTGCGCCCGTCCTTCGCCGTGCGCTGGTTGATCCCTCGGCTACCGGATTTCGTGGCGCTGCATCCGGACATCAAGCCCGAAGTGGTCACCAGCACCAGACCACCGGACCCGTCACGAGAACCCTTCGACGTAGTCATCCGCCGTGGACGCGCCGGATGGTCAGCCCATGTGCAGCCCACGGCATTGCTGGAAGACGACCTATTGCTGGTCGCCGCGCCATCATTGCTGCAAAGCGTGCCGTTGGAAAACACCCACGACCTGGCCCGGCACACATTGCTGTCGGGCAAGACCCGCAGCAGCGATTGGCAAGCGTGGACAGTACACGCGGGCATCAGCCCCTTGCAGAACTCGCCAACCCTGCAATTCGACCACATGCACCTCGTGCTGCAAGCCGCCGTCGATGGGCTGGGCGTGGCGTTGTGTCCGGCTTCGCTATTGGGCAAGGATCTATCCAACGGGCGCCTGACCTGTCCGCTGCCGTCATTGCGCCTGCCGTTGTCCCGTTACTATTACGGTGTGTCTCGGGATGCCGCGGTTGACGCGCAGTTTTTTGTTGATTGGCTGTTTTCTCAGATCCGGCAGCCGGCCACCGCTCAACCGAAGGCGTAATCATGCTCATCGAGCCTTTCTCCATCGACATCCCCGACAGCGCCCTTGAAGACCTTCGGCACCGCCTGCTGAACGCAAGGCTGCCAGAGCCCTTGGCCGAGCAAGGCTGGAGCGAAGGCATGGACATGGATGTGCTACGGGAGCTTCTCGCACATTGGTCGACCGCGTTCGATTGGCGAGCCCAGGAAGCCGCGCTGAATCGCCTGCCGCAGTTTGTCACCCACATCGACGGGCAAAGGGTCCATTTTATTCATCAACGTGGCACCGGTCCGAAGCCGATACCGCTCATCCTCACCCACGGCTGGCCCGGCTCGTTCATTGAGATGCAGCGCATCATCCCATTGCTGACGGACCCGGCCCGCCATGGCGGCGATCCTGGGGACGCCTTCGATGTGGTGGTGCCGTCGCTGCCCGGCTACACCTTCTCCGCGCCGTTCCAGCAATCCGGCAGGGGGCCTTACGAGGTCGCCGGTTTATGGGGTGAGTTGATGACGGGGCTAGGCTATGACCGATTTGGCGCCCAGGGTGGGGATATTGGTGCAGGCGTTTCGATGTGGTTGGGCGTGCGTTTTCCAGAGCGGGTGACCGGCATTCACCTCAATTACATTCCCGGTTCCTACCGCCCTCCCCTTGGCGAAACCGAGCCCGCGCAGACAACAGCAGAAACCGCCTTCCTGCAACGTGCAGGGGCATTTGCCGATGCCGAAGGCGCCTACGCACACCTCCAAAGAACCAAGCCACAAAGCCTGGCCGTGGGTCTGAATGATTCACCGGCGGGACTCTTGGCGTGGATGGGCGAAAAGATCCTGTCCTGGTGCGATACCCGCCCCGCCATCGATCGAGAGTGGTTGCTGACCAATGTCACGCTGTATTGGCTGACGAACTGCATCGGCTCGTCGTTTCGCCAGTATGTGGAAGGTGGCAAGCGGCCGTTGCTGTTCAACCACAGTGAACGGCTGAAACCACCGGTTGGGGTCGCGCTGTTTCCCAGGGAACTGCCTATGCCGCCGAGGAGCTGGGTGGAGCGCTGCTGCGACGTGCAGCGTTGGACCACCATGCCCCGAGGTGGTCACTTTGCCGCGTTGGAGCAGCCGGAGTTGTTGGCGGAGGATATCAGGGCTTTTTTTCGGCCATTGCGTCAGGTGTGACGGCCCGAACTGGCCGTCCTAAAATCTCGTAGGAATTTACCTCCCGTGGCGAGGGAGCTTGCTCCCGCTGGGTTGCGAAGCAGCCCCAAATCGGCCACCGCGTTTCGCCAGGTACACCGCAGGCACCGGTTTTACGGCGGCTGCGCCACCGAGCGGGAGCAAGCTCCCTCGCCACAAGGGGCTGGGGCGTCCTACAGGTCGGTTGTGGGTGCTGGTATCGACTTCTATAGTTGGCTCGTCGCCGGCTTTGGCCGGTGATTGGGTTTCGCAGCCCGAATGAACAAATCTAGATACCGTCAAATGAAATTCAGGCAAACTTGCCCGCTTTCATTTTATGGCGGTTGCGCGCGGGAGACTTTCGGGTCTGCCGAGTTTTAGATTCGTTCCTCGGTCTGCGAACCCTCGCGCAACTGCCACCCATATGATTCGCAGCAGAAAGGTGGCGATTCTTTCTATCGAACGAGTACAACCTTATGACAACGAATCAAGCATCTGCCCGCTTCACGCCTCTCACCCAAACCGCCACCGCGCACCCCGTCCTGCTGATCGACACCCAAGCCCCACTCCCCGAACTCCACGCTTGTGCCAGCGAACGCCTGCACGCCACGCTCGATTACCTGACGCTGGTCGCCTGCACCAGCCTGCGTGATTCGGCAGAGAACGACATCGCCACCATCACCAATGTCGCCCGGATCCTGGTGCAGGATGTGGCAGACGTGTTCGGCGTGATCGAACGGCGCGGACTAGAAGACTAGCCAACCCCTGTGGCGAGGGAGCTTGCTCCCGCTGGGTTGCGAAGCAGCCCCAAACCAGTCACCGCGTTTCGCCAGGCACACCGCAAACACCGGTTTTACGACTGCTGCGCAGCCGAGCGGGAGCAAGCTCCCTCGCCACAGTGTCCACCCATCCAAACAGGGGCCGCATATATCTGCGCAAGCAAGGCTTGCCAATCCGGATCGCCTCCAGTTATCGTCAGGCCATGAATCATTCTCAGATGACCTCGACCACCACAACCACGACCGCCCAAGGCGGGTCGTGCGAGATGTCGTGAGTCGCTGACAAACGAATCCCAAAGGCCCGCCAGTGATGGTAAGGGCCTTTTCTTTTGCCCTTGCGTCGCTGGCCCACACGCAAGGAAAGCACCATGCACGCTCTGTTGATTCTCGATATGCAAGTTGGGTTGTTTCACGGCCCGGATACCCCCTGGGCCGGCGAAGCGTTGCTGGACACGTTGAATGACTTGCTGCTCAAGGCCCGGAGAGCTGGCGCACCGATTTTCCTGGCTCGCCACGTAGGCCCGCCTGGCTCGCCCATCGAGCCTGCAAGCCCGCTGACGCAACTGGTGCAGGAACTGCAATTGGAGGGGGACGAAATCATCTTCGAAAAAAACCGCCCCAACGCCTTCACCCAGACGGACCTGGCAGCGCGGCTAAAGGCTTGCGAGGCTGAAGGCCTGGTCATCACCGGTATGAAAACCCAGTATTGTATCGACAGCACCTGCCGAGCCGCTCGGGATCTGGGGTTCGATGCGGTATTGATCGCCGACGGTCATACCTGTTCCGACACGCCTGAATTGAAGGCAGAAATGATCGTTGCCCATCACAACGCAACCCTGGCAGGCGCCTTCTGTCGTGTCGTTCGCGCTGAAGACTGGCGCTTCTAAACTCCATCAGAAGATCGGCTCACGTCGGGCCGGTCTTGTTCAACAAGCGGAGCTCACGGCATGGACCCGTTGCAACCCTCACAATGCGCAAACATGGAGGACATCCGACGCGAAATCGATGCCCTCGACCAGGCCGTCATCACGCTGCTGGGCAAGCGCTATCAATACGTGCTCGCGGCCTCGAAATTCAAGACATCGGCAACTTCGGTGCAGGCACCGGAGCGTTTAAAGGCCATGTTGGCGAGACGACGCGAGTGGGCCGAAGCCGAAGGCTTGAGCCCGGATGCCATCGAGAAGCTGTACAGCGACCTGGTGCATCACTTCATTGCCGAAGAGATGAAGCGCTGGACGGCTCATCAAGCCAAACCCTGACCACCAAACCCGCTTTGGTGGCGAGGGAGCCTGCTCCCGCTGGGCTGCGCAGCAGCCCCAAACCCACCACCACGTTTCGCCAGACAGACCGCAGGCACCGGTTTTACGACGGCTCTGCCGCCGAGCGGGAGCAAGCTCCCTCGCCACAAGGGTTGCCTGCTCCCACGGATCACTGCGTGCTAGGCATTCACCTCCGGTTCCACCAGCGCCGCCAACACCAACGGGTGCAGGGCAGCGTCCGGATGTTTCTTCTCCCATGCCAGCAAGTCCCGGCGCATGCCCGGCGTCCAGAAGCTCTTGATGTGCTGGCGCACGCCATTCACCGCCAATGTATGATCCGGCTCGCTGGCGAAATACTGGGCGATCTGGTTGGCCATCTTTATCAAGCTGTCAGAGCTCATCGACGCACCTCCGCTTTCTCGGCATGGCGACGTTCCCTGAGCAAGCGGCTTTGTTCATCACTGAACGCCTGATAACGCTTCTGCCATTCCGAAGGCTGGCTGACCCGCACGATCTCGACCGCGGTCACCTTGTATTCCGGGCAGTTGGTGGCCCAGTCGGAGTTGTCGGTGGTGATCACGTTGGCGCCCGATTCAGGGAAGTGGAACGTGGTGTAGACCACGCCCGGAGCCACCCGCTCGGTCACCTTCGCACGCAGCACCGTCTGCCCGGCGCGACTGCCGATACCCACCCAGTCTTCGTCGACGATCCCGCGGTTCTCGGCGTCGGTTGGGTGAATCTCCAACCGGTCCTCCTCGTGCCAGGCCACGTTGTCGGTGCGTCGGGTCTGGGCGCCAACGTTGTACTGGCTGAGGATGCGTCCGGTGGTCAGCAGCAGTGGATAGCGGCTGTTGACCTTTTCCTCGGTAGGCACGTAGCCGGTGAGCATGAAACGGCCCTTGCCACGTACGAACTGGTCGATGTGCATGGTCGGCGTACCGTCCGGCGCGGCATCGTTGCAAGGCCATTGCAGGCTGCCGTGACGATCCAGTTCGGCGTAGCTGACGCGGCTGAAAGTCGGCGTCAGGCGGGCGATTTCATCCATGATTTGCGAAGGATGGGTGTAGTGCATCTTGTAGCCCAGGGCGTCGGCCAGGGCGATGGTGGCCTCCCAGTCGGCCTTGCCGGCCAGTGGATCCATCACCTTGCGAACGCGGGAGATGCGACGTTCAGCGTTGGTGAAGGTGCCGTCCTTCTCAAGGAACGAGCTGCCCGGCAGGAACACGTGGGCAAACTTGGCCGTTTCGTTGAGGAAGATGTCCTGGACAATCACGCATTCCAAAGCGGACAGCGCGGCCGTCACATGCTGGGTATTGGGGTCGCTCTGGGCGATGTCCTCGCCTTGGCAATAAAGCGCCTTGAAGGTGCCGTCCAGCGCGGCTTCGAACATGTTCGGAATACGCAGGCCCGGGTCGGGTTGCAGGGTCACGTTCCACGCCTGTTCGAACTGGGCGCGTACGGTTTCGTTGGAAACGTGCCGGTAGCCGGGCAGTTCGTGGGGGAACGAACCCATGTCGCAGGAGCCCTGGACGTTGTTCTGTCCACGCAGCGGGTTCACCCCGACACCTTCGCGACCGATGTTGCCGGTGGCCATGGCCAGGTTGGCAATGCCCATGACCGAGGTGCTGCCCTGGCTGTGTTCGGTGACGCCAAGACCGTAGTAGATGGCGGCGTTGCCGCCGGTGGCGTAGAGCCGTGCCGCGGCGCGGATCTGCTCGGCAGGCACGCCACACACCGGGCCCAGGACGTCGGGGGAGTTTTCCGGCTGGCTGACGAAATCGCGCCAGCGCGCGAAGTCCGCCGCCTCGCAGCGCGCGTCGACAAAAGGCTGGTCAATCAAGCCTTCGGTGGCAATCACATGGCCCAACGCGTTGAGCATGGCCACGTTGGTCCCCGGACGCAGTTGCAAGTGCAGCTCGGCACGGGCGTGAGGCGAATCCACCAAGTCGATGCGCCGCGGGTCGATGACGATCAGCCGTGCGCCCTGGCGCAGGCGGCGCTTGAGCTGGGAGCCGAACACCGGGTGCGCGTCAGTCGGGTTGGCGCCCATCACCAGGATGACGTCGGCTTTCATCACCGAATCGAAATTCTGGGTACCGGCGGACTCGCCCAAGGTCTGCTTGAGACCGTAACCGGTGGGCGAATGGCAAACACGGGCACAGGTGTCGACGTTGTTGTTGCCGAAGGCGGTGCGTACCAGTTTCTGCACCAGGTAGGTTTCTTCGTTGGTGCAGCGGCTGGAGGTGATGCCACCGATGGAGTCACGCCCGTACTTCAGCTGGATGCGGCGCAGCTCGCTGGCGGCGTAAGTGACCGCCTCATCCCAACTGACTTCCTGCCATGGGTCGTTGATGTGCTTGCGGATCATCGGCTTGGTGATGCGGTCCGGGTGCGTGGCGTAGCCCCAGGCGAAGCGGCCCTTGACGCAGGAGTGGCCATGGTTGGCCTGGCCATTCTTGTCCGGAACCATGCGCACCAGTTGTTCGCCTTTCATCTCGGCGCGGAACGAGCAACCCACGCCGCAGTAGGCGCACGTGGTAATGACGCTACGCTCCGGCTGGCCGATCTCCACGACGCTCTTGTCGATCAGGGTCGCCGTCGGGCACGCCTGCACGCAGGCGCCGCAGGAAACGCACTCGGAATCGAGGAAGTTGTCACCGCCGGCCGCTTCCACCCGGGAATCGAAGCCGCGTCCGGTAATCGTCAGGGCGAAGGTGCCCTGGATTTCCTCGCAGGCACGCACGCAGCGGTTGCAGACGATGCACTTGCTCGGGTCGTAGTCGAAATACGGGTTGGAAACGTCCTTGGCCTCAGCCAGGTGGTTGGCGCCTTCGTAGCCGTAGCGCACTTCGCGCAGGCCCACCTGCCCCGCCACGGTCTGCAATTCGCAGTTGCCATTGGCCGGGCATGTCAGGCAGTCCAGCGGGTGGTCGGAAATGTACAGCTCCATTACGTTGCGCCGCAGCGTGGCGAGCTTGGAGGTTTGCGTGCGCACCACCATGCCTTCGGTTACCGGCGTGGTGCAGGACGCGGGATAGCCGCGCATGCCGTCGATCTCCACCAGGCACATGCGGCAGGAACCGAATGCCTCCAGGCTGTCGGTGGCGCAGAGTTTGGGGATGGTGGTGCCGAGCAAGGCCGCGGCACGCATGACCGAGGTGCCGGAGGCGACGCTGATTTCACGCCCGTCGATGGTCAGGCTGACCTGCACGTCGCTTTCACGCGCCGGGGTGCCCAGGTCGATATCGCTGCTGGGATCGAAGATGTTGATCATTGGTCGGCCTCCGTGGTCGCCAGACCGAAGTCGGCGGGGAAATGCTTGAGGGCGCTGGCGACAGGGTAGGACGTCATCCCACCGAGGGCACAGAGCGAACCGTATTGCAGGGTGTCGCACAGATCCTGCAACAGCAGGGCCTGTTCCTGACGAGCACCGGCTTCGGTGCTGGCGATCAAGCGATCCACCACTTCCACCCCACGGGTAGAGCCGATCCGGCACGGCGTGCACTTGCCGCAGGATTCCTCGGCGCAGAACTGCAAGGCGAACCGGGCCATCTGGGCCATGTCCAGGCTGTCGTCGGCGACCACCACACCACCGTGGCCAAGCATCGCGCCCATGGCGGCGAACGCCTCGTAGTCCAGCGGCGTATCGAATTGCGAAGGCGGCACCCAGGCTCCCAACGGCCCACCCACTTGCGCGGCTTTCAGGGGCCGACCGCTGGCGGTACCGCCGCCGTAGCCTTCCACCAGTTCACGCAGGCTCAGGCCGAAGGCGCGCTCCACCAGACCGCCCTGACGGACGTTGCCGGCCAGTTGGAACGGCATCGTGCCCAGGGAACGACCCATGCCGAAGTCGCGATAGAACTGCGCGCCCTTCTCCAGGATGATCGGCACCGAGGCCAGGGTCACCACGTTGTGCACCAGCGTCGGCAGCCCGAACAGGCCTTGAATCGCTGGCAGTGGCGGCTTGGCGCGAACCGTGCCGCGCTTGCCCTCGAGGGATTCCAGCAGTGCGGTTTCTTCGCCACAGATATAGGCGCCGGCCCCGACACGAACCTCAATGTCGAAGGTGCGGCCGCTACCGCTCACGTTCGCCCCCAGATAGCCGGCGTCGCGAGCAATGCGCAACGCATCGTTCAGGGTACTGATGGCGGCCGGGTATTCCGAACGCACGTAGATGTAGCCCATCGTCGCGCCTACGGCGAGGCCGGCGATGATCATGCCTTCAATCAGCAGGAAGGGGTCGCCCTCCATCAACATACGGTCGGCGAAGGTGCCGGAGTCGCCTTCATCGGCGTTACACACCACATACTTCTGAGCACCCACGGCATCGCGCACCGTGCGCCACTTGATGCCCGCTGGGAACGCCGCACCGCCCCGACCGCGCAGGCCGGAATCCAGCACGCTGGCGACCACGTCAGCGCCATCCATCTGGATGGACCGGGCCAGGCCCAGGAAACCGCCCTGGGCACGGTAATCGTCCAGGGACAGCGGTTGTGTGATGCCGGCGCGCGCGAACAGCAGGCGCTGCTGGCTCTTGAGATAGGGAATCTCCTCCACCGGCCCCAGGGCCAGCGGATGGCTGCCAGGATCGCCTGCCAGCGCATCCAGCAGGCCCGGCACATCGGCCGGTGTGACAGGGCCAAAGCCCAACCGGCCGCCGACGCTTTCAAGCTCCACCAGCGGTTCCAGCCAATAGAGGCCACGGGAACTGGTGCGCAACACCGTCAACGGTAGCTGTCGACGCTCAGCCTCAAGGGCCAACGCATCGGCCACCTTGTCCGCGCCCACGGCACGGGCTACCGAATCGCGGGGGATACAGAGCGTCAGCATGCGCCCTCCTCCCTGCAATCATTGACCAACTGACGCAGACGCTCAGGCGTGATCCGCGCATGCAACTCCCCGTCCAGCTCCAGGGCCGGCGAACAGACGCAGGCGCCCAGGCAATAGACCGGCCGCAGGCTGATGCTTCCATCGGCGCTGGTACCGTGATCGTCCAGCGCCAATTGCTCGCGCAACTGCGCAGCCAGGGTCTCGGCGCCCATGCTCTTGCAGGACTCGGCCCGGCACAGGCGCAGGGTATGGCGCGCCGGCGGCGTGGTGCGGAAATCGTGGTAGAAGCTGATGACCCCGCGCACTTCAGCCTGGCTGAGGTTGAGGGCGTGGGCGATCTCCGGGACGGCGCTGTCGGGGACATACCCGCAGCCTGCCTGGATGGCATGGAGAATAGGCAGCAAGGCACCGGGGGTGTCCTTTTCGCGCGCAAGCACGCTGTGGATCAAAGGCAGGTGAAGCGTCTCATCGGGCATAAACGTACCTCGGCATCTCGAACGACACCACCGCATAGCGGCAGCCGTCCGGAGTCTTGGCTGCGGCGTCCGGCCCACGTCACGGTCGCGTGGCACATCCGATCGCCATTCTCGCTCTCCGGCCAGGTGTCTTTGGCGCACCTGGTCCGGGGCATCCTCACAGCTTGCCACTCCCGGGGGTTGGCGATTGCACATGGACGACGAAACGTGTTCTGAAAGCGACTAGGCGTGAAAAGTTGCCCTGCGTCCGCGGGAAGTCAAATACACAAGTGAGTGTAGGCGACCCGCAGCGATCGGTGGCTATTGGTCGTTTTCCTGACTGGCAGCGTGGCGAGTGCTTTGTTGGATCACAACATAAAGTTACAAACACACTATATATGTATCGTTTTCACAGCGTCGCACCAAGAGATCATCAAGGGAGTTTAAAACCTAAAAAACCGCAAGGACGCCCAATGTTACCCAAAATACTCGCCTCATACTCTCTGTCACTCTCACTGCTTGCCACTAGTTTTAACACAACAGCAGAGGAATATTATTGGCATATTCAACCGGAAGCTTGGGATTGGCAGGGACCACAGAAAAATCATCTATCCCCAGAACAAGCCTGTCGATTTCTGCACGAAAACACTGAGTACGAAATGTATGAATACGGCTCTGCCACTCCCACCTCAAGGGAAAACCAATGGACCTGTAACCTTTTCTATGGTGACGGGCCCGATGACAATCTAGCCATATCGATATACCGGCATGGCAACTCATGCGAAGGCGGGAAAGCTTTTAATAACTTCACCGAACAATGCGAAGCCCAAGGGGTGGACAACAGCTGCCCTTCAAGCCTAACGGGAAATCCGATAAATTTCGCAACAGGCTATAAAATACAACTCGAAAATGACTACTCTGCATCGAACTCACATTCATCTTTAAATCCACTCGAGTTTTCAAAGTCCTACAGAAGCGCCGATGGAATATGGCGACATGGTTATTCATCCAGACTAAGTTTCGAAGAGAACCTGATCACGCTTATTCATCATAATGGAAACCTCTCCTATTTCGAAAAGGAAGGTGCGTCGTATAAGGGTAAACCACCAGAAACGGGCAAGCTCACCCGCCTGTCAAACCGCTGGAGCTATCATGCCTCCAACAATCACGCACTTGAGTTTGACAGCGACGGAAGGCTCATAGCGCTCATCAAATCGGGTATCGCACTAAACATCACATACTTAAATACCATTGCAACTGTCACTGACGGCTTTGGCAACACCTTAACGTTTACCGAGGACGCAAAGAAGCAACCTCTTACCGTCACAGCGAACAACGTAAACATTAGCTACACCTACAATGATTACAAACAGCTTACTTCGATGATCAAAAACCATCCAAACCATACAGAAAACAAACAATACCTTTATCAAGACCCCAACGACCGCAGACTTCTGACCGGCATTATCGATGAACGCGGGGTGCGTTACGCCACATGGACCTATGATGAACAAGGACGCGCCATTTCAGGTGAGCACGCTGCTGGTGCTGAAAAAGTCCTGGTCAACTACAACAGTGATGGATCGTCCACGGTCACTAACGCGTTGGGCAAGCAGACGCACTATCAATTTGAATTGATTCAAGGCATCAAACGCATCAAATCCATTACAGGTTTTCCATCGGCCAACTGCCCCGATAGCAACTCAACTTTCACCTACGACACCCGCGGTCTGCTGACAACAAAAACAGACAACAATGGCAATATAACCACCTATCTCTACAACGACCGTGGCCTGGAAACCTCTCGCACGGAAGCGAGCGGCACTCCTCAAGCGAGAACAATCACCACCGAATGGCACCCTACGTTGTATTCCCCAGTGCGCATCAACGAACCGGATCGCTCCATTCAATACACCTACGACACTCAAGGGCGCCAGCTCAGTAAAACAATCATTTCACGTTAATTCAGAAGGATCTGAATATGAACATATTGACATGCAGGGTTGCTCTGCTCACTCTCGCTTTGGGCGGAACCATTACCAGCCTTCCCCTTTGCCAAGCTGCCGAACGTGGCTGGTCGTTCACCTACAATACCCAGGGGCTGCTGGAGTCGTCAGATGGGCCCCGAACAGATGTAAGTGACATTACCCGCTATGAATACGATGCCAAAGGACATCTGGCACGCATTATCAACGCGCTCGGCCACACCACCAGATTTTCCAACTTTGATGTCGCCGGCAATCCTAAGACAGTTGTCGATTCCAATGGTGTTATTACAAACCTGACCTATGCACCACAAGGCTGGGTGAAATCGCTGAGTAACGCTACCGGCACAGTTCGCCTTGAACACAATGCCGTGGGCGACATCACCAAGATAATTCGCGCAGACAATAGCTGGTCGGCTTACACCTGGGACGACGCAAGGCGGCTCATTCGAGTGACCAATAACGCAGGGGAACAGATCGAATTTGATCTCGACCCGATGGGGAACCGGACTGCGGTAAGGATCAAGGACAAGACCGGTCATCTGACCAGACAACATCAATGGGTGTATGACGAACTGGGTCGCTTGCTGCGTTCAGTGGGTGCTGCCGGCCAGACAAGCCGGACCCAGTACGACCTTAACGATAATCCGATCATGCTGACCAACCCCCGCAATCACAGCCATCAACGGGCCTTTGACTCATTGAACCGATGGGTGACGAATACTGACCCGCTCAATGGCATCACTCAACTTGAGTACGACGTTCAAGATAACCTCACGCAAGTCCGCGACCCACGTGGTGCAACCACTCAATATCAATACGACGGCCTGGGAAACCTGACGCGGGTGAACAGCCCTGACAGCGGCGCCACTGACTACCAATACGATGCCGCAGGCAACGTGACGCAACAGGTGGACGCGCGTGGGGTGGTCACGACTTTTACCTACGATGCGCTCAATCGCCTGACCGCCCGCCGCTATCCGACGAACCCGGCACTGGACGTTCAGTTCCACTACGATTCGATTGCCGCCGGTAACAAAGGCATTGGCCGACTGACAGCCGTGGAGGACGTCAACGGGGAGCTGAATTACACCTACGACGCCCAAGGCAACGTTACAGCCCAGCGGCAAACAGCGCCTGCAAACACAGCCACTCAGCCAGAACAAATCGGCTATGGATACGATGTCGCCAATCGGTTGAGCAGGATCGACTATCCAACAGGTTTCAGCATCGTTTACTCGCGCAACACCACAGGACAAATCAGCCAAGTACAAATTCGGCGCGGTACGGGGCAGCCGACCGCGTTCGCCAGCAACATCACGTATCAACCTTTTGGTCCGCTTAAAAACCTGACCTGGGCCAACGAGACTACGCTTCAACGTACCTTCGATCTGGACTACCGGCTGACCGCTCAAACCGTTGCAGGCCAGAGTAACGCCTATACCTACGACGGCCAGGGAAACATGACTCAAATGCAACGCGACTCAGTCGACTACCATGGCTACAGCTATGACCCGCTGGATCGCCTGGTGGGAGAATCTACTGCTTTCAACCGGATGACTTACGTTTATGATCCCGCGGGTAACCGCACCCGAAAAGCGCTCAGCACGTTGATTGACGGCGAGTTGCGTGTCACCGCTGGCACGTCTTATCAGTATGGGGCGAGCAACAATCGGTTGACGCAGGCAGGCACCCACTCGGTAGACTTCGACGCGGCAGGCAACCTGACCGCAGACCGCGCCAATCGTCAGTTTTCCTATGACGAGCAGAATCGCCTGAGCAAAGTGAAAATCAAGGGTGCTGTCAAGGCTCGGTTCCGCTACAACGCTTTCGGCCAACGAACCAAAAAAATCACCTCTCAAGGCACTACAACATTTATCTACGGGTTGAGTGGCGAACTTCTTGGCGAGCACGTATTCGATAACCAAGGCAAGAAGCTGAGAAGTCAGTTTTATATCTGGCTCGAAGGGGTGCCCTTGGGCGGGATCAGTGTGAGCTACGGTGCAACGGGCGCGCCAGCAAACAGCGCCGCGTTCTACCTCCATAGCGACCACCTCAACACACCGCGGATCGCAACGAACGCGGCGCGAACAAAGATATGGGAGTGGGTTTCCGATGCATTTGGTACAAAGGAAGCCAGCGGACAACTGGAAATCAACCTACGCTTTCCCGGTCAGTACTACGATGTTGAGACTGGACTCCACTATAACTATTTCCGTGATTACGACCCGAAAACTGGACGCTACATGCAGAGCGATCCGATTGGTTTGGCGGGAGGGCTTAACACCTACAGTTATGTAAATGTCAACCCGCTGAAATACGTTGACCCGTTAGGCTTGGAATCTATTTTTGAGTGGTCCGCAAAAGCTGAAACCGAAGCGCAAAATAGTAAATTGCCTGGCATGCACAATGGGCCTCAAGATGCGTATAGACATTGTGTTGCATCCTGCATGATTGCCTCATCGAACTGGGGAGAAACAGTAAGTCAGTTAGCAGGCTGGGCAAATGAGATATCAAATTTCGGGCAAAATCCCAGCGAAAGGGCCATGGATGACTTTAACAACCAAGCGGGCATATGCGCAGCCAAGGGCAACAACCCTCCTGAAAACTGCCCCCAAAACTGCATGACATTTCTTAACAATGGAATCTTAAGGACAGAGGCAAGCTCTGAAGGTGCATACTATTAATACCATTCTTAAACTGTCGAAAACATCAGCAGCACTGATTGCTCTGGTGACTGTGGTTTTTGCTACCGTTGGACTCAGATACCAAGAACCCGTGAACATTGAACGTGTTTGCGAGGACTCTCCACCTCTGCTAATAAACAACGTCAATAGCTGCAGCTTTGTTGATCAGACTTTGAGCTTCCTTGAAACGGAAGGCTACAAGCCTGTAATTCTAGAAAACTTAGAAAAAAACAGTGGTCTTCTGCGAAAAAAATTCTCTTTAAAAACATTTGAAGTACCCAACTACAAAATAGATAACAGCACCGCCCCTGCGCAATTCAGCTTTATAAACGGACGATTATTTGCCATATCCTACTTTCCGAAAGCATCAGACACCGTATTCGAAAGGCATCCAGCAAGTAAATCCGAGACGCTGACTGTAAAACACCTGACCAACCACCAGGGATTGAAATACATATCATGGTCAAACAATCACCTTGAAACCTATATCACTTGGTGGATATCGAGATTCTCATGAGGGCTAGCACGTGAGTTACTAAACGTTACGGCTTGCCCCAAGCCGTAACGTTTCTTTAGAGGTATTTGAGCGCCCGGTTTAAAGCGATTACTTGAAAGCCGTACCCGTGAATCAGCGCTGCCTGAACGAGCAAGACATACGCCGGATCCGCTTATTTGAACCGGCACTCGTCCTTAATGGGCTTGGCGCAATGCGTTGGCAACCAACGTAAATGCAGGCGAAGGTTGCCGCCGGCTGGGATAGTACAAATAGTAGCCTGAAAACGGTGGGCACCAATCTTCCAGCACGCGCACCAGCCGGCCTTCTTGCAGGTACGGTTCAAACTCTTCTTCTGGCAGGTAGGCAACGCCCAGCCCGGCCACTGCCGCCTGCAGGATATGGGTCGACGTATTGAAAATCAGTTGGCCGTCCACTCGCACGTTCACCTGTTTGCCTCGACGCTCAAAGTCCCAGACATAGAACCCGTCTGATGTTTGCATGCGCTGGTTGATACACCGATGGCTCATCAGATCGTGGAGGGCCTTGGGAATGGCGTGGGCAGCGAAGTACGCTTGCGAAGCGACGACAGCCATCCGCAATGGAGGGCCTCGCACCCCGCGCGGTGAGTTCACGCCATCGAGCTCGTCCAAAGACCTGACCACGCACCCGACGCTGACAAGCAACATCAAGTTCATGAATTTTTATCTCCTCAATGACATCGAGACCATTTCGCCTCATCCGATGTTATTCATTGCTGGCGCCGATGCGCACTCCAGGGAGTTCAGCGAGGAGGCTTACAAACTCGCCGGTCAACCCAAGGAACTTGTCATCATTCCTGGGGCAGGCCATGTCGATCTTTATGATCGGGTCAACCTCATTCCGTTCGATAAGCTGACGAGCTTCTTCCAGAGCAATCTGAGATGACAAGGGACGGGAAAGTGGTCAAGAGCGGTTTCGCCCCGGCAGCATCCGGACGAGGGTATTGTCACGCACCCAGTAGTGATGAAACAGCCCCGCCGCCGCATGCAGGCCGATCAGCCAGTAGCCACTGCTGCCAAGCAATTCGTGCCAATACTTGAGCTGTTTGGCCAAATCGGGATCCACCGCCACGGGAGCCGGCAAGAAGAACCCGAAGTACGGCACGGCCTTACCGCCGGCGGCCAGCATCAACCAGGCCAGCACGGGTGTCGCGATCATCAGGCCATACAGGGCCGCATGCATCAGGTGGGAAACACCCGTCTGCCAGGCTGGCGGCGCGGGTGTGACGGGCGGGCGTGGTGTCAGGCGCCCGAACAGACGAACCCAAACCAGTGCAAAAATGCTCAGCCCGAAGAGCCCGTGCAACCCCAGGAACAGGCTTCGCCCGGCGCTGCCACGGGGCAACAAACCCTTGATCTCGATACAGGCATACACACCGACGAACAGTGCCAGCATCAACCAGTGCAGGGTGATCGACAGTTTTCCATAACGGTTTACGGCAACATCGCGGGTCATGACACGCCTCGTGAAAGTCTGACGGCTGCCGACTCATTCGCCAGCCTCGATCCGGTCGCTGGAACCGATGCTGCCAATTTGCAGGCAAAGTCTTAAGGCAGTCTGAAGACCGACATTTCAAGAAGTTTTTTACCTTCAAACTTCGGCGATCCGCTTAGAGGCCCCAAATAACTCGATCATTATCGAGCACCGCGTGAAGTCCATAGCCAAGTCAGGAAAAAGCCTGGAAAAACGGAAAGCTGATACCATCCGGAAAATTGACATGCTGAGCAGAACACCATGAATCGCCGCAAGAAAATAAACCAGTTATTGAAGGCTAACGCCAAAAAAGCCAGTGCCAAGCTCGCACCCAAAAACAAGACTCAATACATCAGCAAAGCCGACCGACTGAAACTGGCGGCTGAAGCCAGCGACGCCCCCATCACGCCGCCGGAAAGCTGATCCACGTTGCTGAAGTTCCATCCTCAGGCCGTTTTGCACGTTAACCAGGCGCTCCAGAAAAGACTGCTGAAGAACCGGGTAGCACTGCCGAATCCTGCATCACTCAACAGTTTTTGAACCGCAGCCTCGGAATGTGGAGGATCGGCGCCTTGAAGAATCTTGCCAAGCTTGACTGTCACTTCTTCCGGGCTGGCGCCATGCTGTCGCCACCGTTGCCCCCAGGCCGCGAGCAGTAACGGTTGACTGGCATACGCATATTGGTTCCCGGCGACAATCAGCGGCGCCCCCGGCTTTAGGTGTGCCTGGATGGACCGCAATATTTTCGACTTGGCTTCATCCCCATCGAGATGATGGAGTACACCGATCAAGGTGGCAGCATCGTACGATCCGTTGGCTACCAGGTCTTCAACGTGCCCAAGATGCATGGCGGTTCTTCCGAGCAAGTTGTTTGCGGCTAATTGCTGCTTCGCGGCCTCCAGCATAGGCTCGGAGGGGTCGATGGCAGTGAAGCGCCAACCCGGCTCCAGCTTGGCCATTGCAATGATCTCTTGCGCCGTACCGCCGGCGCCCACCACCAGTATTTTCGCCGAGCCCACATTCCCAAGGGTCGCCGCCAGCATGCACGCCGCCAGGTCTTGGCAGGCGTCGTATCCAGCGAGTGCAATGCGGCTCTGCCGGCCGTACTCGTTGGCCCGTGAGGTATCAAACTTTTCCGCTGAATTAAACGAGGATGATTTCAAAGCGCAGTTCTCCATATGCTGAAATCAAGCTACGCCTCGCTTAGGAATAATAAAAATTCATTAATTTTATGCGCAGCATTCCCATAAGGAATATCGTTTTCCATCGGCAGCATTTTGCGCAGTCAGCGAATTGCGACTTGCGATAAACATATGGAAATACGAATATGTTTTTTTCCATATGTTCTGGACCGAATTGGAGCTGTGTAATGACTGAGTTCTCCAGCGAAACCCCGCATGACTTCCCAAACCTTGACCTGTCACTCTTCGACGTACCCACAGCGGAAAAACTCGCAAAGGGCGCAGAACCAGAACATAAACCGCGCATACTTTTACTGTATGGATCAACCCGCGAGCGCTCTTTCAGTCAGTTGCTGACCCGCGAAGCGGCGCGCCTGCTGGAGCTCATGGGCGCCGAAACCGCGATCTTCGACCCGTCCGGGCTGCCATTGCCGGACGATGCGCCCGTCGATCACCCCAAGGTGCAGGAACTGCGCGACCTGGTGATGTGGTCGGAAGGCCAGGTCTGGTGCTCGCCAGAACGCCACGGCTCGATGTCGGCGGTGTTCAAGGCACAGATCGACTGGATCCCGCTCGCGCTGGGCGCGGTTCGTCCTTCCCAAGGCAAGACATTGGCGGTGATGCAGGTATGCGGCGGCTCACAATCCTTCAACACGGTGAACCAACTTCGTGTGCTGGGGCGTTGGATGCGCATGGTCACGATACCCAATCAATCCTCCGTCCCCAAAGCCTTCCTTGAGTTCGACGAAGTCGGGCGCATGAAGCCATCGCCCTATTACGACCGGGTCGTCGATGTCATGGAGGAACTGATGAAGTTCACCTTGCTGGTGCGCGGCAGAGAAACCTATTTGGTCGACCGCTACTCCGAGCGAAAGGAAAGCGCCGAAGCGCTCTCCAAACGCGTTAACCAGAGGTCTATCTAGGTGCAGCGATAGTGATAGGTTCTTCGGTGGGATGTAGAACCTTAACGGACGTTGGCTCATGGCTTGAAATCTGGCATTGATTCAAGCATCCACCCGCTCAATCCAGAACAGGACGCAGGAAACTACGCTCATAACTCAGAATGAATCGTTGTTCCGTCGCCTGGGTCACTAATTCAACGCACGCTGGATCCTGTTCGGCTTTCCTTCGATAGTTTTCGTAGTCGGCCAGGCTGGCAAAGCTGAACAGGCAGTAGGCGATGTTGTTGGCGCCTTCGGCGGGGAGAAAGTAGCCATGATGGACGCCCCCCATTCGGGTCACCACTTCGATCCATTGGCGCGAGTAGCTCTCGAAAGCTGGGATCTGGTAGGGGTCAATGACATACCTGACATGGCAAGTAATCATGGGCTCAATCCTTTGAAAACTAAAAAAACGGATTCTACACAGGATACGAGGCATGTCGTCGATGATTGCCATTGGCCGAACAACTTCTTCGCTCGCTCCCTCTCATCACCCGGGTCAGTACTCCCCTGCCATGATCGAGCGCTCAAAAAACAAATGCGGCGCTTGCTATCGCAGTGCCTGACGCCTGCGATCAATCATCAACCAGGATCGAAACACCATGGATGAACGCCAAGCAACCATCAAAAACAAGATCCACGCCGTGGTGACGAGCGGCGAATCCGACGAGATTACCTATCGGTCAGAGTGGCTCGGTTACCTGCCCTTCCCGGTTTTCCGATGGGTTGAATATCAGGGTGAAAGCTTTTCCAGCGATTTCCCCTTTGATTGGACCCTTGAGGATCTGGCGAGTCTTGAGTGCACAGGGTTCTTGGAAACACTGGAAGCTTATGAAAACCCGGAAGACAGTTTTGATCGGGATATCAGGTATCGCGTTCATGTTGGGCGCGTGTAACGGTTGGCTGGAAAAATGAACAATTCAAGGAAAGGACATGGGCATTCTTGATCGCTTGTTCGGCGGCCGCTTTACGCTGCCGCCACCGGAGGAAACGACTGTCAGCGACGCGGCGATCATGCGGGAGCTGCATCCCTATCGCTCCGAGCTCAAGGCATTTGCCCAAGCCATATTGGCCCGCATGCCGGAAGACGAGCGCGCCAGGCTGGTTCGGCGCGTGCTGCGCCTGTACGGCTCGGGCCTGGAGCCAGTCTCGGCACTGGTGGAAGGATTGCTGGATACAGACCGGGGCCAGAAGCTCGAACACTTGGCTTTGCTCGGCGTCGACTGGAAAGGCTTTGATGGTTTCGAATATCTGGCGCCTTACCTGGTGAGCGCTAGCGGGGTGAAAGAGGCTTACACCTATCGGCACGAGGGCACGCTATCGATGCCGGAGACGCTGGCCAGTTTTGACCAGTGGCTGGCGGCATTCGACAAACGCTACCTGCACCTGGACTCTGGTGGCGACGAATATGTGGGATTCATCGCCGATACCGACCAGGTTGAAGCCATGATCGAGCTCGGGCGGCAAGCAGGTGTTGAAGTACGCCTCGATAGCTTCTGAACGAAGAGGCGTCATCGCTGGATAACGTCATCCCGCTGAACAAAGCGAGCAAGGTAACAGTCGGAGCAACAAGACCCTCGGCAAAGAAACCTGGCTCATGCCCCTACGATCCGCTGCCCTCGCTACGTTGTTCTCTTTGGCTGCCAGCGCGGCGGTCGCAGTGCCTGAACCGCTGCGCCTGGAAAGCCTGAAACGCTGCGGCGACCTGCTCGAAACCCAGCGCCAGGATTGGTGCCTGACCGTACGCGGACTGGGCAACGCAACGCCGCAACTGAAACTGGGCGCCAAGGTGATACCGGCAGACACGATCCAACGCGAAGGGGAGAACCTGCGCTTGCGCCTGGACAGCACCGACTACCAGAGCGGCCCGCTCTCGCTGCAGGACGGCCCACGCGCCAGCAATGCCGCCTGGCTGACGTTGCGCAACAGTCACGTACTGGCCGCCGGAGCGCACGAAGTAGCGAAGAACATGGATGGCCTGACCACCTACCTCGACCTGGTCAGCGTGCTGATCGAGGAAGACCGTGACGGCCGTCAGGAAGCCGAGCGCCTGGCCCGCAGGTATGGGGCAACGGTAGTCGGCAGCATCGCGCCGCTGAACCTGTACCAACTTCGCCTGCCGGCCAAGGACCTGGTGCAGCGTGACGCCCTGGTGTTGCGCCTGGGCAGCGAGACCAGCGTGGACGCCGTGGTCATCGAAGAGTCCTCGGCCGAAGAAACCGAGCAAGCCGCAGCCCATCCTGAAGAACCGAAGAAGCCTGCCCTGGACTCCGATGAGTGGGCCGCGAATCGCTTCCTCGACGCGGTGAATTATTACCAACGACGCATCCCCGCACGACAGCCGCCCATCCAGCCGCAACCGGTACGCATTGGCCTGATCGAGCGTGATGTGGATTTCGACACGACGGATTTCGCAGACTACCTCGGCGCCTGCTCGCCGCCGCGCACCTGTGTCTACGCCCGCGATGCAGACAAGCCGGACAACCATGGCACAACCGTCGCCGGCATTCTCGCCGCGCGCTGGGACGACAACGGCAACACTGGTTTTCTCCGTGGCCTGGACAAAGCCAGCGGTGGCTTCGAGGTCATCGTCGAGCGTAATTCCGATGCCGGGATCACCGCCAATATCGCCGCCTCCGTCAACCTCGTGGAGGACGGTGTGCGCGTGCTCAACTGGAGCTGGGGCATCCACCGCGTCGGCGCCAAAGACATCAAAGGCGATGAGGTCGACTCGCTGCTGCGCTCGGGCATCGCCATGGGCGGATATGAGGAGTTGCTGGAGGAATTCTTCCTCTGGCTGCGCAAGGAACATCCCGACGTCATCGTGGTGAACTCCGCCGGCAATGGCGCTTCGTTCTCGGGCAGCGACGAATACCGCCTGCCCTCCTCCTTCATCACCGAACAATTGCTGGTGGTCGGCGGGCACCAGCGCAGCGAGCATACCGACGTCGCCGTCGACGACCCGGCCTATGCAGTCAAGCGCAGTTCCTCGAACATCGACATGCGCGTCGACATCACCGCCGCCGCATGCGCCCACGCCTCGACGACCAACGCCGACCAGCAAGGCGCAGTGCATTGCGGCACCTCCTACGCCACGCCCATGGTCGCGGGCCTGCTGGCGGCGATGCTGTCCATCAACCCGCAACTGCACCCCGAGCAACTGCGCATGCTGCTACGCCGCAGCGCCATGACCATCGGCGACAACCACGACTTCGAACAGATGGACGCCGAAGACCTCACCGCGCCCATCCTGCCGTCGGAGCGTCGCTATCAACTCAACGACAAAGACGTCGGCCGCTCAGCGCGGCTGGACATGCAAAAGGCCCTGGACCTGGCCGCACAAAGCCGCGACCGCGTGCGTTGAAAGCCTAGGTCAGTCCAACTCAAGACGATGTCTGCTTGCGCGGGCAGAACCAGCCATGCATCAGCCCCGCCTGGAAGAACTGTACCGGAGCCTCGAACCCAGCGGTCCCGATGAGACCGGCGACCTGCTGTGTCGGCAAGATAGCCACGTCTCGGGCGTAGGCGGCACGAGCTCTGGCCAGCATCTCCGGCTGTACGCCTGCCGAGGACATCAGCGTCATCCAGTTGCGCAGCAGTGCCTCATAGGCAGGTGACTCGATGTCGGCGGCGAGGTCGGCGTTTGCCAGTATTGCGCCCGGCTTGAGCCGGCGGGCGATCTCATTAAAGAAAGTTATGCGGGACTGTGGCTCGAGCAAAAATTGAGACACCAGAAAGCAGGTAGCGCCGTCGTGCTCAGGCTCGGCAGGTAGCGCGTCGAGGTAACCCTGGTGAAAGCTGCAACGCGAGAGGAAGCCTTCTTGTACCGCTTTCTGCCGGCAGATATCGAGCATGGCGTCCGAGGGGTCAACCGCGGTGAAATGCCAGCCGCGGTTCTGCTTGGCCAGGTGGACCAGTTCCGCACCGGTGCCCACGCCGACACAGAGAATCCGGGCATTCTCCGGTAAGTCAGCGAATACGGCGTCGAGCAGGGTGTACAGGGCGTCACGAATAGGCGCCATTCCCGCCCATTGCTTGTCGTAGCTGGCGGCCTGCTGGTCGAATAAGGCCTTGAGTTCTTCATTGCGCATGGAGAGCACCTTCCTTTGCGTCGTGATGGGATGTACCGCGATGGATGCGGCTACGCTTTGAGTATCCCAGGGCTGTCAAGCCCCATAGGTGTCGAAGGTCCGCACCTTTTCATAGCTCCCGCGCGCCCTCACGATCACATCCTTTTTGGAAAGCCCGGCAGCCTGTGCGAAGGCCATCACATGTCCCCCCACTCGTATTCACACGCCGTGCGAGCACAAACCCTATCAATGACGAGTGCTTTCTGGCGAAGTGTCAGCAACCAATAGCGACTACTACTGCATATCAAAGGCTGGCGTGGCTCGATACAGGTCACACAACGCAAGCACGAACGAAAGCTAGCCAACTTTTGCAGTTTGGTTCGAACAGGTCTGCATAAACCTTGAGCAGAGTCTACTGGATCAGCAACCCATGCCTAAGACATAAAAAGCAGCACACTCAACGACAACACAGGCAACCGCCAACCACCGGCTGATCAGGATCGTTCTCAAGAAATGTGACCACGACTTCCATGCCCATCCGCGGCGGCCCAATCTCACAACGCCAGTCGGCGGCGCCCTTCAGCCAGCAATGACTCTTGTCGTCAAATCTATCTTCACGGTCCCAGGGGAACTTGACCTTGATCCGTCCGAAGCACCGATCATTCTGGATCTCCTCGCCTTCTGAAGCGACGACTACAGCGGTCTGCATGCTTGGCACCTGAGGTTTCTTGTGAGCCAACGGCGGACGATAGGAAACATTCCACGGAAGAACGACAAAGCGGTTGCGGTAACCCTGATGAAAGTCATCTTCGTTCACAGTGTTGCCACGGGCGACGTTCTCACCCAATACCTGTGGTTGCCGGCCTTCGTGGATGACCTGGGTCAGTAGCCATAGGGTGTTCCACTCCTGGCGCGGATGGCCTGAGATTTCCAGCACATGGCCGCTGACTAACCGAGTCTGGTCACTTTGCCCTTCAGCTTGTCGATAGGCCGCATGGCGGCGCTCCATAGTCCGAAGACGTATCTGCTTGCCGTGCTCATGACCGGTATAACGCTGCGGACTGTCATCTTTTTCAATGTCCAGCGGTTGCTCGAAATCATAGTTGCGCTGCGAGATACGACTGGTGAGCTGTCCCAGACGCAGGTTGATGCGCTTGATCAGGGGTTCGTCGGCCACCCTATCGCTCTCATCCCTATAAGCAGTGGGTTGGCCAATACTGGGAAAAACCGACTGATCATCGCCAAAGACCAGCACGTGGCCTTGAGCGCCGTGCTGAAAGTGAAAGTGGATACCCTCTTCTTCGCACAAGCGCTGAATGAAGTGCAAATCCGTTTCGTCGTACTGGGTACAGTAGTCACGCTCGGGGTAGGTCGCCCCCAGATGAAACCGATAGGCGTCGCCCAGAATGCCGTGCTCTTCCAGTATCAAGGCGACGATTTTCGGCACCGAGAACTGTTGATAGATCCTCTGGTTGATGCGATGGCGCAAGTAGGCCAGGTGCGGTACGAGGGCCAGCCTGTAGCGCGTCAAACACTCACCGTTACTGCTGTGAGCGATGTGGTAGACCCGTCCATGAATGCCGTTGCCCTTCGAGTCGAAGGTCAGAAAAGCCTCTACGTCGAAGAGGCTCTTGAGATCAAGGTCAGACCGCTCGCTAACAAACTCCACATTGAAGAGGTAAGGCCTGCTGATCGCCTCTTTTCCAGTGAATGCGAGCACTTGAAAATCGTGCTCAAAACCTTCGATGGTCAAACTGAAGTGCGTTTGATTGGCTGGGCTGAACATCCGCTGTTCTCTTCTTACATAAGGCGGCGCAATGGACCGGAAGACCCCGAACAATACTGGGCTGATGGATTAACAGGCACGAACCCACCCGCCCAGCGTTCCTGTATATCGGCGTTTGCGTCTTACTTTCCAGACATACAAATCAAGTCAGATCAGACACCACTCTTCACTTTGGTCCAGATCCGCGTGCGGATCCGCTCCAACTTCAACGGCAGTGGCTCAAGTGGAATAAGTGTCGCGATCGTTTTTTTGTCTGGATAAATCCAAGGATTGTCTCGCAGCTTCTGCTCGACGAACTCAGCGGCATCCTTATTGGCGTTAGGGTATAGCGTGTGATTTGAGGTCTTGGCGATAACTTCTGGTCGCATCATATAATTAATGAACGCCATGCCTTCCTTGGGGTGGGGAGCGTCTTTCAGCAAAACCAGATTCTCTGACCAGGACAGCGCTCCTTCGCGAGGAAGGCTGTAGGCGATCTTGCGCCCCGTGTTGGCCTTCTCGTTGATGGCCTGCGCAGCAAGGGCACCGTTAGCCCATCCCACAACTGCACAAATATTGCCATCGGCCAGGTCAGCGTCGATTTTGGAGGAGTCGAAATAGAGGACGTAAGGACGAATTTTCAACAGCAAGGCTTGCGCTTTCTGGTAATCATCCGGGTTCTTGCTGTTGCTAGGGAGTCCAAGGTAATTCAACGCAATCGAAATGATCTCACTTGGAGAGTCAAGCATTGCCACGCCACACGACTGTAGCTTGCTAATGTTTTCCTCTTTGAAGATCAGGTCCCAGCTATTCACCGGGGCATTATCACCCAACGCGCCCCTGACTTTGTCAACGTCATAACCAATGCCGGTAGTGCCCCATAGATAAGGTACGGCGTAGCGGTTACCAGGGTCATTGACCGCGAGCTGGGACAAGAGATCAGGATCGATGTGTGAGAAGTTACTCAGTTGACTACGATCCAATGGCTGAAGGACTCCCGCCTGGATCAGGCTGGGCAACACATTGGAGGTCGCCACAACCACGTCATACCCGGTGCGCCCGGCCATGACCTTGCTCTGCATGATTTCAGCGCTGTCGAACGCATCCATATGCACGCGCGTGCCAGTTTCCTGTTCAAACTCCTTTGGCGTCTCCGGCGCAAGCAACCCGAACCAGTTATACAGATACATCCCGGGCTCTACGGCCGCTACTGATGTGCTTATCCCTGCACAGAGAAGCGAGGCGGAAAAAATGGTTCGCAAATGTGACTTTCTCATGCAACATCCTTGTCAAGACGATACGCCCTCATGGCCATCGTTAACCCTGGCAGCGAATATACCGGGTGTTACCGAATAGTAAATACCTACGAATACTTACCTTTGACCTGCGAATCCCTAACCCTAAAGGGGTAGAAAATGCCGTTTGACCTCCACAGCCTGGCTTGGCATCGATCGATTGGAAAGCTGATCATGCAGCTGAATCGTCCAGATTTCTGGAGTTCACTTGTTCGCACCTTGAATGAATATGTACAAATCGATAATTGGGTTGTATTGATTTTCAGCAATCAACACGTGCAGGTTGTTAGCCTTCCCGAGATAGCAGACGCGGAAGAAGTCGACGCATTCATTCATCGTTATGTGAAGGGTCTTTACTTGCTGGATCCGTTCTATATAGCCAATCGGGAAAACCCACAGAGTGGTTTCTTCCACCTACTGGATATAGCACCGGAATATTTTCTTGAAACCGAGTATTACCATCAGTACTTTGCACAGTACATCTCCATGGATGAGGCACAGTTCAATGTCCAACTCGACGCCGACAGAACGTTATGCATTTCCATCGGCAGCAAAGTCCGCTTTAGCCAAGAACAAATAACCATGCTGGACATCATAAAACCGTGGGTGACAGCATTGATGCATCAGCGCATGGGTTTTGAAATTGACGTAGAGAAAACCCTGGCCGAGCCACCTCTGTGGCCGGAAACGGTCAATCAGCTTGGCACCCAAATAACCGCACGCGAGAGTGACGTACTCCGTTTATTACTCAGCGGCTTCTCCAATAAGGAAATAGCCGGAAAGCTGTCCCTCTCGGCGGAGACCATAAAAGTTCACCGCCGCAACATTTATGCAAAATTGAATATCAAGTCGCAATCTGAGCTATTTGCTCGATTCTTCATGCCCAAACAGAATGTTCCCGCTACCCATTGAAGCCAGGACACCGGGGCTGATTTGTTCGGTCATGCGCCTGCAAGCATCAAGTTCAGATTCTGCACCGCCGCGCCAGCGGCGCCCTTCCCAAGATTGTCAAACACCGCAGCCAGCAAAACCTGCCCGGCCTCATCGTTATCAAACACCGACAATCGCAAATCATCAGTTCCGTTAAGCGCTTGAGGATCAAGGGACGTCAACGCTTTCGCTTCTTGCATCGACATCACCTGTACATGGCGCGCATCGGCGTAGTGCTGCATCAAACACCCATGCAACTGCACCGCGCTCACGCCTGGCGCCAGCAATCGGGTGTGCAAGGGTATGGTCAACACGATCCCCTGCCTGAAAGCGCCATAGGCCGGTACGAACATCGGGCGCTGCGTCAGTCCGCTTTGCTGCTGAATCTCCGGAATATGCTTGTGTGCCAGCCCCAGCCCATAGACCTGAAACGCCGACGCCTGTGCTGCGCCTACTCCCTCATGCTCTTGCACGCCGGCACGTCCTTTTCCGGAATAACCCGATACGGCATGAATGTTCAGCGGGTAATCCCTGGGCAGCAATCCGGCCTCCAGCAATGGGCGTAGCAACCCGATCACCCCCGTTGGATAGCAACCGGGATTGCTGACCCGTCGCGCAGCGGCGATGCGTTGGGCCTGTTGCGGATTCATCTCTGCGAAACCATAGGTCCAGTCTGGCTGGGTGCGGTGCGCCGAACTCGCGTCGATCACCCGAACGACGGGGTTTTCGATGGTCGCTACGGCGTCGCGTGCGGCTTGGTCGGGCAGGCAGAGAACCGCGATGTCGCAGTGATTGATGGCTTCGGCGCGACGTTGCGGATCCTTGCGATGTTCGGGGCTGAGTGTGAAAAGCCGCAGATCGTTGCGTTCGCGCAGACGTTGATGGATTTGCAGCCCGGTGGTGCCTTGGTCGCCATCGATGAATACAAGGGGACTTGCCATGGAGTGCTCTCGGACATTGGAAATCAGGAGCCCAATCTTCAGCGAGGCTCTAAGATAGGAAAAGTTGAATTTACAAACCATGAAATTCAGTTTTTCTGAATAAGGAAATCTTCATGCGCGAAATCAGCCTGGACCGTCTGCGCACGTTGGTGGCGATTGCCGACCTGGGATCGTTTGCCGAGGCCGCCCGTGCGCTGCACCTTGCACCACCCACCGTCAGTCTGCATATCGCCGACCTGGAGGCGCGCGTGGGCGGCAAGCTGTTGTCGCGCACGCGCGGGCGCGTTCAGCCTTCAGCGATAGGGAGCACGCTGGTAGAACGCGCGCGGCGCCTGTTGGCAGACGCAGAGCAGGCGCTTGAGGACATCGAACGTCAGGTGCAAGGGTTGGCCGGGCGTGTGCGGCTAGGCGCCTCCACAGGGGCCATCGCGCAGTTGCTGCCCCATGCTTTGGAGTCGTTGAGCCAACGCCACCCCGCTATCGACGTACAAGTCGCGGTGCTGACTTCCCAGGAAACCTTGCAGAAACTGGCCGAGGGCTCCCTGGAGGTTGGTTTGGTTGCACTGCCGCAGTCCCCGGTGAAGGGCTTGCGGATCGAGCCGTGGCGACGGGACCCGGTCATGGCGTTCCTGCCGGCTCGCTGGGAGTCCCCGGAGGTTGTGACCCCCACTTGGTTGTCCGCCCAGCCGTTGATTTTGAATGACGCCAGCACGCGTCTTTCGCGCTTGACGGCGGAGTGGTTCGCCAGTGATGGGCAACAGCCTGCGCCGCGTATCCAACTGAACTACAACGACGCGATAAAAAGCCTGGTGGCGGCAGGATATGGTGCGACGTTGTTGCCCCATGAGGCGGCCACGCCATTGCTTGATCACAGGATCGTCATGCGGCCATTGAAGCCCTTATTATGGCGTCAACTGGGTATCGCCCACCGCAGTCTGGACATCGAACGGTCTACGCAACATGTGCTGGATGTGTTGTGGGAATTGAGTGCGCAGTGATGCCCTCGAATGCCTCTGCCCACGGCGATCCGGCGCCGGATGAGAGCCAATCCCTGAGAGCGGTCAATTCGACCACAGCGCCACATAACCCTCAAAGCAGCCTTTAAGTGGCAGAATCTCCCTAATCGATCGTTTCGGAGACCCTCCATGCTTCGCGTGTTTGAACAAAGACTCGACCCCTTCCCGCCCGACGAGGTACCGCCGCCACCCGAAGGCCTGGCTCGGTTTCTTTGGGCGTGCACACGGGGCGCCCGCGGCTACATCCTTGCCTTTGCGCTGCTCAGCGCCGGAGTGTCGATCTACGAAGCCTGGTTGTTTTCTTTCCTCGGTCAGGTCGTAGACCTGCTCTCGACCTGGCAAGCCGGTGGTGAGGCGGCGGCGCAGGAAGGTCGCGTGCTGTGGGGCATGGGCATCGTCATGCTGGCCAGCATCGGACTGGTAGCGTTGCGTACCATGGTGCAGCACCAGGTATTGGCGATCAATCTGCCGTTGCGCCTGCGTTGGGACTTTCATCGTCTGATGCTGCGGCAAAGCCTGTCGTTTTTTTCCGATGAGTTCTCCGGTCGGGTCACCACCAAGGTGATGCAGACAGCGCTGGCCGTGCGTGACGTGCTGTTCACCCTGATCGAGATCGCCCCCGGAATCGGCGTGTATTTCATCGCGATCATCGCACTGGCCGGCGGCTTCGCCCTGAAACTGATGCTGCCTTTCCTTGCCTGGATCGTGTTGTTCGGGCTGGCCATGCTCTACTTCGTGCCCCGCCTAGGGAAAGTCGGACAGGAACAGGCCCATGCGCGCTCCTCGATGACCGGGCGCATCTCGGACGCCTACACCAACATCACGACCGTAAAGCTGTTTTCCCACTCCAATCGTGAAGCGCATTTCGCGCGCGCGGCCATGGAGGACTTCAAACAGACCGGCTTTCGCCAGATGCGCCTGGTCAGCCAGTTCGAGATCGTCAACCAGGCGCTGGTGGTGGGCTTGATCATGGCCGCAGGCGGTTATGCCCTTTGGCTGTGGCACCAGGGCGAAGTCGGCGCCGGTGCCGTGGCGGCGATCACTGCCATGGCGTTGCGTATCAACGGCATGTCGCACTGGATCATGTGGCAAATGACCTCGCTGTTCGAGAGCATCGGCACCGTACAGGACGGCATGGCCACCCTGACCCGCGGCCCCAAGGTGCAGGATGCGCCGGACGCCGGGGTGTTGGTGACCTCCGGCGGAGCGGTCACCTTCGACAATGTGAGCTTCAACTACAACGGTGAACGCCAGGTGCTCGATGGCTTGAGCCTGAACATTCGTCCGGGCGAGAAAATCGGCCTGGTAGGTCGCTCCGGCGCGGGCAAATCCACGCTCATCAACTTGCTGCTGCGTTTCTATGACGTCGACAGCGGGCAGATTCGCATTGACGGGCAAGACATTGCGCATGTGACGCAGGACAGCCTGCGCAGCGCCATCGGCATGGTCACCCAGGATACGTCCCTGCTGCACCGCTCCATTGGCGAAAACATCGCCTATGGCCGACCCGATGCAAGCGACGCACAAATCCGCCGTGCCGCGGCCAATGCCCAGGCCGACGAGTTCATTAGCCAACTGAGCGATCGCCAGGGCCACACCGGCTACGACACCTTGGTGGGCGAGCGCGGCATCAAGCTGTCGGGCGGCCAGCGCCAGCGCATCGCGATTGCCCGAGTGATGCTCAAGAACGCTCCGATCCTGCTCCTCGACGAGGCGACCAGCGCGCTGGACTCGGAAGTAGAAGTGGCCATCCAGGAAAGCCTCGATGAAATGATGCAGGGCAAAACCGTCATCGCCATCGCCCATCGGCTGTCCACAATTGCGGCGATGGATCGACTGATTGTCATGGACGATGGACGCATCATTGAACAGGGCACGCACGCTGAATTGCTCGCCAAAAACGGCATCTATGCGCGGCTATGGCAGCATCAGAGTGGCGGGTTTCTGGGTGAGGATCAGTGGGTGACTGAGGCGATGGATCAGGTATGAGCGTGGATGGCCCGGGGGACAACCCGACTTACCTTTTCTCAACCAATCGCAGTGACTGTGCCCCCTCCAGCGCTAGGTGAAAAAGCGCTGGGTCAAGTGGGCATTGAGGTTGGATGCGCTGCCGAATACCCAAACTCTGAATTGAAGACATGGATTTGTATCACGTGTCTCAACGTTTTTTTCTGACGACCTTAAATACCTTATTGCAATGGTCCTGATTCTTTAAAAATCAAGGCACATGAGAGCCCAGACATAACAATCATGCGGACCTGCCGGTTACAAATCAAATACAATTAAAAATGATGGCTAGATAATGCCACTCAGGCACATATCATAATTATCGACCAGCGCGCCAGTTCACTTCAGCCAAAAAAAAGTTTTAACTTTTTTCCACATTGACGTTTGACAAATATTTCTTCCACGACTAGGTTTTGGGCTCGAAGTGATTTTGCTTCGAACAAAACTTTACTAGAAGGAATTAGACTATGACGACGACAATTCGTGTACTTAGTGCACAAGAGCAGAAAGCCATCAGTTCATCTGCTGCCTTTACCAAAAGTGGTGGCGGCGGTGGCGGTGGCGGCGTGGCTTAATAAGCCACGGCGTAGTCAATAGTAACGCAAGGATAGCCAGCGCACATGGAAGTGCACGATTCCTGTTAAAGTCTACAGCCTTACACGCATTAAAAAATCATCGATAGTTTTCGGATGATGGACTGAGTCATACATGGAGGTATGTCATGCAACAAACATCAGCAGACCTTTCTACTGAAGAGCTCGACACCTTAAAAAACTTAGTCAAAGGTTATTTCCACTCAACGGCACAACCCATTTTCAGTTTTTTGTCAGGATCCATCACGGAGGGAATCTCTACACCCAATTCCGATTACGACATCTATGCAGTATTTGACAACTGTACAGAAGAAGAAGTCTTGATTTCGGAACTCGAGCGCCCTGTAGAACTAACGAAGATTTCGCTCGCAAAAATACACTCAATAATGGAATTCATTTCAAAGGGTGAAAATCTCGCGTCCGTCGGCGCCTATGAAATGTTAATTTGCCATCGAGTGTATTCCGGCATTGCCCTTAGCGGGGAATCAGTGTTCGACAGCATAAAAAAAGAATTTGATGTTACTACATTCAGGACTCGGCTCGCTGACTTGTCTTTGCTTAACGCTGAGCGTGAACTCAAGGTATCGCAGGGGTTCAAGTTGGTTAATGACCTGCGCTCAGCACTCTTCAGTGCACATAAAGCACTCAGGCACAGTCTCAGTGTCCTTCTGGCAATACGCGGATCGACATCAGTCTTGGAAAAATGGCATGTACGCTACGCAGTTCGATACCTGGGAGAGCACCATCTTGGGTTCCGTAGATTTCTTGAACTCGCCTCTTCCATTCCAGTTTCATCGACAGTTGAAAGTAAAAAATACTTGATCTCTGTCAAAAAATTTCACCAAATGATCACCGATTACAAAATTATTGCCGACATCGTACCGGAAGAGATTTTTTTTGTTGAATCCAGGCTGGTTGATACTGATCAACTGAGTGATGAACCGCTGATTCTCAAAAATCCGGATGCCCGCGTCATGTTTCATATGTCAAAATGGTACCTCACGATCGAGTCTAAAGCGATCCTGGAGCTCCCCAGTTCGGCCGCGCTTTTTTGGGCATTAATAGACAACGCACAATCAGTGGACATGATTATTGATCGTGCAAAAGAGCACCTGAAAATAACCGACAATGTTTGTCTTGAGTATTTAGATGCACTAGCCGCAGCCAAGGCAATCAGCTCGCACTCATTTGAAATACCTAAAAGCCATAGAGCAATATAATTACCTGCCTACGGCTTATGGGTACCAGATCATTTGAAAATGGGTTTTCGCCAAATGAAAGCAGCTGCGACGCGCCAAAGTTACGCCAACTTTTACTATTCCAGCATACTCAAGTTTTCTGCAAATCGTTTTTTCCCCTTTGTCAGCATGGCATTTGCCGGAATTCTGGTTGCAAACAAAAACTTCGATGAATTCGCCTTTTTCAGCTACATCACATCAGCATTTATATTTCCCGCGACGGTTGTCACCTTCATGTTCAGGGCGGTGGGAAACCTGGCATTGGAGGGAGGACGCACACGTGAGAATATCTTCATGTCATCCTTTCTTATGGTCATTGCCTGTTCATTCCTGGTAGCAGCCGCTTGTTACCTGATCACAATCACATCCGATCGTGAAATAGACAGCCTTTCCAAAAGCTATAAGGCGCTGACGTTTTGCCATGTGTACCTTATTTATATATCGATATACATCCTTACAAGCTTCTTTAACGCATATTTTGAGGCTCACGTAAAAGGCAACAGCAGCAGCATCGCCCGATTCATAAACTTCTTCCCGTTCATGTTTTTTTCAGGCGCGGCGTTTGTGCTGAGCGACAAAGAAAATTATTCGCTCACTATTGCGTACCTCATGCTTGGCTGTGAATGCCTGGAACTGGCCTACTACATCTATAAAAGCAGCACTCTCAAGCTTTGGCAACTCAGCTTCAATTACTCGGTACTTCGGCACCTTTTTATAATTGGCAGCCCCAACGGACTTGGCCTTGCATCCCAGCGATTCGCATTCTTCATGGCCAATAAAAAATTATTTTTAATTGATAAAGACCTCGTATCTATTTTTTCAATTGCAGTAAGCATAACAACCCTACTAATAATCCCGGTTTCGGCATTTACTCAGATTCACAGCATCTACGTATCTAGAAATGGCCAACCAGGTCTTTCGTCGATGGTCTTTCGCTACCTCGCGCTTAGCATGCTTATACCTATCGCCATCCTTGTGACATGGGGCATTGAAATCGGTCAGCTTTTTGGCGTTACTGCTCACATGTATACGGCAGACCCCTGGTTGAACCCTAGCCTGATTTTCATGTTTTGCTGCACAAGCCTGATGATGCTTGTATCGGCTCACATTCGAGCACTGGGCAATACTATCATCACCCAAATAGTCATGAACGCCGTCGTTTACATAGGGTATGTGGGTTACATTTTCAGGTATGCCGACTCAAGCATGTCTGGCTCCACCTTGTTAACCACTTATTCACTCTGCTATCTATTGAGCTTCTTATTTCTAGGTGCCAACGTACACTATTTCCAGGCAAAACAACTACAGCCATCGCTGTAGAAATTTTCCAATGCAAAAGTTTGAAAAATCCACATATCTACAGCCTGTGACAAAGGATAAACATGAAGTTACTCAGGGAAGGATACCCAGTCAAACGAATTTGCATCATCGGTGGCACGGGCAAAGTAGGCCAAACGCTGGTTTCTTTCCTGAGAACAGCCAACGAACTCTCGATCGTATTTTACGCTGAAAGCTACGAGCAAGAATGCAAGCTCCGAGCTAGCTTCCAGGATAATCTGGTCGATTTTGAAATCTGTAGATCTCCACAAGCAATTCAGAAGGCTGACACTATTATCCTGATAGCTGGGAAACGAACCAGTAGAGGAAGCGGAAAAAGCGACCTCTACCAGCTCAACAAGGAAGTCATTGACCCTTACTTGGACTTCTTGAATCACAAGAACGTAATTTTGGTCACCAATCCAACGACATTATTAGGCACCTATCTAGGGCAGAGACTTGACGCCTTCATCGTAGGTGTTGGTGTTCAAAATGACTTCAATCGCCTGAAGTTTCAGTGCCCGCATGTCGACTTTGTGATGGGGGCACACAACCTGAATGAGCAGTGTTATTTCAATAACAGCCAACAACTTCTGTTTGATGGTTTCAAGTCTACAAAGGTTTACTCTGAGGCTCGCAGCCAGCAGGACGACTACGTGAGCAGTGGCGACTTTGAAAAATTGCATTCCACATTCTTGGAGAATGACATCCATAAATGGTGGAAAATCCAGAGATACCATACTGTCGTCAATAGCTCTTCCTATTCATGCGCATTGGCGATTATGCAAACCTTATCCAATTTAAACGAAAACATCCATAGCGTGATTCACGCTGAGGTTTGCGTTGTAACCCCGAGTGGCTCCACCTATTTCATTGGCGTGCCACTGCTGGGGAAAAATCTGCGTTGCACCGACACCTGCCTCATGCAATTCATAGATATGCATCTCGATCAACTATCCAACTACAAGGTGGCGTAAATCATGTTATACCTGAATTACTACGATGAGTTTATTTTCCTGGTAACCTTTCATTCGCCCACAGAAAAACTAGCCTTTTTAGACCTCTATGAAGCGAACCTTTTTCCATTCCTATCCATTAGCGAGTCTCCCCGCGACACCTTCGACTATAAAATCAACCTGCGCCAAAATACCTCCGACTTTAAAGCAGACCTTTCTGACTGGTCAGAAACTGTTTTTTTCAACCCCCTTACCGACAATGCCATAAGCGATTTTGGTACTGGCTTTGTGAAGCACAGCTCCGATACTTCCCGCACAATCTACAACCCCAACTCCGGAACACTATTCTCAATAGACAAGAACACCATTGAAGTCTTGTATCGCAACAACAGCTCATTCACCAAAGATTTTCAACGCTTACTGAAACAGCTTATTGTTACAGAGATAGAACGCCAGGGTGGCGCAATACTCCACGCCTCTGCCGTCTCCTTCGGCGATTACGGATTCTGCTTCGTAGGGGAAAAAGGTCAAGGAAAAACAACAAGTTTGCTTCAATCTCTCCAGATACCCGACGTTGGCTACCTGACCAATGACAGGTTACCCATCATTCCAAGCGGGGAAGGATTCAAAGCTCTAGGGTGGTTTGAAGAGATCCGTTTAGTCATCCCAGGCAGCACAAAAAAAGAAGTTGTCCGTGTTACCGACTACGTAGATCCATCGCGCATACAAAAAAAACCTGTGTACCTGAAGAAAATAATTCTTCCAACCCGTATCCAAAACGATTCATCACCGGCGGAAATTGTCGCAAGCCAGATGCTTTCTCCAATAGATCCTCAGCGCCCCAAATGGTTAGGCTTTAGCGCCCCCCAAAATTTCCCGCTTGCGTCGCTGCTCGAGAAGGTAAGTACTGCTTGTATCCACTGGAGTTATTCTGATCTAGAGGGCTTAACGCGACAAATCGAGAAGGAGATATTGAATGTATGATTGTGTGCTGATTCTTGGTCCCTGCAGAAGCGGCACTACATTCCTCTTCAACGCACTGGCGTCCTCTCATTACATAGGAATTTTCCAACCGTTAAAGCACATCTTAAGATGCGAGCACATGAAAATCGATCCCACCCTCTCACTCCGGGATTTTGCTGGCAAACGGCTGGTGCTCAAAGAGGCCTTTGGTCCATACCTTGCCTCGGAAGCAACCTATGATCCAGTAGAACTTTTGGCGAACAATCTCAACCTTGAAAAAATCCTGCTGATCACTATTCTTCGCAACCCTGTCGACTGTTTTTCATCATGGCTTGCCTCTTTTAAAGTCACTCCAGATGAGGCAGCAATACGCCTATCGCAAGCCTATGAAAACACCGTACGGGTGCATACAAAATATCTTCAGCGAATGGATTCGGTTTCTTTAATCCTGGAAGACGAAGCAGACTGCCGCAATAAAATAAACCTGATCAGAAAGGCCATGGGCAGCGTCCCACTTCCTGACCAGTATGGCCAGTACATTAAACCGAACGACCCGCCTGGCTTCCAAGTATCCGGGCTACTCAAGAAAGCGCTTAGCGGCCAGGAATACAAGGCTGAAAACATCGAAAAGAGAAAATTCTTTTTTGATAAAAACAAGCTGAAGATTGCGGTGTCGCATTATGAAAACTTACATGACTTGAAACCCCGATTATCTGGCAATTTTTCAATTTAGCCTGGCTAAAAGTAAGTGGGGGGCGCGCCCTGAAACAGATCGAACAGCCGTTGCAGTTTCCGGCCGCCCCGCGCATCGGTGCGTCCGGCGCACGATCGCCTGCCAATGGGCCACAGGTGCGGTTGGGGTGCTCAAAGGCAACGTTGCCGTCAGTTTTTATGAGTAGGGCACGCCCTGTGCCCTTACAGAATCCTGCCCGGCATCAGGCTCCTGAGCGAATCCGCTCGACCAGACGCGCCTGGAGTGCTTCCAGCTCATCCGGATCGGCCTTGCCCCTACCATGCACACCGGGCGCCTCACCGTCCCAACGAGGAATGATGTGCATGTGAATGTGATAGACCGTTTGCCCGGCCACAGCACCATTGAACTGCGCGACCTGAACCCCGTCCGGCTGCAATTCGTCCACGATGATCCGCGTCAGGCGCTGCACGGCAGACATCATCGCACCCAGGACGGCGGGCTCGACCTCGAGGATGTTGCGCGCCTGGGAGGCTTTGGGGATGACCAGGACATGGCCGCGCGATTGAGGGAAGAGATCCAGGAAGGCCAACACATCGGCGTCTTCGTAAATCTTGTAGCACGGCGCATCGCCGCGAAGGATCAGCGCAAAGATGTTCTGCGGATCGTAATGACCGTGGAGACTCATGATCACTCCTTGGAGTTTGGGAAGGTTGGTTGCCGGTAAGAGATTTAGCACAGTCCTGAGGCAACGTCTCGTAGAGGCCTGCCTGGAAGCCAAGGGCTGGGCGCGCTCCCACAGTTTTTTTCGAGCGGTGCGCAAAAGTCGTGTCTGGCCCAGCCCCCTGTGTGCGAGCTTGCTCGCGATGGCGGCGGCTCAGTCGCCATCGGTGCTGGCAGCCAAGCCGCTTTCACGAGCCCCCGCCAGCGTAACGGCAATTTTTTGCTGCAGCTCAGTTTGCGAAAACGGCTTGTGCAAGACCGGGCAGCCAGCGTATTCGGCTGGCAGTCCGCTGGCGCCGTATCCGGTGCTGAACAGGAAGGGAATATGGCGACCGCGAAGGATTTCGGCCACCGGAAAAACGCGCTCGCCAGCCAGGTTGACGTCCAGGATCGCCAGATCGACCTGCACCGACCCTGCCATGTCACGTGCTGCAGCGAGCCGGGCGACCGAGGCCACCACTTCGCATCCGAACTCCTCCAGCATGTCCTCGATCAACAGGGCAACCGCGCCTTCGTCCTCGACGACCAGCACCCTGACGCCTACAAATGGGGTCATGCCCCGGTCACCCCAATCAGGAACGAAAAGCGGCAACAAACGCCTTGCGGAGCGTAGGTAAGGTCGAACTTGCCGGCCAAGTCGCGCTCGATGCAACGCTGCATCAGGCGAGAACCCAGCCCTTCCCGTTCCGGCGGTGACACGGGGGGTCCTCCTTGTTCGCGCCAGTCGAAGGTCAGCAATGTTCCGCCCGCCCGGGCTTGCAGGTGCCAGGTGACGGCAAGCGTCCCGCTCTCGACCGACATCGCACCATATTTCAGCGCGTTGATCGCCAATTCATTGAGGGTCATCGTAAGGTTGAGCGCCACACGAGTGCCGACGTCTGCAGAAGGGCCTTCGATCACGATGCGGCCAGGCTCATGCCCAAACACCGGCATCAGTACTTCGTGGGCCAGGGTGTCGAGCGGCGTCTGCCCCCAATGCCGTTTCGTCAAGAGATCGTGTGCCCGTGACAAGGCCAAGAGCCTTGCCTCGAAACGCCTGTAGCCGTCTTTCGCATCCTCTGCGTTGCGTGCCGTCTGGGCTGCCAGCGATTGCACCGTAGCCAGGGTGTTCTTGACCCGGTGATTGAGCTCATCGATCAGCGTCTTCTGCCGATTTTCCGCCTGCTTTCGCTCGGAGATGTCGACCAGCATGTTGATGGCGCCCACCAGGTTTCCATCGGCATCATGCAAAGGCGTGGGATAAGGCGTAAACGGAACGCGGCTACCGTCCGGCCGTTCTGCAACGGCCTCGACGCCGCGTATCGGCCGGTTTTCCTTCAGGGCCACTGCCATCGGGCATTGATCGTGAGGCAGCGCGGTTCCGTCCGTATTGAACAGCTTCCAGGTCACACACCACATGTCGCCCAACTGCGGTGTTCGTCCCGACAGTTCCACGGCGGCGCGATTGTAGAAGGTGATACGACCGTCGGCGTCAGTGGTGTACACCGCAGCAGGCAACGCCTCGAGAAGATTGCGCATGTGCCGTTCGCTTTCGCGGAGCTGGTTTTCCATCCGCCGCGCCAGCGTGACGTCCTGCAGCACTCGCACGCCATAACGAAACGTACCGTTGGCGTCTCTCACCGAGGAACTGTGGATGTCGAGGTAAACGACCTCGCCATCGGGCTTCACGGCGCGCTTGCGAAGCACGTAGTTATCAAGTTCACCGGCCACTTGGCGGGCGTACAATCCGGCGTCCTGCGGGATGCAATCCGGGTGGGTATAGTCCAGGAATGTCATCGACAGGAGCTGTTCCCGCGAGCGGCCCAGCATGTTGCACAGGGCGTCGTTGACGCGGAGCAAGCGACCGTCGACGTCGGCCTCGGCAATACCGATGGTCGCCGCTTCATAGGTCGCCGAAAGTCGGTCATCGCTGTCCTGGCGCGCCGCCTCGGCTGCATGGACACCGCTCCGATCTATGGTGAAGCAGCGCGTATTGAAGAGTTTCCCGTCTTCGAACCGGCCATTGGAAGTGATCATGACATGCTTGATCGAGCCGTCCTTTGCCCTCAGTCGCGCCGGGTAGCTTTGCAGGCAGTCGCCGCTGCCCAGCTTGGTGAGGATGTCGCCGATAACCGGTTCGTCGACATGAAACTCGGTGATGTGGCGGCCGATGTACTCGTCGGCCGAATAGCCCAGCAGCGCCAGCTCCGCCTTGTTGGCGCGCAGGATAATGCCTTCGCTGCTGACGATATGCAGGCCCACCGCGCTGTTTTCGAAAAAGTCTTCCAGGTCGGCGCTCTTGCGCCGAAGCTCTTCGGCCATGGCGTGGTGCGCCGAAACGTCCTGGAAGCAGTTGATCACCCCTTGAATGACGCCTCGGCAATCCTTGAGCACGCGGATGTTCATCAGCGCCACGAACCGCGAGCCATCCGGGCGCTCGATGAGCACTTCCTGATTGCGCGAGGCAATGCCGGTATTGAGCGCCAAGGCTGTCGGGCAGTGTTCGAATGCCAGCGGCCTACCGTCGGTCAGGAACAGTCGATGGGCGCCGCAGAAACGGTCACCGTTCTCCCCAAGTGCCGGCGCCCTTCCCCATAGCTCGGCCGCCTCACCGTTGTACCTGACGAGCCACCCCTTACGATCACAGAGGTACACCGCACCAGGAATGGCATCAAGTGCGCTCGTCCCCATCGCGATCAAGCTTTCGTACTCGCTTGGTGTACGCGTTTCCCTGGGTAGCTCTTCAATGTTCGACATCAGTCATCCTCAAACCGCCTGGCTGAAACCTTTCACAGGGCATCAATGGATGTCTAGATCCCTATTCACCGGGCGAGTTCAGGAAAACTCAATCTCACAACCTCGCGCCTCAAAACTTGAAGAGCACCTGGGGTGCCTGGACCATTAACGCATGCATCCGCGACGCCGAACATTCCAACGCGCGCAACTGCGCCATGACCGTCTCGAAGCCGACATGCGCTTCATGCTGAGTGTGCGGCCAATCGCTGCCCCACACCAGGCGTTCGGGGCCAAAACTGCGTTCCAACACCGCCAACGAAGCGCGGGCGAATTCAAGGTTTCGCGGGGCCGTTGCACCCAATCGATAGATACCGGACACCTTCATCCACACCTGCCCACCCTGCCCCAACTCCATCAATTGGGCAAAGCCAGGTTGATCCAACCCCTGACGCGCATCCGGCCGACCGAAATGATCGACCACCAATCGGACACCAAACGGCAACAGTTGACCGATCAGCCCTGGCAGGTCCGCCAGGTTGGCATGCAGTTCGATATGCCAATCCAGTTCGGCGAGATGACGCAAAAAACCGTTCCAGGCAACGTCACGAAAATCAGGCAACGCCTTGCCCATCAGGTTCAAGCGCACACCGACCACCCCCAGCCGGGCCATGTCGTCCAGCTCGGCCCGGCTGACGTCTCGCTCCACCACCACGACCCCGCGCAACTGCTGCGGTGCTTGCCGCAATGCAGCCAACAGGTAGCGGTTATCGGTGCCAAGAAAGCTCGGCTGCACCAACACCCCATGGCTCAAGCCGTGGACGTGCAGGTGGCCCAGGTATTGAGCGAGCGTAGCGTCATAGTCAGGTGTGTAGCGCCGGACAGCCGCCAGTTCCAGCCCGCGGCTGAACACGTGGGCGTGGCAGTCAATGCCGGTGATCGGCGTAGTACGGATATCAACCATGGGTTTCATCTATCGAAAATAAGGAAAATCAGGCTCGGGCGCCCTGGCCGTCACTCTCCACCACAGGCGCCGATGCCGCAGTGGCTTCCAGGCTGCGGCCGCGGGTTTCCGGCAGGCACAGCGCCGCGATCACCGCCACGCCGTAGGCGATCCCAGCGTCGATGCCAATGGCCGAGCCCAAGGACATAGAGTCGCTCATGTGGCCGACCAGGAACGGGAACACCGCCGAGAGCACCCGGCCGAAGTTGTAGCAGAACCCCACACCGGCACCGCGCACATCCGCCGGATACAACTCGTTGAAAAACGCTCCGAGGCTCGCCGGAATACCAGCCGCGAAGAAGCCGAGCGGGAACCCCAGGAACAGCATCTGGGTGTTGGTCAACGGCAGGAACACATAACACTGCACGGTGACCACGCAGCACAGCGCGAACAACACGATGTTTTTCCGACGGCCAATGCGATCGATCAACAGGCCACTGACTACGCAGCCGCACCAGAAGGCGAAGATGATCACCGCCAGGTAGCCGCCGGAATTGAGTACCGACAGGTTGCGCTCGGTCTTGAGGAAGGTCGGCAACCAGGTCATCACGGCATGGTAACCACCGTGCGCCCCTAGCCCCAGCAACCCGCCAAACAAGGTCACGCGGATCAACTCGGGGCGAAAGATACCGGCCAGGGATTTGAAGAAACTTTGCGGGATGACGTTGTCTTTTTTCAGGCGCTGGAAACTGTCGGGCTCTTCAACGTTGCGCCGCACCCAGATGATCAGGAACGACGGCAGCAGGCCCACGACGAACATCACCCGCCAGGCCATGTCTTGGGGCACGAGGGAGTAGATCAGCGTGAAGACGCCGACCGCCAGCCCCCAACCCACCGCCCAGGCGCTTTGCACCGTGCCCATGACCTTGCCGCGATACTTGGGGTTGATGGTCTCGGCCATCAATACCGCACCGGCGGCCCATTCCCCGCCAATCCCGAAGCCCTGCAGCGCCTTGACGATCAACAGCTGGTGGAAGCCGGTGACGAATGCCGACAGAAAGGTGAAGAACGAAAACCACAAGATCATCCACTGAAGCGTGCGCACCCGACCGTAACGGTCCGACAACGTCCCGCCGACCCAGCCGCCAATGGCCGAAGTGACCAGGGTCACGCCGCTGACCAGCCCGGCATCGCCCTTGCTCAAGGCGAACGCGGCGATCAACGCCGGGATCGCCAGGCCGAACATCTGTACTTCCAAGGCGTCGAGCGACCATCCGCCGAAACAGGCCCAAAACGTTTTGCGCTCTCGCGCAGTGACTTGGCGATACCAACTGAACATGATTGTTATCCTTATGGGTGGAACGAAAGGCAGCCGAGAGCGAACCGCGCCGCTACAGGGCCAGTCATGACAAACAAAACGGTAGGGACAGCGGCGACCGACTCGCCGCTAGCCGGGTCGGGTCAGCGAATTTCCACGCTGTAGCGGAAGTGCTCGGCATGCCCGCGAGAGCGTCGCCACTCCAGGGGATTGCCGGCGTAATCCCGCGCCAGACGCTCGATCACCACCACCGGGCTGTTGACCGGCACTTGCAGCAATCGCGCGTACACCTCATTCACCGATTCGGCGGTGAGGGTTTCTTCGGCATAGGCGACCACCTGGCCGCAAACCTCTTCATAAATGGGGTAAAGCAACGGGCCCTTTTGACTCAGGTCGATTTCGAGCAAGGTTTGGAAGCGGCTACGGGGCAGCCATATTTCTTCGGCGAGCACCGGCTCCACTTCCAGCAGACGCACTCGCACGATACGAATCACCGGAGCGTCGGCCGGTAGCCCCAGCGCCTGGGCCACCGCCGAAGGCGCGGCCACCGGCTCCACGGACAGGATCCGGCTCTCGGGAACCCGGCGTTCGCCTGAAGCGCTTTGAAAGCGGAAAAAACGGAACAGCGACGATTGAAATTGCGGCCGGCGAATGAAGGTGCCGCGCCCTTGCTGGCGCTCCAGGACGCCCTCGCTGACCAGCGCATCGATGGCCTTGCGCACCGTACCGGTAGACAACTGGTATTCGGCTGAAAGTGCCGCCTCAGTAGGAATCGCCTCCCCCGGGCGCCAGCGGTTATTGGCGATCTGCTCAGCCAATTGGTCGCGTAAACGTTGATAAAGCGGCAGGCGGGCATCACTGGAGAGAGCGTTCATTGACCTTATTCACCTTGTTATCTAGTCATATATATGAATATGAGTGGCGAGTATTTACCCAGCCGCGATGGCTGTCAAGAAATGCCAGGGTGGCCCGTTGATGAATGGTAAAGCCAATGATGCAGCGGCCCGTAATTAACAACGTTTAACTCGCACGCTCGCGCCCCACGCCCAAGAATGAAGCCCTCTGCCCAGACCTGGTTTCTCAAGCGCCAAGCTGCTCGGTCACCCTGCGCCGCGCCGGACGCTTCCCACCTGGCTGCGCGTAGTGCCGCCCCTTCGCCCGCCCAATTTCACATGGAAATGAAGCATGTTGCCTGCACCACACCACTCAACCGCCGCCCTGAAGCCGCTCTGGCTGCTTGCCCTGCTCACAAGCGGCACCGCACCGGCGATGGCAGCGGAACTCGCGCAAAGCACGCCTGGCTTTCTCGACGGGGCGACGCTGCAAGTCCTCAGCCGTAACTTCTACCTCAACAATGACTATCGCGCCCCGACCCCGGCAGGCAAAAGCTACAAACAGGAATGGGCCCAGGGCTTCATCGCCTCGTTCGAGTCCGGTTTCACCCCCGGCACAATCGGCGTAGGTATCGATGCCCACGGGTTCCTGGGGTTGAAACTGGACGGCGGCAAGGGGCACTCCGGAACGGGATTATTGCCGCTGGATGAGAACGGGCGAAGCGAGGACCACTACTCCAGTGCCGGCGGTGCGCTGAAATTCAACGCCTCACGCACCACCCTGGCGGTCGGCGAAATGACGGTGCAGAGCCCGGTATTCGATACCGCAGACAAGCGCCTGCAACCCGAATACGCCAGCGGCCTGCTGCTCTCCAGCCGCGAGTTCGAAGGGGTCGCCCTGCAGGCAGGCCACTTCAGTGCGTTCAAGAATCAGGACGCCTCGACCAGCAAGGGTGATTTTTCCGGGTATGGGGCGACGACGCGCCACGGCGTCATCGACTTCATCGGCGCCGACCTGCTCACCGGCCAAGCCCTGGGCGGCGCGCTCTACGCCTCCGAACTGAGCGATACCTGGCGCCAGTACTATGCCAACCTGCATGCCACCGTTGGCGAACTGTTCCTCGACGGCAACCTGTATCACACCCGCGACGATGGCAAGGCCATTGCCGGGGCCATCGACACCACAGCCTATAGCCTGAGCGGCAAGTACCGGTTCAATGCCCAGGCGTTCACCCTGGCCTATCAGAAAATCAACGGCGACACGCCCTTCGATTTCGTCGGCGGCGACTCCATCTACCTGGCCAACTCAATCAAATATGCCGACTTCAACGGCCCCGGCGAGCGCTCGTGGCAAGCGCGCTACGACCTCGACCTGGGCACCTTGGGCATCCCCGGCCTGAGCTTCATGGCCCGCTATGTGACTGGACGCGGGATCGACGGCAGCCATGCCCCCCAAGGCGGTGCCTACAACCCGTTCGATAGCGACACCGGCACTTACAGTCCGCAACAAGGCGCTGGCGGACGCCATTGGGAGCGCGACCTGGACCTGCACTACATCGTGCAGTCAGGCCCGACCAAGGACCTGTCGTTGCAACTGTCCCATGTCACCCATCGCGCCAACAGCAGCCAGGGCGGCGATGACATCGACCGGCTGTATATCGTCATCCAGTACCCGCTCAAGCTGGGGCCGTTCTGACCCTCGCGCGTCAGGAAACCGAAGGTGGACGAACGCGCGCAGCGCCCGCCTGTTGCCCATGCCCCATATATCCGCTGATTACTTGCGCGAGGCCTTATCGTCGGTCATCCGAGTGGCCCGGATGCTTGCCTCCTCGGCGGTACGTTGGGCCTGCTCGGACATTGTCTCGGCCTGCTCAGCCTTCCTGTAGGCCTCATCCGCCCTGAGCCTTGCCGTTGCAGCGTTATTTTCCGCCGATTCCAGTCGGGCATCCACTTCTTGGGCGAGCTTGTTACAGCACCCGGCAGTGGTTGCCAGAAAAATACTCATTAATACGACAGGTAAGTATCGATTCAAGGCCATGGTTATTTCCTCGGTTAAGCACAGCAGGAAAAACGGCTAGCAACTGGCTCGAGTATCTGGCAACACCCCCTGCCCACTCTGATCCTTGTCAACTGCATGGCTCGTCCGACGCCCACACCGAGACTCACTTGAACCGAGTTGATTTAGCTCAATGTCTTTGCAGCCCTCAGGCGTAGAAAAAGCAAACCAGGGAGCCGGCGATCTCCCCGACCATTTATGCGCGGCCTGTTCATTCGAGGCCTTTTATCGAGTCGAGGCCATGAAAAAAAACCACCAATGGAACCTGTCCTACTTCTTCATTGCGCTGGCCGTGTTCAGCCTGGTGCAGTTCCTGTTTTTCGAACGCCCCGCGGTGCAGGTCATCCCCTATAGCCAGTTTCTGCAATTGCTGAACAATCGGCAGGTCAGCGATCTACGGGTAGAGAAGGACCAGATCCGCGGCCAGTTGCAGGAACCCATCGACGGCCACACCCAGTTCGCGACCGTGAGGGTGGAACCGGCACTGGCGGCAGATCTCGCCCACTCGGGGGTCGGGTTCACCGGCATCAACGAAAACACCTTCCTGAGTGGCCTGCTGGGCTGGTTGCTGCCCTTCGTGCTGATCATGGTGATCTGGCATTTCCTGTTTCGTGGGCTGGCGGAAAAACAGGGCATGGGTGGTTTGATGAACATCGGCAAGTCCCGCGCCAAGGTGTTCGTCGAACGCGATACCGGCGTGACCTTTGCCGACGTTGCCGGCATCGACGAAGCCAAGGTCGAGCTGGTGGAGATTGTTTCTTTCCTCAAGGACAAGGCGAAATACGCACGCTTGGGGGCGCACATTCCCAAAGGTACATTGCTGGTCGGTCCGCCAGGCACCGGCAAGACCCTGGTTGCCAAAGCCATCGCTGGAGAGGCCGGCGTGCCCTTCTTCTCGATATCAGGGTCGGAATTCGTCGAGATGTTCGTCGGTGTCGGCGCCGCTCGCGTGCATGACTTGTTCGAACAGGCCCGACAGGCCGCACCCTGCATCATTTTTATCGACGAGCTCGATGCGCTGGGCAAAATGCGCGGCGTCGGCGTCCTGGGCGGCAATGACGAAAAAGAGCAGACCCTCAACCAGCTGTTGGCAGAACTGGATGGGTTCGACCCGCGTGAAGGGGTCGTGCTGCTGGCGGCGACCAACCGCCCCGAGGTATTGGACCCGGCGCTGTTGCGAGCCGGCCGGATCGATCGACAGATCCTGATCGATCGCCCCGACCGTAAAGGCCGGCAGGCGATCCTCAAGGTTCACCTGCAGAAGATCGTCACTGGCCAGGACCTCGATAGCGAGCGTATCGCCGACATCACCACGGGTTTTACTGGCGCAGACCTGGCCAACCTGGTCAACGAGGCCGCCATCATCGCCACTCGACGCGGTGCCGAAACGGTCAGCCTCGACGATTTCACCGCGGCCGTGGAGCGCATCGTTGCCGGGATCGAACGCAAGAGCAGCCTGTTACATCCCGATGAACGCCAAGTGGTGGCCTACCACGAAATGGGGCATGCGTTGGCGGCCAGCAACCTCCCGGACATGGACCCGGTCCATAAGGTATCGATCGTGCCGCGCGCCATTGGCTCGCTGGGCTATACCCTGCAACGACCGACGGAAGATCATTTTCTCGTCAGTTGCCAGATGCTCAAGGACCGCATGGTCGTGCTGATGGCGGGACGTGCCGCCGAATGCCTTGCCTACGGCCAAGTCTCGACCGGGGCCGCCGATGACCTGGCCCACGCCACGGATATCGCCCGACAGTTGATCACCCGCTTTGGCATGAGCACAGAGCTTGGCCTGGCGGTGCTGGAACGCAAAAGTGCCAGTTACCTGGGCGAGCGCACGGAAATGGGTGACAAGGACTACTCGGAACAAACCGCCAGGGAAGTCGACCTGGGTATCCGCGCCTTGCTCGCTGAAGCCTATCAACGCGCCAGGACACTGCTGGAAAGCCATCGGGAAGACCTCGACGCCGGGGCCCATCTGCTGGTGGAAAAGGAAACCCTGACACCTGAAGAGTTTGCCCCGCTCCTGCCGCTCAAACGCGCTGCGCTGCCTTTGCGACTGGTTTGACAGCGCCTGATCTGTCACGGCGTGAACGAATCCAACGCCCCCCTGTACGCACACCCACGACACAATAGCGTCATCTGCAAGTCCCATAGTGAAGGTTTGCCCCCCCATCCTTTGTACCCGTTCTGCGTCTATCGATAGCCGGTATGGCTTTAGGCGACAAAAAACAGGCATGGCTGAGTTGTTGTTCTATGCTTGCTCCAACTATAGGAAATTTCCTCATGGCCGAGTCCGAACCGCGACTTCTGCGGGTGCATGCCCTCAAGACCGCTTGCTCGAACTGCAGCGTGCTTGAGCTGTGCCTGCCCATTGGCCTGACGGGCGGTGAAGTCGAGCGCCTCGACACCCTGATCGCCCAGCGAGTGAAGGTCAAGAAAGGCGCGGCGCTGTATCGCACCGGCGACCCGCTGCGCTCGTTGTATGCGGTGAGATTGGGTTTCTTCAAGACCAGCGTCCTTTCGGTAGACGGTCGCGAACAGGTCACCGGTTTCCAGATGCAAGGCGAAATGCTTGGCCTGGACGCCATCAGCACCGATCGCTACGCCTGTAATGCCATTGCCCTGGAAGACAGCGAAGTCTGCCCGCTACCCTTCAACCTCCTGGAAAAACTGGCCCACGACTTACCGTCGTTGCAGCACAACCTGAATAAACTCCTGAGCCAGGAAATCGTGCGCGACCACGGCATGCTGTTGATGCTCGGCAACATGAACGCCGACGAACGCCTGGCGGCGTTTCTATTGAACCTGTCCCAGCGGCTTAACATGCGAGGTTATTCCTCCAGGGAATTCGTGCTGCGCATGAGCCGCGAAGCCATCGGCTCCTACCTGGGCCTGCGCCTGGAAACCATCTGCCGGGGCATCGCCCACCTGCGCCAGGAGGAACTGGTGGACATGCATGGGCGCAACGTCACGATTCTGGACTTGCCCGGCCTCAAGCAAAAAGTCGCCGGTTGTCATCGTCATGCGGAACTGTGATGCCTGCTCTGCATGACATCTGATCTACGTCAATACCCCTCCACGCCTTCAAGCCGAGATTAAGACTCAGCGTTCGAACCTTTGCATCGACGAAGGTTACCGAACCTCCCGTCTCATGGAGGCTTTGATCATGGCAACGCACCTGCAAGGTACAGAACCGGTCATCCCGACCGTCACACCTCACCCTTTGGCCGGCAGTTTGCGAAAGGTCGAGCCCAGACGCCTGTCGCTGAGTTTGCTGATCGCTCTGGTCGTCGGTTCGATGATCGGCAGCGGCATCTTCAGCCTGCCCCAGAACATGGCCGCCAGCGCCGGAGCCGGAGCGATCCTGATCGGCTGGCTCATCACCGGCGTGGGCATGCTCTCGCTGGCCCTGGTCTACCAGACTCTCTCCAACCGCCAACCGGAACTGGACAACGGTGTGTTTGCCTACGCCCGTGCCCTGGGTGGCGAATTCCTCGGTTTCAATTCGGCGTGGGGCTATTGGATCAGCGCCTGGATCGGCAATGTCAGCTACCTGGTGATTCTGTTCGCTGCGCTCAGCTACTTTTTCCCCGTGTTTGGCGAAGGCAATAACAAAGCCGCGATCGTTGGCGCGTCCGTGGTGCTGTGGGCATTGCACTGGATGATCCTGCGCGGGATGCGCACCGCCGCCAAGGCCAACGCCCTGACGACGATCGCCAAGGTGGTGCCGTTGCTGTTGTTCATCGGACTGGTCATTGCCGCGTTCTCCAAGGACACCTTCATGGTGGATTTCTGGGGCACGCCGGCGCTGGGCAGTACGCTGGACCAGGTCAAGAGCACCATGTTGGTGACGGTCTGGGTGTTCATCGGTATTGAAGGCGCCAACGTATTCTCCGCCCGGGCCGCCGAACGGGCCGACGTCGGCCGCGCCACGGTGATTGGCTTCATCCTGACATTGATGCTGCTGATCGCCGTTTCCCTATTGTCCTTGGGCATCCTCAGACAGCCCGAACTGGCCGCGCTGAAGAACCCTTCCATGGCCGGTGTACTGGAAGCGGTGGCCGGGCCTTGGGGCGCGGTGCTGATCAGTATTGGCCTGATTGTGTCGGTGGGCGGCGCGCTGCTGGCCTGGACGCTGTTGGCAGCCGAATCGGTGTTCACCCCGGCCAAGGAAAAGGTCATGCCGCGCCTGCTGGCCACGGAAAACCAACACGGCGCACCGGCCAACGCGCTATGGATCACCAACGGCTGCATCCAATTGTTCCTGTTGCTGACCCTGTATTCGAGCGCCAGCTACCTGGCGCTGATTTCACTCGCCACCTCGATGATCCTGCTGCCCTACCTGTTCAGTGGCCTGTATGCACTGAAAATGACCTGGCAAGGCCAGACCTACGCCGGCCATCACGGCCTGCAACTGCGCGACATGGCCATCGCTGTGGTCGCGACGGGCTATTGCGTCTGGCTGCTCTACGCCGCCGGCCCCCGGTACATGCTGCTCAGTGCCCTGCTCTATGCCCCCGGCTCGCTGATCTACCTGAGCGCTCAACGGGCCAGGACGGGCCGGGCCCTCACTGGTTTTGGCTGGGGCCTGCTGCTGGTGATCTGGGCGGCGGCGATCTTCGCCGGCTGGATGCTCTGGTCCGGCCAACTGTCCTTGTAAGTTCGCAAGCATGCATTGACCTGTTCGGCAACGGTATCTGGTCATCTGTTCAGGTACCCGCCCGAACATCACCCAAGAGGAAAATCAAATGTCCAATTCAGTGAAAAAGATGCCGGTCAAAACCGAAGACAACGCTCCGCATCCCGCCAAGACTGACCTCAGGCATCCATTTGAAAAGCTCCGCCAGCAGGTAGATCGCCTGTTCGATGACTTCAACCGGGGCACGGGGATTTCGCCCTTCAGTCGCGGGTTGTTCGATGTCGAACCCTTCTGGCGTCGCGAGTTTTCCATGAGCAGCCTGCCGGCCGTTGACATCACCGAGAAGGAAAAGAGCTTTGAAATCACCGCCGAGTTGCCCGGCATCGATCAGAAAGACATCGAAATCCGCCTGGCCAACGGCAACCTGATCATCAAGGGGGAGAAAAAAGAAACCAAGGAAGAAAAGAAAAAGGGTTATCACCTGTCCGAGCGCCATTACGGCTCCTTCGAACGGGTGTTCAACCTGCCAAAAGGCGTCGACAGCGACAAGATCGAAGCCCAGTTCAGCAAAGGCGTGCTGACGCTGACACTGCCAAAAAAACCGGAAGCACTGAAAGCGGAAAAGGTCGTGCCGATCAAGGCCGATTGATCGCTTTGAACCCTGCCCCTCGCCGGCCAACGACGAGGGGCTTTTTCATGCCTGAGCTTATTTCAAGCCGAATGCGTCGTTGAAGCGGCCGGCCCCTTCGCGAGCAGGCTCGCTCCCACTCTGGAGCGTGGCGCGCACAAATCCGGTGGGTAGAGAAAATCCCCTTGCTCGCCAAGGCGATCGTTCAGAGTTCGACGCTATCGCGGTACTCCGGCACAGACACCGACCACCCCAGTTCGTCGCCAATGCGGTGGCGCAAGACGTCGGACGCATTGGGTTCGCCATGCACGACATAGGTGTGCCGGGGGGGTGTCTTGAAGCCGCGCAACCATTGCATGATTTCGTCGGCATCGGCATGGGCCGAGAGCGTTTGCATGGGCACCACTTCGGCATTGATCGGCACGTCCTTGCCATGGATGCGCACCGCCGGCTCACCCGCCACAATCCTCGCACCTCGCGTACCGCCAGCCTGGAAACCGGGCATCAGCAAGGTGTTGATGGGGTTGGGCGCCAGGCTCTTGAGGTGGTGCAGCACGCGCCCGCCGGTGGCCATGCCACTGGCGGCGATGATCACCGCCGGAGTACGTTGCAGGTCCAGGGCCATGGAGTCCTTGACCGAGCGCACAGGATGGGCGATGTGGCACATGCCTTCGCACTCTTCCCTGGAGAGACGATGCTCGTCACCAAAGCGCTGGTACAACCGGGTGACGTCGATGGCCATGGGGCTGTTGAGGTAGATCGGGATATCGGGGATCGCCCGGCGTTGTTTCAGGCGATACAGGTGGTACATCAGCAACTGGGCACGGCCAACCGTGAACGAGGGCACCAACGTGATGCCACGGCGCAGCGCGGTGCGAGTGATCACCTCAGCCAATTGATCTTCCGGCGACTCGTGTGGGTGTCGACGGTCGCCGTAGGTCGACTCCACCAGCAGGACATCCGCCTGCTCGATGACTTTCGGCGCGAACATCACCGGATCCTCGGGTCGCCCCAAGTCCCCAGAACACACCAGCGTCACCCCACCAGCCTGGACCTGTACCGTCGCGGCACCGAGGATGTGCCCGGCGCGACGCAGCAAGATGGTGATCCCCCGGGCGATCTCCACCAGGTGTTCGAATGCAACCGGGCGCAGCAGTTTCAGCGCTCGTTCAGCGTGTTCACGGGTGTACAGCGGGAAGGCCGGCGCGTGTTTGGAAAACCCCTTGCGGTTAGCGTATTCGGCTTCTTCTTCCTGCAAGCGAGCGCTGTCGCGCAGCAGGATCTTCACCAGCTCGCAGGTCGCCGGCGTGGCGTAGATGGGGCCGCGATAGCCATTACGCACCAGCACCGGCAGGTAGCCGCTGTGGTCCAGGTGGGCGTGGGTCAGTACGATCGCATCCAGGTCACGCATCGGCAGCTCGAAGGGGTCCCAGTTGTGCAGGCGCAACTGCTTGTAGCCCTGGAACAGACCGCAATCGATCAGGATGCGCTGATCGTCGTGTTCCAGCAGGTACTTGCTGCCTGTAACCGTACCGGCGGCCCCGAGGAATGTCATGCGCATGGCGGTGCTCCTGGACAATCGATCGTAAGCCTATTGGTCACATTGTTTGACCTCGTTGCCGTTGATCTTTGTCAACAACCCAGCGGTCAAGTCCGATTCATTACACCGCCAGAACACTGCACGACACCTGGTACAGGATGTGCTCGGTCGTGCTGCCCAGTAGCCCATACAGATCGTCGTGCTGGAATCGCCCCATGACGATCACGTCCACTTCATGCTCCAGGGCAAATTCACTCAGGGCCGAGACCGGATGCCCCAGTAGAAAATGCCTGCGCTCGGCCGGCACACCAAACAGGTTCGCCAGTTCCAGGAAGGTTTTTTCCAGGCTCCTGCGCAGTTCCTTGCTGAGCTGCGACAGCGACAGGCCGCCACCGCCCGCATCCCCCAGATAGACTGACGACACCTCATAGGCGTGAACCAGATGCAGCTCGGCGTCGCACTGTAAGGCCAGCCCCATGGCCTGGCGGATGATCCGGTCATTCAGCCCGCTGTTCTGGGCAAACGCACTGGAAGGGTCCACCGCCGCGACCACTGTGCGCGGCAGCGCATGACCGGTGGCCCCCACCAGGTACATCGGAACAGGACAGTTGCGCAGCAGTTGCCAGTCCAGCGGGGTGAAAAATGCCCGCTTGAGCATGGGCTCGTGTTGTATTTGCTTGATCAGCAAGTCCGGCTGGATCTGCGTAACGTGTTGCAGGATCTGCTTGCCCATCTTCTGGGCCCATTCCACCTCAGTGGTGACCCGCAGGCCACGGCGGCGCAACTTGTCCGCCTCATCCTCCAACCAATGACGATGGTCCTGGAGATAGTTCTGCCGCGCTTCCTCACGAGGCCCCTCTTCAAGCAGCGAAAGAATGTCCAGCGAGGGAATCAAGGCGGTGACATGCAAGTGCGCGCCACTGGCCGCCGCCAGGGCCGCGGCGTGATGCAGGGCGGGTGAATGGCGTTGTGCCGGGTTGAGGATCAGCAACAGGCGTTGGTACTGGCTCATGATGGGTCTCCAAAGTCGGGCTCGAACGCCACGGCGCAGCGTCGATGCCATGAGGCATGTTGGCCGTCATTGCGGCGTCGGCGTCCAGCGCCAATTCAAGACTTCGGGCATGTCCTGCCCATGCTCGATGAGGTACAGCTGATGCTTTTCCATGGTTGCCCAGTAGCGATCCCGAGCGCTGTCCACCAGCGGCTGCAACCGTGGCACGCGCTGGATGACATCGAGCGCCAGTTGGTAGCGATCCAGGTGGTTGATGACCGCCATGTCGAACGGCGTAGTGGTGGCGCCCTCCTCCATGAAACCGCGGACATGGAAGTTATCGTGGTTGTGACGCTTGTAGATCAGTCGATGAATCAGCGACGGATAGCCGTGGAAGGCGAAAATCACTGGCTTGTCCACGGTAAACAACCCATCGAACTCGGCGTCCGGCAACCCGTGGGCATGCTGTTGCGGCGGTTGCAGGGCCAGCAGGTCGACGACATTCACCACCCGCACCCGCAGGTCTGGCACGTATTCACGCAGCAGCGTGACAGCGGCCAGGGTTTCCAACGTTGGCACGTCACCGGCACACGCCATCACCACGTCCGGGTCTTCGTCGTTGTTGCAGGCAAAGGCCCAGCGACCGATCCCGACCGAGCAGTGCCGAACGGCCGAATCGATGTCCAGCCACTGCCATTCCGGCTGTTTGCCGGCCACGATCACATTGATGTAATCGCGGCTCTTGAGGCAGTGATCGGCCACGGACAACAGGCAATTGGCGTCCGCTGGCAGGTAGATGCGCACCACGTCGGCGCTCTTGTTCGCCACCAGGTCGATGAAGCCCGGGTCCTGATGGGAAAAGCCATTGTGGTCCTGTCGCCAGACATGGGACGTGAGCAGGTAATTGAGCGAAGCAATCGAGGCGCGCCATGGGATCTGGGCAGCGGTCTTGAGCCATTTGGCGTGCTGATTGAACATCGAATCGACGATGTGGATGAACGCCTCATAGCAGGAAAACAGCCCATGCCGACCCGTCAGCAGATACCCCTCCAGCCAGCCTTCACACACTTGCTCGCTGAGGATTTCCATCACCCGGCCGTCGCACGCCAGGTTCGTATCGCCCGTCTCCAGGGCCGCCATCCAGGCTTTGCCACTGACCTCGTACACCGCATCAAGGCGATTGGAGGCGGTTTCGTCGGGGCCGAACAGGCGGAAATTGGCTGCCCCCAGGTTGTGCTTCATCACATCGCGCACAAAACCACCCAACACCCGGGTGGCCTCTGCCTGCACGCTGCCGGGCGCGCTGAAGTGCACGGCGTAATCGGTGAACCTGGGCAGTTCCAAGGGTTTGAGCAGCACGCCGCCATTGGCATGAGGATTGGCGCCCAGGCGCCGATGTCCCGTCGGCGCCAACGCGGCAATGTCCGGCAGCAACGCACCGTTGTCGTCGAACAACTCCTGCGGACGGTAGCTCTGGAGCCATTGTTCCAGTTGCGTCAAATGCACGGGCAGCTCGAAGTGGCTCAGCGGCACCTGATGGGCGCGCCAGGTGCCTTCGACCTGCTGGCCATCGACGAATTTCGGACCGGTCCAACCCTTGGGCGTGCGCAGCACCAGCATCGGCCAGAGCTGGCGTTCCAGGGTACGTCCCGACGAATCCGCGCGGGCCATGCGCTGGATTTCGCGAATCTTGAGCAACATGCCGTCCAGGGTCCTGGCCAGCTGTTGGTGCACCGCTTGCGGGTCGTCGCCTTCGACAAAATAAGGATCGTAGCCGTAGCCATACATCAGGGCCGACAGCTCGTCTTCACTGATGCGCGAAAGCAGCGTGGGGTTGGCGATCTTGAAACCGTTGAGATGAAGAATGGGCAGTACGGCGCCGTCACGCCTGGGGTTGAGGAATTTATTGGAATGCCAGCTCGCCGCCAACGTCCCGGTTTCCGCCTCACCGTCGCCGATGACGCAGGCCACGATCAGGTCAGGGTTGTCGAACGCCGCGCCATAGGCATGGGCCAGGGAATAACCCAACTCCCCACCTTCATGGATGGAGCCGGGAATCTGCGCCGAGACATGGCTGGATAAGCCATAAGGCCAGGAAAACTGCCGGAACAGGCGCAACATTCCGTTTTCGTTCTGCTCCACCGAGGGATAACACTGGGTGAAGCTACCCTCCAGGTAGCTCTGGGCGACGATGGCCGGGCCGCCATGACCGGGCCCGGTGATCAGGATCATGTTCAGGTCACGGGTCTTGATCAGGTGATTGAGGTGCACGTAAATCAGATTCAGCCCAGGCGTCGTGCCCCAGTGGCCCAGCAAGCGAGGTTTGACGTGCCCCTGTTGCAGTGGTTTGCGCAACAACGGGTTGTCCTTGAGGTAGATCTGTCCTACGGCCAGGTAATTGGACGCACGCCAGTAGGCGTCAATACCTTCCAGTTGGTCGGGGCTGAGAAAATCGCTCATCACGTCCTCCGCAAAAACACAGGGTTGCCATGCCTGATTCTGGAACGCGGGAATAAGGGTGACTTGATTTACATCAGAACCAGGGACGCTAAGGTCATACAAGGTGCTTGCTCGATGCCCTGGCGCCGCTCACTGGCATGGCGAGCGCCCGCTCACACAGGAGAATGCTCATGCGCGCCATGGTCCTGCACACGATTGGCCAGCCCTTGCAACTGGAAGAACGCCCTCAACCGACGCCGGCCGCCGGGCAACTGCTGATCAAGGTGCAAGCCTGCGGTGTGTGCCGCACCGACTTGCATCTGTTCGACGGTGAACTGCCCCAGGCTCGATTGCCTCGGGTGCCGGGCCACGAGATCGTCGGTGAGGTCACCGCCGTCGGCGCGCAGGTGGCCCCGGACTGGATCGGCCGACGGGTAGGCGTGCCCTGGCTGGGGTGGACGTGTGGGGTGTGTGAGTTCTGCCGCTCGGGCCGGGAGAACCTCTGCGACCAGGCACTGTTCACTGGCTGCCAGCTGGACGGCGGTTATGCCGACTACACCGTCGCCGATGCGCGATTCAGCTTCCCCCTCCCCGATACGCTTGAGGCCGCCGAAGCCGCGCCTCTGCTGTGTGCAGGGCTGATCGGTTTCCGGGCCTTGCAGATGGCGCAAAACGCCCCTCACTTGGGCCTTTATGGCTTCGGCGCCGCTGCGCACCTGGCGATCCAGGTCGCCGTGGGCCGGGGCCAGCAAGTCTATGCCTTCACTCGGCCCGGTGACGACCTCGGCCAGGCCTATGCCCGTTCGCTGGGCGCGACCTGGGCCGGGGCATCGGATCAGCTCCCGCCCCATCTGCTGGACGCCAGCCTGATCTTCGCCCCCGTCGGCGAACTGGTGCCACTGGCCTTGCAAGCCACCGCCAAAGGCGGTTGCGTGGTGTGCGCCGGCATTCACATGAGCGACATCCCTGCCTTCCCCTATCGCCTGTTGTGGCAGGAGCGCAGCGTGCGCTCAGTGGCCAATCTGACCCGCGCGGACGGCCTGGCGTTTTTCGAACAGATCCAGCGCACACCCGTGCATTGCAACGTGACCTGCTACCCATTGGTCCAAGCCAACCAAGCGCTGGAACACCTGAGGAGCGGACAGCTCAACGGGGCCATCGTACTCATCCCTTGACCGCCAGCACACTGCCCGGCACCGAGTACAAGGCCCGTTCTGTCGTGCTGCCAATCAAACGCTCAAGACCGGCGCGGTGCACAGTGCCCATCACCACCACGTCGGCCTCGAATTCGTCGACGAATTCCTGGATGACCGGCACTGGCAGGCCAACGACGAAGTGCCGACGCTCCGCCGGTACGCCACAGCGCCCGGCCAGGCTGATAAACGCCGCATGCAGCGATTCGCGCAGGGCGTCGGCAAAGTCGTCATCCCAAGCCCCGGCCAGCAACGAGGCTTCGCCGTTGAAGGCCGGCGACAGGTCGCAGGCGTACAACAGATGAAGCGAGGCATCGCATTGCCGGGCCATCGCGGCAGCAGTCTGGACGATGTGCTCGTTCAAGGCATAGGCCTCGGGGTCCGAAGGGTCCACCGCCGCCACGACCCGGCGCGGCAAGCCGTGCACCGCCTGGTTGACCAGATGCACCGGCACCGGACAGTCGCGCAACAGATGACAGTCCAGCGGTGTTGCGAACACGCGCTTGAGCAAAGGTTCGAGGGCAACGTCCTTGATCAGCAGGTCAGGCTGGAACTGCTCGACATAGCGCAGGATGTCCAGCAACGGATGGAGCGTCCATACCACGTGAGTCGTCACATCCAGGCCTTCCTCCTTGAGCAGCGCCGCCTCCTCCACCATCCAGCGACGGTAGCGGTGCAGATAGCGCTGCACACTCGCTTCATCGATTTTTTCACCCCATAAGTGGGTGCGCGCCGGCGGTTGGACGAACGCGCACAAGTGCAGTGCGGCGCCGCTGGCCCGGGCCAGGGCACAGGCCCTGCGCATCGCTGCAGAGGGGTGCAGATCAGGTTCGACGATCAATAGCAGACGCTGGTATTGCCCCATCGCACACCTCCATCGGATTGCCCACACGAAATCCAGAACCTTGCACCGGCCTTTTCCGGAGCGATCTTCAGCGTGCGCCCATCAAGGCCCCGGACGGTTTGATCTGAATCAAAGGCCGGGCAATCGACGGGCGGATACGCAGGCACTGATCCAGATCAGAATCGATCGCCGTGGCGGGCGTAGAACAGTACCGAATGCGTAGCTTTTTATCGCACCGCACGTGCACATCCGAGGGAGGATCGCACCATGCTCACTGTCAAAGACCACAACGAACGCGCCGCTGCCCTGTATGCCAGCATCAGTGGCAAACACTGGATCCAGGCACTCAAGGACGGCCGGCATGTCTTGATCCGCCCGCTCAGGGAGCAGGATCGCCAGCGCGAATACGACTTCATCATGCGCCTGTCACCGGAGTCCCGGCACATGCGTTTCCTGGCGCAGATCAATGAGCCGGGCGCGGCGCTGCTCGATAACTTGATGGACGTCGACTGCAAGACGCGCATGGCCTACATCGCCCTGGTCCATGACAACGGCGAGTTGATCGAGATCGGTGTCAGCCGCTATTGCGCGACCCAGGAACACGAATGCGAGTGTGCGGTGACGGTCGCCGACCCTTGGCAACACCTGGGACTGGGGACGTTGTTGATGGAGCACCTGATCGACACCGCGCGTAAAAACGGCTATCGCCAGATGTACTCCGTCGATGCGGCCAGCAATGCGCCGATGCGGGACTTGGCCCATAGCCTGGGTTTTGAAACCCACAGCGATCCCGACGACACCCGGCAGGTCATCCACCGGCTCTACCTTTGATCCCGGACGCTGCGCGAGGCCTTGGCATGGCCTCGCGCCGCGTTGCGCCAATCACGCTTGCGGCTTGATCGCCAATACGCTGCAGGGCGCCCGTTGCAGCAGCAGCTCAGCGGTGGTGCCCAGGCGCTTGTCCAGGCCACGATGCGCCGTGGTGCCCATGACGATGACATCGATCTGGTGATCGGTAGCGAACGTGCAAATGCTGTTCAGCGGCGCCCCTTCGATGAAGTGGCACTGCTGCGGTGCGACCCCGTGCCGCTCGGCCAGGGACTCGAACACCTCGTGCTGTGCCTGGCCCAACGCTTCATAGAGCCCAGTGGCCAGGGGCAGCGCACCAATGCCCATATCCGAGGCGTAGACAGCCGTCCAATCGAAGGCGTGCAGCAACTCGACCTGGGCGTTGCATTGTTCCGCCAGTTTGACCGCGGCGTCGACGATCCGGTCGTTGAACACCAGGTCCTGCTCCTCGCTGCGCAGCACATCGACAATCGCCAGGACCCGCCGAGGCCGCGGGTTACGAGCGTCCGTGACCAGATGCACTGGCACCGGACAGTCACGCAGCAAGCGCCAGTCCAGGGGCGTGAAAAACACCCGCTTCATTGCCGGTTCCGGCTGCGCGTCCTTGATGATCAACGCCATCGGCATCTCCTTGACGTATTGCTGCAAGGCTTGGAAGGCATCCTTGCTCCACACCACCTCGCAGGTCACCTCGACGCCGTGCCGACGTGCCAGTTCGGCCTGTTGCCACAGCCAATGCCGATGGGTTTCCAGATAACCCTCACGCGCTTGCTTGACCTGTTCCGGGGCGAACAGACCGGCCACCGAGAGCAACTCCAGGTAGTCGAACGCCACGATATGCAGGGGCAGGTCCAGCGCCAGGGCCAACTCGGTGGCGCGGTCGAACGCCGGCGTACGGATCATGGCGTCAGGCGCCACTAGCAATAAACGTTGAGTCTGGGACATGGAACACCTCGGCACGTGGCGACAGCCACTTAAAGGATTGAGGGTTCCAGAATGAACGCCTGCCCGAGACAGGACTTGATCTTCATCAAACAGCCATCATTCAGGCTGACAAACTCGGGAGCAACAGCCCTGCCCACATCGCCAGCGTGACCAGCACCTGGCCGGGAATCACATACCCGGCGAACCTTCGCCCGCCACTGAGCCAGGCGACGACGCATTTGCTCAGGGAGTTGCTGCTCAGCGCCATCAGCACCGGTACGGCGACGCCGTCGAAGGGCAACAACCCGCCCTTGGCCAGGGAAGCGATGGAGGCTGTCGAAGCATGGGCGTCGAGCAACCCGCTGAAAATCGCGGTGACGGTCACCCCGGCCTGGCCAAACACATCGAGCATCGCCGACGAGAGGACGGTGATAGCGGCCATCGCCAGGACCATCGTCATCGCCAGTTTGAGGCTGAAGGCGCCGCTGTGCTTGATGGTTTCATCGGCCCGCGCCCTTGGCCGGGGAAACATCAGCACGCCGGCATAGAGCAATACCATCAGCATCCCGCACACCAACGGCCCCCACATCCATCGCAACAGCGCGGGGTCCACCGCCGCGAGGATCAGGCCCATTTGAGTCACCGTCGCCAGATTGGATAACATCGCCGCAGCGCTCACCACCTTGAGATTGATCGGCTCTTTGGCCGCGATACCGCCCATGGTCGCGACAGTCGCCGTGGCAGAAGCAAACCCCGAGGCAATCGCACTGAGGGCGTAGCCATAGCGGGTCCCCAGGGTTCGAACCGCGACATGCCCCAGCGCACCCACCGCCATCAGCATGACGGTGAGGGTGCACAGGTTGCGCAGGTTGATGGCGTCATAAGGCCCGAGGAATCGATCCGGTGCCAGCGGGAGCACGACCAGCGCGGCGATCAACAGCACCAGGCCATCGCGCATCTCGGTGGCCGTCAATTGGTTGCGGGCAAAGTGGTGCAACGCCTGGCGGCTGGCGAGCAGCCCGGCCATCACCACCCCAATCGAGGTCGCCAGGCCTGGGGCGCTCGCACAGAGCGCGCCCAGTGCCAATACTGCGAACAAGGCCACCTCGCTGGTGATCCCCGGATCCTTGTCGAGGTTTCGCCAATAGGCCACGGTGACCAATGCGCCCAGGGCGAGCGTCATGCCCCCCAGCAACAAGGGACCGCCCGCCTGGACCGCCAGGTAGCCGAGCACGGACGTGATGGCGAAGGTACGCAGGCCGGCGAAGTCGCGCCGGTCGCCCTCGCCTTTGCGTCGTTCGCGCTCAAGCCCCACCAACAGGCCGATTCCCAGCGCGGCGGCGGCATTGGCGAAGGCCAGGCTTTCAGTCATGGTTCGGCTCTCTGGCACTGTCTGCGGTTGTCACTCAATCCAGAGGTCCGAGCCGGCTGCGCTCGTGCCCTGGGGCGACTGATCATGCTCAAACATAGCGCGATTGCCGCGCCGTTGCCGCCTTCGATGCAACGCTTTGAAGCGTGTTTGATGCAAATCAAGTTACCGGGCTCCATGACGCTCATGATCGATGACAGACACCACGCCGCGCGAAACGTCGCCCGGCGCCAACAGGTCCTTGCCCGGGAGGTTTGTCATGTCTACGCAATCACGATTGATGCTGGTCGTCTCGCCACTGATGGAACACAGCCCGGCGTTCGACCGGGCCGCCGCACTGGCCAGGGCCGAAGGCGCGGCGCTGCATATTGTCGCGTTTGACTACCTCGAAGGCCTGGCGACGGCGGGCCTGGTCAACGAGCAGGCGCTGGAGCAGATGCGCCTGGGCTACATCGAGCGCCATCGGCAGTGGCTGGAGGAACAGGCCAGGCCCCTGCGCAACCTCGGCATCGAGGTCACGACAGAAGTGACGTGGGTCGAGCGCCCCTTGCAGGAAATCCTGGTCCACCTCAAGGAAGCGCCGATGGCTGCGCTGATCAAGTCGGTGGACCCTGAGTCGTGGTTTTCCCGACTGATGTTCACGCCCCTGGACGTGCATCTGCTGCGCGAATGCGAGGTCCCGCTGCACTTCGTCAACAAGGTCGCCCACGCCCGCCCGCGCAAGATCCTGGCCGCCATCGACCCGTTCCATCAGGACGGACGCTACGAAGGCCTCAATGATCGGATCCTGAGCGAAGCCAACAAGCTGGCCACCCGCTGCGACGCGACGCTGGAAGTCATTTACGCCTATGACCTTTCGTCCATTACCGCCGCTGAATACGGTTTCGGCAACGGTTCGATGTTCTTCTCCTCGACCCTGGCCCGCCAGCTCTACGAGTCCCAGGGCGCCGCCTTCGATGCACTGGCCGAACGCAATGGCATCGCCGCGGACCAGCGACGCATGATCATGGGTGACCCGGCCAAGGTGCTGGCGAGCTACGCCGCGTCCCATGACATTGACGTCATCGTCATGGGGCGCGTGCGCTACGGCAGCCTGGACAAGCTGATCGGCAGCACCGTCGAAGGCCTGCTGTACAAGATGCCCTGCAGCTTGTGGGTGATTGCGCCGCAGCAGATGGGCTGAAGGCAGTCCTGTGCCGATGGCCTGTAGAACAACCGCTCCGTATCCACAGGAACGCGGCTGATGAACCGACCGAGCAATATACCAGCGGCGCACCCGACAACGCCCTCGCAGGGCCTGGCCTGGTACACGTTGCCCGCCGAACAGGCGCTCAAACACCTTGATGTCGATGAGCAAGCCGGGCTGGACATCGCCGAAGTCCAGGCCCGGCTTGAGCGTACGGGTTTCAACCGGTTGTCGGCGTCAGCCCGACGGCCAGCGTGGCGGCGATTTCTGCTGCAATTTCATAACATCCTGATTTATGTGCTGCTGGGTTGCGCTGCAATCACCGCTGCGCTGCAACACCTGTGGGACACGGTGGTCATTCTCGCTGTCGTGGTGGCCAATGCGATCATTGGCTATGTCCAGGAAGGCAAGGCCGAACAGGCCATGGACGCCATCCGCAACATGCTCGCGCCCCGGGCAACGGTGATACGTGCCGGCGAACGCCTGGGCATCGCAGGCGAGGAACTGGTGCCCGGCGATATCGTCTTGCTGGAGGCCGGCGACAAGGTCCCGGCGGATCTGCGCCTGCTGCATGCCAACCGGCTCCAGGTCCAGGAAGCCATCCTGACCGGAGAATCCGCACCGGCCGAAAAAAATACCGAACCGGTGCGCATCGAAGCGGCCCTGGGTGATCGTGCCTGCATGGCCTTCAGTGGCACCCTGGTGACCTGCGGACAAGCGACAGGGGTCGTTGTCGCCACCGCGACATCGACTGAAATCGGGCGCATCAGCAACCTGCTGTCAGCAGTGGAGCCGCTGACGACGCCCCTGATAAAGCAAATGGATGCCTTCGCCCGCTGGCTGACGCTATTGATTTTGCTGATCGCCGGTCTGCTACTCGCTTATGGCCACTTTGTCGGGCATTACGTCTTCACCGAGATATTCATGGTCGTGGTGGGCATGTCGGTCGCAGCCATACCCGAGGGATTGCCCGCCGTACTCACCATCACCCTGGCGGTGGGCGTGCGGGCGATGGCCCAGCGCAACGCCATCGTTCGGCGCCTGCCGGCCATCGAAACCCTGGGCTCGGTATCGGTCATCTGCACGGACAAGACCGGCACCCTCACCCGTAACGAGATGATGGTGGCATCCGTCGTCACCCGTGACCTGACCTTCACCGTCGACGGTGTCGGCTACCAGCCTTCGGGCAACATGAACCTTGCCGATCAATTGATCGACACCTCCCACCACCCGGTGCTGGCCGAACTGGGGCGCGCGACGAGCCTTTGCAATGACGCACGCTTGAGGCAGCACGAAGACACCTGGAAAGTCGAAGGGGACCCCATGGAGGGTGCATTGCTGGTGTTCTGCGCCAAGGCCGGCATCAACGGCGAAGAGGAACGCGGCACTTGGGCCCGCACCGATGCCATTCCGTTCGACGCCAAACACCGTTTCATGGCAACGCTGCATCACAACCATGACCGGCAAGCCGCCATTTATGTCAAAGGTGCGCCGGAGCAGATTCTGACCATGTGCACGCACCAGCGCAGCAACACGGGGGCAACGGCCCCGCTCGATGCCGACTATTGGCACGCGCAGGCCAATGCCATCGCCCGCAAGGGCCAACGCGTGTTGGCGCTCGCCGTCAGGTCCGTCCCGCCCGAACACGCCATCCTGGAGTTTGCCGATGTGCAAGGGACACTGACCTTGCTTGGCCTGGTCGGGATGATCGACCCGCCCCGCCCGGAAACGATCCAGGCGATCAAGCAATGCCAGGCGGCCGGCATTGTCGTGAAGATGATCACAGGGGATCACGCCGGCACCGCCTGCGCCATCGGTGATCAGATCGGCCTGGACAACCCCGACAAGGTACTGACCGGCAGCGACCTGGACGCCATGAACGATGCCACCCTCAGGGAATCACTCAAGCAAGTGAACATCTTCGCGCGTACCAGCCCCGAACATAAGCTGCGGCTGGTGACGTTGCTGCAACTCAACGGCATGACCGTAGCCATGACCGGCGACGGCGTCAACGACGCGCCAGCGCTCAAACGCGCAGATGCCGGCATCGCCATGGGTTGCAAAGGCAGTGAAGCAGCCAAGGAAGCCGCGGACCTGGTACTGGCGGACGATAACTTCGCCTCCATCGTGGCCGCTGTGCGTGAAGGCCGGACGGTCTACGACAACATCAAGAAAGTGCTGAGCTGGACGTTACCCACCAACGCGGGCGAGACAATGACCCTGATTGTCGCGCTGCTGTTTGGCCTTACATTGCCAGTCACGGCGATACAGATCCTGTGGATCAACCTGATTACCGCCATCACGCTGGGTATCGCGCTGGCGTTCGAACCAACCGAAGACAACACCATGCGCAGGCCACCGCGCTCACGACAGGAGCCGTTGATCAGCGGCGCATTGGTCTGGCATATGGTGCTCGTTTCCATTCTGTTCCTGTGCGGTGTCTACGGCATCTTTACCTATGCCCTGGACCGAGGCTACTCCGTCGAACTGGCCCGCACCCTGGCAGTGAACACCTTGGTCGTGATGGAAATTTTCCACCTGTTCTTTATCCGCAATCTCTACGGCACGTCACTGACCTGGAAGGGCCTTCGGGGTACGAAGGTTGTGTGGGCGACCGTCGCGGTAGTGACCGTCGCTCAATTCGCCATCACCTACGCGCCGCCGCTGCAAACCGTGTTCGCGACCCAAGCGGTGCCCTTCATGGATGGACTGCTGATCATCGCGGTGGGCATTGCGCTGTTCGCCATCATCGAAATTGAAAAACAGCTTCGACTGCGTTTAACCGAGTCCGATCGTCAACCGTGACGATCCCACTCCCCGCGCCACCAGCCTGCAAGGAACTGAATCATGAACGCATCCAGACTCGCCGCCCTCGCCCTGACCGCGGTGCTTTTCCCCACGCTGAGCTTTGCCCAGCAAGCCACCGACGCCGCCAAGGCGCCCCCGCCGTCAATGAGCGTTGAGCAATTCGACCAGCAGATGGCGACGGCCCAGGAAAACCTAAAAAAAATGCAGGAACAGATGACCCAGATCCAGAACACCAGCGATCCGGCGCAACGCCAGAAGCTCATGCAGGATCACCAGGCCACGATGCGGCAAAGCATGCAGACGATGAATGGGATGATGGGGTGTTGCGGGGCAGGCATGATGGGCGGCCACATGAAGGGGAACGGCCCGATGATGGGCTGGAAACAAATGGGCAGCCACTATTCCCGGATGACGCCTGAGCAGATGAAGCAGCACCAGTACATGATGGACAGGTACATGGGCATGCAACAGATGATGATGGAGCAGATGATGCAACAACAGCAAATGAGCCCGCCAGCTCGCTAGGCCGGCCCCCAGGACTGCCCTACTCACCTGCCGCGTCGGCAGGTGAGTTTTCTTGATCACCGTCCAGCCATCGCCGGGCTTCTCATCAGGCTTCAGTGCAACAACTTCAACCCACCGGCAAGCGCAAGAGCCACCAGGCAGGTCCAACCTGAAAACATCCTTCGCCAGACAGGCCTGCGGGGAATGAACCCCACGCCCCTGACAAACGCCACGCTCATGGCGATAAACAAGGCCGTTGCCAAGACATGGTCGGCTTTCCCGTCCGGCGCCGTCATCAGTGGCGGGTAGAGCGAGCAGGCCAACATGATCGTCACCGCAACGACGAGGCTCAGCCGATGCAGCCGTGACGTGGGCTGGACACCCGCGACATTCAGCGTCATGGCTGCGCCTCGTCACGGTCGCTCATGGCTCGACCGGTCTCGTTCTCGCCCCACATCGCATTGAGTATCGCCAGCAGCAGTGCGAAACCGACTCCCAGCATCCAGGCGAAATACCACATATTGCTTCACTCCTCTGTCGATACTAGTACGCCGAGTGTTCGTTGGCGTTGATCTGGGTGGCCGTAACCTTGCCGCGCATGACGCGATACGCCCAACCGGTATAGATCACGATCAACGGCATGAAGAACAACGTGGCCCAGAACATGATGGCCAGGCTCAGGTGACTGGAAACACTGTCCCACACGGTCAGACTGGCCGCTGGCATCGATGACGACGGCATGACAAAGGGGAACATCGATACCCCTGCCGTACCGATGACACCGACCACCGCAAGCGATGACGCAACGAACGCGCAAAGGGTACGGCGCCTCATCAGCAACAGCGCCGCACCGGCTGCGCCGGCCAGTCCAAGCGCGGGCAGCAGCCACAGCCAAGGATAGCGACCATAGTTGGCCATCCAGGCCCCCGCCTCCCTCACGACCGACTTGCCGAGAATGTCAGGCAACCCGGCGGTATCGACGAGCGACGTGATGCGATAGCCCTCGATCCATTGCAACCAGATACCCGCTGCGATGAACGAACACACCAGTACGATCGCAGCGCCTACCGCGCCTTTTATCGCCCGGGACTGGATGCTGCCCTCCGTACGATGGGCCAGGTAGGTGCCCCCCTGCAGCGTAATCATGGCGCTGCTGACCAGGCCGGTCAGCAGCGCGAAAGGGTTGAGCAATTGCCAGAAGCTGCCGGTATAGGTTGACACCAGGTATTGATTGAAGTGAAACGGTACGCCCTGCAACAAGTTGCCAAACGCGATGCCGAACACCAGCGGCGGCACGGCCCCACCCACGAAAAGCCCCCAATCCCAGGTACTGCGCCACACCGGGTTATGGATCTTGCTGCGGTAGTCGAAACCCACCGGGCGGAAGAACAACGCCCAGAGCACCAGGATCATCGCCCAATAGAACCCGCTGAACGCCGTGGCATAGACCACCGGCCATGCGGCGAACAAAGCGCCGCCGGCTGTAATGAACCAGACCTGATTGCCATCCCAGTGCGGGCCCACGGTGTTGATCACGATGCGACGTTCCATGTCATTGCGACCGACAAACGGCAGCAGTGAGCCGACGCCCATGTCGTGGCCGTCCATGATGGCGAAACCTATGAGCAGGACGCCGACCAGCGCCCACCAGATGATCTTGAGCGTGAAGTAATCAAGCATGGTGAAGCTCCTTCAACTTGGCGTCGTGGACATAACGACCTGTACCGAGGCTGCCGGGGCCCTGGCGGGCGAACTTGACCATCAGGAACATTTCCACCGCCAGCAGCACCGTGTAGAAAACGACGAACCCAGCCAAAGAGCCATACAGGTTATCGACGCTGAGGGTGGAAACGCTCATGTGGGTCGGCAACACACCGTAGATGGTCCAGGGTTGGCGGCCGTACTCGGCGACGAACCAGCCCAATTCGCAGGCAAGCCATGGCGCAGGCAGCATCCAGAGCGCCCAGCGCAGCAGCCCGCGATGATGTGCGCCGCTGGATTTCAAGGTGCTCCAGAATGCCAGCCCGAAAAGCACGAGCATGGCAAAGCCCAGGCCGACCATGATCCGGAACCCCCAGAACATCGGGGTCACTCGCGGTACGGTATCGTTCACAGCCTTGTCGATGATGGCCGGCGTGGCCTGGTTGACATCCTCGACGTACTTTTTAAGCAGCAGGCCAAAGCCCAGATCGGCCTTGTACGCTTCGAAGGTATCGAACGCGGCCTTATCGGTGCGATCGGCGCGCAGCGCTTCAAGCGCATTGACGGCGGTAATGCCCCGCAGAATGCGCGCGCGGTTTTTCGCTTTGATGTCATGAATCCCTGGGATCTGCTTGCTGACCGAGCGCGTGCCGATCAAGCCCATCACCCACGGCACATCGAACTCCCAGTTATTCCTGGACTCGGCTTCATTAATGCTGGCCACCAGCGTCAGGCCCGCCGGTGCGGGTTTGGTTTCCCACATGGCCTCCATGGCCGCCAGCTTGGTTTGCTGCGCCTCGCCCACCGTATAACCCGACTCATCCCCCAGTACGATGACGCTCAGCACAGAGGCCAGGCCGAAGGCGGCCGCCACCCGGAAGCTGCGCTTGGCGAACTCGACATCACGCCCCTTGAGCAAGTACCAACTGGAAATCGACAACACAAACATCGAGCCGGTGACATAACCGGCAGACACCGTGTGGACAAACTTGGCCTGCGCCACCGGGTTGAAGACCACGGCCCAGAAATCCACCATCTCCATGCGCATGGTGATGTAACTGAATTGCGAGCCCACCGGGTTCTGCATCCAACCATTGGCGATCAGAATCCATAGCGCCGACAGGTTGGTACCGATGGCCATCAACAACGTGACCAGCAAATGATGTTCTTTCTTCAGGCGATCCCAACCGAAGAAGAATAAGCCGATCATGGTCGACTCAAGGAAGAACGCCATCAGACCCTCGATGGCCAGCGGGGCCCCGAAGATGTCCCCGACGTAGTGCGAGTAGTAGGCCCAGTTAGTGCCGAACTGAAACTCCAAGGTGATGCCGGTGGTCACGCCCAAGGCGAAGTTGATGCCGAACAATTTGCCCCAGAAGCGAGTCATGTCTTTCCAGATGACATTGCCTGTCATCACGTAGACGCTTTCCATGATGACCAGCAGCCACACCATCCCCACGGTGAGCGGTACAAATAGAAAGTGGTACAGCGCTGTGGCTGCGAATTGCAGCCGTGACAGATCCACCAGTTGTTCTGAGATCACTTGCTTGCCCCTTGAGCCGAGGTGGGTACGCCGAACCTGTCACTGATGGTGTTCGAGTCGACGCTGACGCGCGAATCCTTGATGAACAGCCACCACAGCACCGTCAGCACGACCAGTTTGATCAGCACGGCTGTGAGCAGATGGCGACGCAATCGTTTATCGGAAATAGTCATGGGACATGCTTTAGCACGGCGCATGCCAACGCCTGGATATATTTTTTATCTTTATAAAACAATTAGTTATTGATAGAGCCGAAGCTCACTGCCTGGTTTGGCGAGAATAAAACCTGCCAAACTGCCAGGGGCTGGCAGTCATTGGCAGTCCAGGCTCGATGACGTTCAGGCCAGGCCTTGTTCTTTCAACCGCCTGTATAACGTGCGCTCACTCACGCCCAGGTGCCTGGCCAGTTCGCTGCGGGTGCCTTTGAAAGTGGCCACCAACTGTTCCAGGTCCCTGCTATTGCGGGCAGGCGTCAAGGCTGGGGCGGACAACGCCAAGGGGGGCGCGGGCAGATGCAAGGCGTGAATGACGCCGTCGTCGGCAAACAGTGCGGCTCTTTCCAGGACATTGCGTAGCTCGCGGATATTGCCCGGCCAGGCAAACCGCTGCAATTGCATCAGCGCCTCGGGATCGATGGTCAGCCGACGCTTACCGATCCCGGAACGTTGCAGGAATGAATCCACCAGCAAGCCGATGTCTTCAAGGCGATGCCGCAAGGGCGGTAAATGGATAGGGAAAACGCTGATGCGGTAGTACAAGTCCTGCCTGAACTCGCCCCTCTCCACCATCTTTTCCAAGGGCTTATGGGTCGCGGCCACCAGCCTGAAATCGGCGTGCTGGGTTTCTACACTGCCAACACGGCGATAGGTTCCAGACTCGATCAGTCGCAACAATTTCACCTGCATGGCCAGGGGAACGTCGCCTATCTCATCGAGAAACAGCGTACCGCCCTGGGCCGTCTCCACCAGGCCCACCTTGCGCGTGGTCGCTCCGGTAAATGCCCCCTTTTCGTGGCCGAACAGCTCGCTCTCGAACAACGTTTCGGTCAAGCCGGAGCAATCCACCACGACAAAAGGCCCCGCGGCCCGCTCACTGGTTTCATGGACGGCGCGGGCAAACAGCTCCTTGCCTGTGCCGGACTCTCCCAGCAACAGCACCGGTAACATCGAGGGCGCTACCCGCTGCAGTTCCAACAGCGCCTGATTAAAGGCCGGTGAACTGCCCACCAGCCCCTCATTACTGGGCCGTGCCGAGGCGCTCCGCACCTGGGTAAGGCGCTCCACATAAGCAGTGATGACGCCGTGCTCATTGAGGATCGGGCGCAGTTCCACATCGACGTGTTCCGGCCCGCGCGGTGTGTGATGAATGTGCAAGACCCGATCCGGACTGCGCATCTCCCTGGCCTTTTTCATCGGGCAGTTCTCGCCGGCCTGGTCACAAGGCACATCGTAGTGGTGGGAAACCCGATAACACTTATGGCCAATGAACGGCTTGTCGGCGCTGCCGAACTGACGCAGGTAAGCCGTGTTCGCCGCCAGGATGTTGTAATCAGGATCGAGGACGATCATCGGCTGGGGCTCATGCTCCAGAAACGAGACCAGGGACTGCACCTGGTCTGCACGTGGAAGCGGGTCTTGGGTGGGCGGCAGGCGGTGTGTCATCGCGGCTCCAGTGAATTCATCCAGCACAGGTGGCACTGCCACTATGCCAACAAACACTGCCAATGGCAGTTAATTTGTCTGGGCATCGGCCCGCACCCTCGCGGACTCATGAAGTTAAATCAATAAAATCATTAGGTTAGCCTTTTAAAACGACCCAGCATCCACCTGGCAGCATTATTGCTCTGTCTGTTCTTCAAGCGGTTCGATGAGAGCCCAAAGGAGACCGTTCATGACCGTAAAACCGTACGTCGAAGGATTTTTCGATCCGGAGACCCACACTGTCAGCTATCTGGTGCTGGACAAAACGACGCGCCAGTGCGCCTTGATCGACAGCGTCCTGGATTTCGATCCCAAATCCGGCCGTACCACAACCACTTCGGCCGACAAGCTGATGGCCAGGGTGATCGAGCTGGAGGCGAAGGTCCAATGGATTCTTGAAACCCACGTCCATGCCGACCACCTCACCGCCGCCCCGTACCTGAAGGAAAAGCTCGGCGGCACGATAGGGATCGGCAGCCAGATTGCGACTGTACAAGAAGTCTTTGGCACGCTGTTCAACACCGGTGGGGAGATGCCCCGCGATGGCAGCCAGTTCGACCACCTGTTCGTCAATGACGAGTCGTTCACTATTGGAACGCTGCAATGCCATGCGCTTCACACGCCGGGCCACACCCCCGCCTGCATGACGTATGTCATCAGCGACGGCCAGGAAACGGCTGCATTCGTTGGCGACACCTTGTTCATGCCCGACTACGGCACCGCACGGTGTGACTTCCCCGGTGGCAACGCGCATACGTTGTTCCGGTCCATCAACAAGGTCTTGAGCCTGCCGGCCAACACCCTGCTCTACACCTGTCACGATTACCAACCCGGTGGCCGCGAGGTGCAGTTTTCCAGTACCGTCGCCGAGCAACGCGCCGACAATGTCCATGTCCGAAACGGCGTCAGCGAAGAAGCATTCGTGGCAATGCGCACCCAGCGCGATGCCTCGCTGGACATGCCGACGCTCATCCTGCCATCGGTCCAGGTCAACATGCGGGCCGGGCATTTCCCGGAGCCGGAATCGAACGGCACGTGCTACCTGAAAATCCCACTCAATCGGCTCTGAAGACCGGCCCCCTCTCATAAGAAAAACCGTCATCACGGAGACAGTCATGGACATCCGCCACCTTGCGTCCGGCCTCTCGATCTCGGGGCAGATTCAACCCGACCAAATGAGTGAGATCAAAACCAGCGGCTTTCGCGCCATCATCTGCAACCGCCCTGATGGTGAAGGCAGCGATCAACCTTTGTTTGCCGACATCCAGCGCGCGGCACAAGCGATGGGCATCGAGGCGCACTACCTTGCCGCAGAGTCCGGCAAGGTGACCGATGAGCAAGGCGTTGCCTTCGGCAAATTGCTCGAGTCCTTGCCCAAGCCAGTGTTGGCGTACTGCCGCTCCGGCATGCGTTCGACGACGATGTGGGCACTGTCCCAGGCCGGCCAGCAGCCCTTGCCACAGATTGTCGAAGCCGCCAGGAAAGCCGGTTTCGACATGAAAGGCGTCATTCGCAGAATTGCCAACGAGGGACGCACGCCTGTTGGCGTGGCCGAGGCCAGACATGCCGTGGTGATTGTCGGCGGCGGCGCGGCGGGCATCGCCACAGCCTCGAGCCTGTTGGCCCGCGAGCCAGGCCTGGACATTGCCATCATCGATCCTGCGGATGTGCATTATTACCAGCCCGGCTGGACCCTCGTCGGCGGTGGCGTGTTCGAGGCACAACAAACCGCCCATACGATGGGTGCGACCATTCCCCGGGGCGTGCATTGGATCAAAGCGGCTGTCGCGGCTTTCGAACCTGAGAACGACGCCATTATTCTCGATGGGTGCCGCGTGGTCCGCTACGAGCAGTTGATCGTATGCCCGGGCCTGAAACTGGACTGGCATGCCATTGAAGGCTTACCGCAGACACTGGGGCGCAACGGCGTCACCTCGAACTATCTGTACCACCTGGCCCCCTACACCTGGGAACAGGTGCAGCAACTGCGCAGCGGCCGGGCCATTTTCACGCAGCCCCCCATGCCGATCAAATGCGCCGGGGCCCCTCAAAAAGCGATGTACCTGTGCGCCGACCACTGGAAACGCCAAGGCGTACTGGGCGATATCGAGATCGACTTCTGCAGCGCCGGGGCTGTCCTGTTCGGTGTTCCCGACTACGTGCCGGCCTTGATGGAGTACGTCCGCGCCTATGAGATCGACCTGAATTTCGGCAGTACGCTGACCTCTGTCGATGGACCGGCACAAACGGCGACCTTCAGCTGCGTCAAGGCCGATGGCAGTACTCACCGGGTGACGCACGACTTCGATCTGCTGCATGTGGTTCCCCCTCAGGTCGCGCCGGATTTTATCCGCGTAAGCCCTCTGGCTGATGGGGCGGGCTGGATCGATGTCGATCCCGACAGCTTGCGGCATAAAACCTGGGCGAATATTCACGCACTGGGCGATGCCACCAATACCAGCAACGCAAAAACCGCAGCGGCGGCGCGCAAGCAGGCGCCCGTGGTCGCCCATAATGTGCTGGCGGCCATGGGCAAGGCCAAGGGCAGCGCCCATTACAACGGCTACGGTTCTTGCCCGCTGACCGTGGAACGAGGCAAGGTCGTGCTCGCTGAATTCACCTACGGCGGCAAGCTTGCCCCCAGCTTCCCGTCCTGGCTGATCGACGGCACTCGGCCTTCGAGACTCGCCTGGCTACTTAAAGAGCGAATTCTTCCGCCGCTGTATTGGAAAGCCATGCTCAAGGGCCGTGAGTGGCTGGCGAAACCTGAACTGGCGGACCTATGAAATCGAACCTCTGCTCCAGGAGACCGAGATGATTGCAGTCCTGGTACTGGGCTTTGCGGTGGGCGTGATCCTGGCGCTGACCGGAGCCGGTGGCGGCATACTCGCCGTCCCGTTCCTGGTTTTTGGCGTGGGCTTGAGCATGGCCGAAGCCGGGCCCATTGGTTTGCTGGCGGTGGGCCTGGCTGCCACCCTGGGCGCCGTGATGGGCCTGCGCAATGGCATCGTACGCTACAAGGCGGCGCTGTTGACGGCCAGTGCGGGGGTCATCTGCTCGCCGCTGGGCCTTTGGCTGGCGCAGCGCACGCCCAACCGTCCGTTGACGATCCTGTTTGCCTTGTTGCTGATGTACGTGGCGTTTCGGGCCTTGCAAAAATCACTGCCCGCTCGTGCCGGGGCAAAGGCATCCGCCGCGCGTAAACCGCCACCCTGTGTCCTGGACGAAAACCGCGGCAAGCTGAACTGGACCGGCCCTTGCGCATGGGCGCTCACAGCGTCGGGCATGGTCGCCGGGGTGCTTTCCGGACTGCTCGGCGTGGGCGGTGGTTTCGTCATGGTTCCGGCGCTCCAGCGGTACACCAATTTGACCACGCAGTCGGTGCTCGCCACATCGCTGACCGTCATCGCTTTGGTCTCCATGTCGGGGGTGCTGGCGAGTTCGGCGATGGGGCACCTGCAATGGCCAATAGCGCTACCCTTTTCCATGGGGGCCATCGTCGGCATGCTCGGCGGGCGCCTGGTCGCCGCGAGGTTGCCGGAACCCCATCTGCAAAGAGGCTTCGCCCTGGTGTCCACGCTGGTAGCGGTCGCGCTGCTGGTAAAAGCCCTGGGTTGAATCGCCTAGTGGAATATCAACGATTGTGCATCGGAGAACGCTGATGAATCTCGACTGGCTCAACTTCACGCCGTGGTCATCCCTGGCCGGCGGCATGCTGATTGGCCTGGCGGCCGGCCTGTTCGTGGTCGCCAACGGCCGGATCGCCGGCATCAGCGGGCTGATCGGCAGCCTGCTGCAGCGACGCAGCGAAGGGGTGGGCGAAAAGGCCCTGTTTCTCCTGGGCCTGCTCGTCGCGCCGCTGGTATGGGGCGTGTTTGCCACCTTGCCGCCGATCGAGTTCCAGAACGGCTGGTTCGGCCTCACTGTCGCGGGCCTGTTGGTGGGTGTCGGCACTCGTTACGGTTCGGGCTGCACCAGTGGCCATGGCGTGTGCGGCCTATCGCGCCTGTCACCGCGCTCGATAGTCGCCACCGCGTGTTTCATGCTCAGCGGTTTCGCCACGGTATTTGTCCTGCGTCACGTGATGGGGGTTTGAACATGCGCAAACTGACGGCATTCATCGCCGGCCTGCTCTTTGGTTTCGGGCTGCTCCTGGCGGGCATGGCCAACCCGAAAAAGGTGTTGGGTTTCCTGGACCTGGCCGGCACCTGGGATCCGTCCCTGGCGCTGGTGATGATCGGAGCGATTGGCACCGCCATCGTCCCCCTGGCTTGGGCACGCCAACAGACTCATTCGCTGCTGGGCAGCCCCATGCAGTTGCCGGTCAAGCGAGAACTGGACCCACGCCTGATCGGTGGCAGCCTGGTGTTCGGCATCGGCTGGGGCATTGCCGGCATCTGTCCTGGCCCCGCCGTGGCCATCCTGCTGACCGGACACTGGCAGGCCATTGTGTTCATGCTGGCCATGTTGGCGGGCATGTTGCTGTTCACCGTGCTGGAAACCCGGCGCGATCAATTGATCGGGAGATTGTCATGAAAGCCAACATTGGAACCATTGACCGGGGCGCACGTATTGCCGTGGGGCTTGTCCTTATAATTCTGGCCCTGACGGGCTCGATCGGCGCCTGGGGCTGGATTGGCCTGGTGCCACTGGCCACGGGTATCTTTCGCTTCTGTCCGCTCTATTCGTTATTGGGCATCAAGACCTGCAAACGTTGCTGAAGCGTACAACGGCCTTTCTCCTGGAGTGGCCATTGACGTTGCAAGCCCCTCTTGGAGCCTTGCAACGGGCTCCCTCAACCAAAGGATTCGCCGCCATGCCCTGCTCACAGCCCGAGACATTTGACGTAGTCATCATCGGCGGGGGCCAAGCAGCCTTGGCGGTGGCCTATTTCCTGCGGCGCACGCCTCTGTCGTTCGTCATCCTCGATGCCCAGGAGGGACCCGGTGGTGCCTGGCGGCATGGCTGGAACTCGCTGCGACTCTTTTCCCCGGCGACCTGGAGTTCGATCCCCGGCTGGATGATGCCCCCCTCACAGGATGGCTATCCGTCGCGAGACCATGTGGTCGACTACCTCACGCAGTATGAACAGCGCTATGGATTCCCCGTGGTGCGACCGGTACAGGTCACCCGTGTGGAACCCACCGAAACGGGCTTGCGCGTATATGCCACGGACAAGCACTGGGATGCCCGGGTCGTGGTCAGCGCAACGGGCACCTGGAGCAACCCCTACATCCCTCGCTATCTTGATGCGGCCTTGTTCGCCGGCCAGCAACTGCATTCGGCGGACTATGTCGAGGCGGCCCCGTTCGCCGGCAAGAAAGTCCTGGTGGTGGGCGGCGGCAATTCAGGGGCACAGATTCTGGCCGAGGTATCGAAAATCGCCGAGACCACTTGGGTCACCCCCATCGAACCACTGTTCCTTCCTGACAAGGTCGATGGGCGCGTGTTGTTCGAGCGCGCCACCGAGCGCTGGAAGGCCCAGCAGGAAGGTCGCGTCATCGACCAACCCGTGGGAGGGTTGGGTGACATCGTCATGGTGCCGCCGGTGGTCGAGGCCCGTGAACGCAACGTCCTTCAGGCCGTCAGGCCTTTCGAGCGCTTTACCCGCAACGGCGTGATCTGGGCCGACGGCCGCGAATCAGCCGTGGACGTGGTGATCTGGTGCACCGGATTCAGGCCCGCCCTACAGCATCTGGATGCGCTGGGGGTGCTCAACAACGACGGCCGTGTGGAGGTCGAGGGCACCCGCTCGATACGAGAGCCCAGGCTGTGGCTGGTCGGCTACGGCGAGTGGACGGGGTCGGCTTCCGCCACCCTGATCGGCGTTACACGCACGGCACGCAGCACGGTTGGCGAGATAGTCGACTTTCTCGCCCGGCAATCCATGGCCGATGCGCCTGCTTGAAGCAACGCACGGGACCGGCCACCTGTCATGGCAGCGGAAAATCGCTTAGAAGCGCCCTATTTCCAAGGTCGCGCACAGCCCACCCTCGGTGCGATTCTCCAGGCGTATGTGCCCTCCCAGACGATCCGCGATGGTGCGTACGATCGTCAGCCCCAACCCCGCCCCTTGGTCATTGCCGCGGCTGTAGAACCGCTCGAAGAGCCGCTCACGCTCGGCCTCGTCGATACCCGGCCCCTGGTCTTCGACTGACAGCTCGTAGTGATCGCCCTTCCTGGCCAGGCGTACGGTGATCGTGCCGTTGGCCGGCGAAAAATTGGCCGCATTGGTCACAAGGTTGTTCAAGGCGATGTCGATGGCCACCGGGTCGATTCGAACCGGGCCGATGTCATCGCTGACATCCAGCACCGGCTCGAGCCCCTTGCTCAACAACCAGGGCGTCAGCTGAACCAGGCTCGCACGAACCGTGGCGGCCAGGTCGATGACCGCAGGCGTCGGCACACCTGCCTGCGGTTCGAGTCGCGCCATGGTGAGCAGCTGATTGACCAAACGCGTGGTGCGATCGACGCCAGCGATCAGGTGTTCCAGGGACTCGCGACGGCTTTGCTCGCTCCCCGCCTCCATCAGGTTCTGTGCATGCACCCGCAGCACGGCCAACGGCGTACGCATTTCATGGGCGGCGTCGGCAATGAAACGCCGCTCACGGCCCATCACCTCCTGGATCTGCGCCAAGACGCGGTTGAGGGCCGCCTGCATGGGCTCAAGCTCCGTAGGGAGCGGCATCATTTGCAGGGGTTCCAGTGAGCCGGGATGCCTGGCCCGCAACTTCGCCGCCATATCGACCAGGGGTTTGAGCCCCCAGCCGATGGCCAGCCAGATCACGGCCGCAAGCACCACACTGCCGATCAAGTTGGGTACGACGGTGTGACGAACAATGCGGTCGACCAGGTCGGCACGCACGTCGTCGCGCTCGCCCACCCAGATCTTCAAGCCGTATTGCGCGTCGTCGAGGACGAACGCCCGCCACTTACGGTTTTTCTGGTCCACGACCTCACTGAAGCCTGGCGCGCTCGGCGGTGAGGTGAACGACGGTGCGCTGGACGTATGCACCAACACCGAACCTTGTGAGTTCCAGACCTGGAAAGCGATCTTGCTTTCATAGGGATGACCGTCGACTTTGGGCGCTGCCTGCCCCAATGCCGAATTGAACGCCTGATACAGTTCGGCGTGCTCCTTGCTCGCCATCGGCATGCGCATCACGCCCTGCAATAGCCGGGCATTCTGCGCCAACTGGGCATCGTAGACCTCGGCGATTTCGTGGTTGCTGTCATGCAGGTTGAATACGGTGATGATCAACAAACCAAGGAACAGCAGGCCAAGAATCAACGTGAGGGTGCGACGCCGGATCGAACTCATCGACGCTCCTCCACCAGGTATCCGACCCCGCGAATGGTGCGGATCAGGTCGGTGGAGAATTTCTTGCGCAGGTGATGGATGTGCACTTCCAGCGTGTTGCTCTCGGCCTCCTCGCTCCAGCCGTAGAGCAGTTGCATCAGATGATCGCGAGTCATGACGCGACCCGGCGGCGAGAGCAGCTCATGGAGCAACTGATACTCCTTGGGCGTCAGGGCCACCGGCTTGCCTTGGTAACTGACTTGCTGGGTACCTGGGTTCAGGCTGATGCCGGCATGTTCGATCAACGCTTGGGCGCGACCGGCGCTGCGGCGCAACAAGGCCCGTAGCCGGGCCTTGAGTTCCGCCAGATCGAAGGGCTTGACCAGATAATCGTCGGCCCCGGCGTCCAACCCGGCGATACGATCCTCGGTGGCATCGCGGGCAGTGAGGATCAGCACCGGCAGGTTGGAGCCACTGTCACGCAAGCGCCGCAACACTTGCAGGCCGTCCATGCGTGGCAGGCCCAGGTCGAGCACCGCCAGGTCGAACGCTTCACTGAGCAACGAATGCAAGGCGCTGCTGCCGTCCTGCACCCAGTCGACGGTATAACCTTCGCGACTCAGGGCCTGATGGATGCCCTCGCCCAGGGCCACGTCATCCTCGATCAGTAATAAACGCACATCCGCTCCTGTCAGTTCAGTTGCTTGTTCACATCCACCAGTAAAGCGTCGATCTCCTTGCGACGCCCGGCATCAGCCGTTTCCCGACCCGGCCGCGGTGCTGCCTGCAAGGCTTTTTGCAACGCTGCCTTGGCTTCGCTATAGCGCTTCTGACGGTAGAGGTGATCGCCCCAAAAGTACAGGCTGTCGATGCCGTTCGGGTTGAGTTGCAACGCCTGCTGGAGCAATTGCCCGGCCTTGTCCGAGTCGCCGAAACCCAGGGGCCAGCCCGGCACCCGGTCGTAGAGTGCGCCGAGGCTGGTATAGGCCGAGCCTTGCAGGGCCTTGGGGTCCAGGGTCAGGGCTTTTTCCAGGTCGCCCTTGGCATCCTTGACCTTGCCCAGTGCACCGATCCCACCCTTGGCGCCGGCCCAACTGCTGTTGACGATGCCAGACCAGATCCACGCTTCGGCCACCGATTGGCGCTCCTGCTTGAACGCCGAGGCCTGGACGGCGAGTTTTTCGAACGCATCGGCACGTTGGCCTTCGGGCACTTCATATTGAATATGGGCCCAACTCTGCTGGATGTCGCTGAGACGTTGCTGGTCGGCCGCCTCCAACGCCCAGACGCTTTGGCTCAGGGTGCCGATCAACAGGCAAGCGAGGATTTTTTTCATGGCTTGAGATGCTCGTTTTCGGGTTTGTGACTGAGACGGCGCACCAATGGCAATTGCTTGCGCAGGCCACGGTCCACCAGGTTGGGCAGCAGGCTGTTGAGGCCGACAAAAAAGCGTTCGGGCCAGCCCAGATACAACTCGCGTCGGTCGCCGATAATCGCGTGGATCACCGCCGCAGCCACGGTTTTCGGGTCGTCGACGTTGGCCTTGAGGGCTTGGTTGAGCGCATCGGCCGCCGGGCTGTTCATCGAGGTACGGGTGGCCCGGGGCGCTACGTAGAGCACCCCGACACGGGTATCGGCCAACTCCCGGCGCAAGGCTTCGGAAAAACCGCGCAAGGCAAACTTGCTGGCGCAGTAGCTGGCATAGCCCGGGTAGCCGATTGATCCATAGGTCGAGCCAACGTTGACCACCATCGCACTGTCAGCCTGCTTGAGCAGTGGCAAGAGCAGTTTGGTCAGGCAAATCGGCGCGCTGATGTTCAGCGCCAGCATGGCGTTGATCTCGCTGTCGTCGAGTTGTTCGAGCATGGCGAAGTGGTTCACGCCGGCGGCATTGATCAGCAGGTTGATACCGCCCAGAGCCTCGGCGGCGACCAGTACTTTGCGCCGGTCGACGAGGAAGGTCAGGTCGGCTTCGACCCAGCTCAAGTGCTGCGGATAACGCTCCAGCAACGGCTGCAAGGCTTCGTGATGCCTGGCCACGGCCAGCACCCGCGCACCACTGGCGCACAAGGCGGCGGCGATGGCCTGGCCGATTCCGCCGCTGGCGCCGGTGAGCACGACACGCGCATCACACAAGCGCAAGTTCATGCTCCCCGTCACGCGGCAGGCCGCGGAACATGTCGGTGTACAACCGGTACACCACCTTGGAAGCACGGATTACCGCAGCCTGGTCCGCCGGATCCTCCAGTCGGTTCATCAAGCCGCGATAGGTCTGCATATGCTCGATGTCGAGCGAACCATGGGAGCTGAGGTAGCTGAACGCCGTGGGTGGCAACTCCAGGCGCTGCCGGATGCTGTCGGCGGCGTGGGTCGCCAGAGCGATACTGGTGCCTTCCAGCACATTGACCATGCCGAACAGGCCCACCGGGTTGCCTCGGGCGATCAAGTCGTAGAGGTAACTGACCATCAGCTCAATGGGCAACGACGGCTGACCGTTGCGCACCGCTTCCTTATCGCCACCGCACACAGCAATGTCATCCAGCACCCATTGCTCGTGGCCGTACTCTTCGTCGATGTATTCACACACGGCCTTGCGCAGCCATTCCAAATGCGCTGGCAGGCGCGCCCCGCAAGCCATCATCAGCGGTACGGTGTGGCGCACGTGGTAATACGCCTGGATCAGGAAACCCCGGTAACTGGCGAGGCTGACCTGGCCGTCGAGGGCGTCGCGGATGATCGGCAGATTGAACAGCGCCTGGCGCTCTTGCTGGGTGGCTTCTTGCAACGTGTCAAAAAAACTCATGTGGGGATTCCTCGGACAAGACAGATGAAGTGAGCTGCGCGCGGTAATGCTCGACGATGGCCTCCCGGCGTGGCCGGCCATTGGCGGTGAGCATGCCGTTGGCAGCGCTGAAGGGTTGGTCCAGGCGCGTCCAGCGATGGACCCGCGCGTAGTCGGGCAGCGTGTCGTTGGCCTTGGCCACGGCCAGCTCCAGCGTTTGATCCGTGCAGTCGGCCCGGGCGGGCCAGAGCAGTGCATGGTTGTGCGGCATGGCTTCGCCATAGACAAAGGCCTGGGCAATGTCACCGCCCTGGGTGAGTTCGGCTTCAACCCATTCGGGGTTCACGTTGCGACCGAAACTGGTGACGAATTGGTGCTTCTTGCGACCGCGCAGGTAAAGGAAACCGTCTTCGTCGAACTCACCCAGGTCGCCGCTGGGCCACCACTCGCTGGCATGCGGTGGCTCACCCAGGTAACCGAGCAGCATCGAACCCTTGATCAGGACTTCGCCATCATCGGCCAAGCGGATCTCCACATGGGGCAGCGGCTGGCCGACACTGCCGGCGCGATGAGCCTGTGGCCGATTGAGGCAGACCACCGAGGCGCATTCCGACAGCCCGTAGCCTTCAAACACCGGCAGGCCAACACGCTGGGCCCGCTGCAACAAATCGTGGGACACCCGTGCCCCGCCAACGGCGGCGAATCGCACGATGTGCGGGTTGAACATCTTTTGTTCGGCAGCCATGACCAACATCAGCAGCAGCTGCGGAACCAGGATCAGGCTCTGCGCCCGACGCTCGGCCAGGCATCCCAGCAGCCGGGTCGGGTCGACCCCACTGGCGCCCTGGATGCCGAGGGTTTTCTGGCTGGGCAGGCTCAGCATGGCGCCGGCATACAACGCCGCGTAGCAGCCAAGGTTTTCCAGCAAAATCGCCAGGGGCAGTAACGCCAGGTGATGCCTGGCCTCGACCGGTTGGCTGGCCTGCTCCAGTTCGCGGGCCACCCGCAACAGGCTGTCGGCGCTCAGGCAGACGCCCTTCGGCGTGCCGGTGGTGCCAGAGGTGAACGTCAGCTTGGCGGTGCCTGCCGGCAGACGGCTCGGTCCGTCGAAGTGCCGTCGCCAGAACTCGCCACGGTGCTGGTATCCGGCAGCTTGCAGTTGCGCTTCGAATGCGGGCTCGGCAATCACTCGCTCGGCCTGGCTCTGCTCCAGGCAGTGCCGACGTTGAGCCTGGCTGAAAAACCCGGGCAGGATGACGCAGGTCAGCCCTTCGAACAGGGCGGCAAGGTCCCAGAGCATCGCTTCGATGCCGTTATCCAGAGCCAGGGCGACAACACTGATGTGTTCATCGCGCAAGCGTTGCTGGCGGTACACCACTTCGGAATAAAGTGTCGCGTAGTCGAGCTGCGAGCCGTCGCCCCACAGTGCCACGGCATGGCCCCTGCGCTCGGCATGACCACGCAGAGTGCGCTTGAAGCGTTCCATTTCAGGCGACATGGCTGGTTTCTCCGAGGTCCGTCGGCAGTCCCAGGCGATTGAACACGCCGGTATTGCGCAGATGAATGAAACCGGCGCGGATGTTTCCAACGTGAACCCACGGCTGGCTCTCGTAGTAGCGGCCCCAGAGATGACGGTCTTCGCCGAGGCGCTGCGGGTCTGCCGGGCACAGCGTCACAGGCTTGAGGCCCAGGCGATGGAAGCTGTTGACCAGGCCGATGTTGCCAGTGAACGCAACCCACTCCAGGCCGCCCATGGCCAACAGATAAGTGATCGCTATGATGCTCAGCCGGGCGCTGCCCGTGTCGCTGGCGGCCAGGTTGCCAACCTCGACGATGCCAGCGCGGTCCACCATTCGATCGGCGGCGGCACTGATCAAAGGCTCGATGGGACTGTCCAGATAATGTTCGAGGAACAGCGGCCCCTGGGCGGCCCGGCGCACGCCAGCGGCTGCGCAGAGCGTGCCATGGACATCGTCGAGCCCGAACAGCTCCGGCATGAAGTGACGAATATCGGCACCGTGGACCTGGCGAAAACGCTGCTGGATGAACGCCTCGAACTCAGCTCGCCGGGCTTGTCCCGGCAAGGCCCGGTGCAAGTGCCGAACCGGCGGGCCGGCATCACCGAAGGCCAGCGGCAGGTGGATGTTCCAGTCGAAATCGGGCATGGGTCAACGTTCTCCCTCGGGCTATTGGGAGAAAGTATCGAGGCCGTTTCTTAACGAAGTCTGAAGGTGGCAAATTTTCGCTCGTTCGAGAGACAGTGCGGTCAAAACCCGACTGCCCCTGATCGCTATTCCGTAGTACAGTGCGCAAGTCCGATAAATATCCACTTTGAGATGACCTGAAGTCTCAGGAGCAGCTTCAATGGAACCGAACACCCCGCAATCCCTCTGCCGCGGCGCTAACAGCATGATCGAAATCACCGAAGCCTCCATTGGCCAATTGCGCGCTGCGCTGGAGTCGGGCCAGACGACCGCGGTGGCGCTTGTCCAGGCCTACCTCGCCAGGATTGATGCCTACGACGGCCCCGACACGCCCACAGCCCTCAACGCGGTGGTGGTGCGCAACCCCGATGCATTGAAAGAGGCCCAGGCCTGCGATGCCCGTCGGGCCAGCGGCCAGACCCTGGGGCCGCTTGACGGCATTCCCTATACGGCCAAGGACAGTTACCTGGTCAAGGGGCTCACTGCCGCTTCCGGCAGCCCGGCGTTCAAGGACCTGGTTGCTTATCGCGATGCGTTCACCATCGAACGGCTTCGCGCCGCCGGGGCGATCTGCCTGGGCAAGACCAACATGCCGCCCATGGCCAACGGCGGCATGCAGCGCGGGGTGTATGGCCGTGCCGAGAGCCCGTACAACGGCGACTACCTCACCGCGCCGTTTGCCTCCGGCTCCTCGAACGGTGCGGGCACGGCAACCGCCGCCAGTTTCGCGGCGTTCGGCCTTGCCGAAGAAACCTGGTCGAGCGGGCGCGGTCCAGCGTCGAACAATGGCTTGTGCGCGTATACGCCGTCGCGCGGGGTGATCTCGGTGCGTGGCAACTGGCCGTTGACGCCGACGATGGACGTCGTCGTGCCCTTTGCCAGGACTATGGCCGACCTGCTCGAAGTGCTGGACGTGGTGGTCGCCGAGGACCCGGACACCCGTGGCGACCTGTGGCGCCTGCAACCCTGGGTGCCGATTCCGAGCGTTGATTCAGTTCGTCCGGCCTCGTATCCGAGCCTTGCCAGCAACCCAAGTGCGCTGGCAGGCGTTCGGTTCGGCGTTCCTCGGATGTACATCAACGCCGACCCTGAGGCGGGCACGGCCCAAGCCCCCGGCATCGGCGGCCCGACGGGGCAGCGAATCATCACCCGCGCCTCGGTGATCGAGCTCTGGGAGCAAGCGCGCAAGGCGCTTGAGGCCTGTGGCGCCGAAGTGGTCGAGGTGGATTTCCCCCTGGTGTCCAACTGCGAGGGCGATCGTCCTGGCGCACCTACGGTATTCACCCGCGGCCTGGTTTCCAAAGAGTTCCTGCACCATGAATTGTGGGACCTGTCGGCCTGGGCATTCGATGACTTCCTGCGGGCCAACGGCGATCCGAAGTTGAATCGCCTGGCCGACGTCGACGGACCGAAGATCTTCCCCCACGACCCGGGCACCCTGCCCAACCGGGAGGATGATCTGGCGGCCGGCATGGATGAGTACGTGAAGATGGCCCAGCGGGGCATCACGCCGTGGGACCAGATCCCGACCCTGCCCGACGGCCTGCGTGGGCTTGAACAGACACGTCGAATCGATCTGGAGGACTGGATGGAGCGGCTGGGCCTGGACGCGGTGATCTTCCCGACCGTCGCCGACGTCGGGCCGGCGGATGCGGACGTCAACCCGGCATCTGCCGATATCGCCTGGAGCAATGGGGTCTGGGTCGCCAACGGCAACCTTGCCATCCGCCATCTGGGCGTGCCTACGGTCACCGTGCCGATGGGTATCATGGCGGATATCGGCATGCCCGTCGGGCTGACATTCGCTGGCCGCGCCTATGACGATTCGACGTTATTGCGACTGGCTTCGGCGTTCGAATCGATCGGTTCAAAACGCCTGATCCCGCCGCGGACGCCGCCGCTGTCGGCTTGATCGTTTAGTAGGCTCGGTCTTGTCTTGGGGCTGCGCAGCAGTCCCTAGACCGCTTCTACAGCCGGAAATACTGTTGCATCGCACGGGAAAGCAGGTTCACCGCCTCATCGCCGTGTGACGCCTGGGCTCGCATGAACACCACCTCGTGCTCCTTGATGACCGGAAGGCCTTCGAGGATCTGCATGGCATCTGTCACGCGCGCACGGTCTATCAGGCTGACCGCCAACCCCGCTTCCACACACGCCTTGACGGCCTGGTTGGAGGGGCTTTCCAGAACGACTCGGGTCCTGCGGCCGCTTTGCCTGAGGGCCTCCATCATCGCTTGCCGATAAGGGCATTGCGCCGCATGCACCGCCAACGGCAGTGGCGCCATCGGGGCCATCGTCGTGTGGACCGGGCCAACCCAGACCGGCGTGGTGGAAACCAGCACTTGCCCTCCAGCACTGGCCTGCCCCTTCGGCTGCACAACAACCGCTGCCTGGAGCTGGCCGCGCTGCACCAGGTCACGTAACGCGTAGCTTGGCGCGGTCTTGAGTTCCAGCACCACGTTGGGCCATGCGGCGGCGAAGGCCGGGAGGATGTCGCGGATGACATGCTCGGCGTATTCATCCGGCACCCCCAACGTAATGCGTCCCGCCAGCCGGGCTCCGTGCAGATCGGCCAGCACCCGGTCATGGGTGCTCAGCAGTTCCGTCGTCGCCACGAGCAGACGCTTGCCCAACGCGGTGAGGGATACCGATTGATTGTCCCGGTTGAGCAAACGCCCGCCAGCGACCGCCTCCAGGCGCTGAATATGCACGCTGACCGCCGCCGGGCTTTTGTGCAGTTGTTCTGCCGCCGCACTGAATTTGCCGATTCGCGCCACCGCATGAAAGGTACGGATCAAGTCGATATCGAGTATGGCCGTCATGATTCAATCTTCGTGAAGTACTGATGCATTACATTTTGATTTATTAGATTACGTCGGTTTCGTAGCCTGTGGTCATGAACCCGACTAAATCGATGAGCTGCCCTTCACTGCCCAAGCCCGACTGGCACTGGCTGATTCCATTGCCACTGCTCGAAGCCGCGTTGCTGCTGACGTGGAGCTCCGGCTTCGTTGGCGCGCGTTTTTCCATTGATTATGCGCCAGCATTGCTGGTGGTGTTCTGGCGTTGCGTCGTGGTCACACTCGTCCTGTTGCCCTTCGTCGCCAGAGCGCTGCGCCGAACCTCGCCCGTCGTGCTGTTGAAAAATGCCGGCATCGGCCTGCTGGCGATGGCGGGCTACCTGGCCGGTATCACCCAAGGCATTGCGCTGGGTGTGCCGGCGGGCCTGGCCGCGCTAGTCGCTGATCTGCTGCCGATGGGCCTGGCGCTGTTGGCTGCGAGCGTACTCAAGCAACGACTGGCCTGGCAGGTCTGGGCCGGCCTACTTATCGGCCTGCTCGGCGTCATGCTGGTGACCCAAGGCGCGCTGGCGTGGGGCAACGCGCCCTGGTGGGCCTATGGCCTGCCGCTGCTTGGCATGCTCTCGCTCGCCGTCGCGACTCTGTGGCAGAAATACCTACCCTGCGCGCAATCACTGGGCCTGTTGCCTAACCTGTGGCTGCAATGCTGCGTTTCGGGCCTGGCCTTCGCCCTGGTCGAAGCCGCCCATGGCAGCCTCGCCCCGATACCCAGCACCGGCTTTGCACTGAGCGTCTTGTGGACTGCGGGCCTGTCGACGATGGGCGGCTATGGGCTCTACTGGCTGTGTCTGCGCCGCGCGACCGCCACCCGGGTCGCCAGCGTCCTGTACCTCAGCCCGCCCTTTACGATGCTCTGGGCCTGGGTCATGTTCGACGAACCGCTTTCATGGCAGATGGTGGCGGGGATGGCGGTGTCCGGGATTGGCATCTGGCTGGTCGTCGGCACCGAAGCCCGGCAGGCCAGGCGTCCGGCGTCTGAGCCGAAGCGCTAACCGCCCGGACTTGGCAGCGGGATGATGCCTGTGGCAGCGTAGGCTGGAATTTCAAACAACCCTCACGCCCACAGGCAAAACGGTAGCCATTATGATCTCGCACGTGTTTCTAGGTATCGGCGATTTTGATCGCGCCTTCGTGTTCTATTCAAAAATCATGACCGGGCTGGGCCTGACATTGAAATTTAGCGACGCCCACAAAGGCTGGGCGGGCTGGATTGCCGAGCATTCACCTCGTCCCATTTTCGTGATTGGAAAACCCTTTGACGACAAGATGCACGAACCCGGCAACGGACAAATGGTGGCTCTGCTTGCGCCCAACCGGGAAGCCGTGAGGAACAGCTACGCGACAGCGCTGGCACTGGGCGGGACGTGTGAGGGAGAACCTGGCTTGAGACCCCACTACCACCCCGACTATTACGGCGCCTACTTTCGAGATCTCGATGGCAACAAGCTTTGTGTCTGTTGCCATGATTCGGTGTCGACTTAGTCGTGGCACCACAGGCAGAACTTCTAGAGTCGTTGCGCCCGCCCTGCTGCCGTCTGAGCCAAACTGGCCGTCAGCACGTCCAATAAAGCCGCGACCTTGGGAAGCGTCCCACGGTTTTTCTGCCAGGCAAGATTGATCGCCATTCCATCGGTTGCCCACTGCGGCAGCACTTCAACCAACGTCCCCTCATCCAGTTGCCGCTGGACCAACCAGGACGGTAATTGGGCAATACCGTAACCCGCCAATACCGCAATCACCAGGCCCTCGCCATCGCCCACCACCAGCGTTGGCGAGACCTGTTTCGTGAGCGTTTCGCCCCGATGCCCGGCAAAATTCCAGGGGCTGACGTTTCCATCCGGCCAACCGTAGGCGATGCACTGGTGATGTTCCAGATCGAGGTCGATCAGGGGCGTGCCATGCCTGGCCAGATACGCAGGGGACGCACAGAAAATATGCCATTCGCTGCCAAGGTGGCGATGCCCCCACGTGGCCGGCCAAATGTCCGCGCCTCCCAAACGGATCACGATGTCCACGCCTTCCTGCACAGGATCGATAAAACCGTCGGAGAAGGAAAGGTGTGGCACCAGTTGCGGGAAGTCCTGCAGGCATCGCAAGACGATAGGCAGCACCTGGGATCGGCCGAAGGCGCCCGGAAGGTCGATCCGAACCCTGCCACGTGGCTCGGTGTTTTCAGCGTGCAGCGACCACTCAGCCTCTTCCAGGTCGGCGAGCACGCCTGTGCAGGTACGAAGAAAGGCGCGTCCTGCATCCGTCAGCGAAACACGTCGAGTCGTACGTTCGAACAGTCGAACCCCAAGTCGGCTCTCCAGGCGAGCAACGCTTTTGCTGATCGCAGAACTGGTCAGGCTCATCCGCTCAGCGGCAGCCTTGAAGCTGCCGGACTCGGCGACACAGACAAATACATCGATCCCCTTCAATCGCTCCGAGGAAAACATGGACATCCTTATTCATGAACTGAATTCAATTAACTGGAGAAAAAGCATCATAAATCAGAACTGGCTTCCTCAGTAAGCTTGGCTGCCGTGTGTCCGTCCGCGCGACGACGCTGCTCCCTATAAACATCTCCGGTCGTATGAGGCAAGGATGCTCGCCACCCTTAAAAACTACCCCGCGTCAGTCAATCTGCTGCTCTCGGCGTCACTCATCCTGACGCTGTCCCGGGCAATCACACTGCCCTACCTGGTCATCTACCTGTCGGGCAACTTTGGATTGAACGTTGCCGACATCGGCCTGGTGATCGGCAGCACATTGATCATCGGTTCCCTGTTGAGCCTCTACGGTGGATTCCTGGTGGACAACGTGTCCGGCTACCGACTCATTCTGGTGTTCAGCGGATTATTCACGGCGGGGTTTCTCGGAACGTTTCTGGCTCGCGATCTCTGGCTGTTCTACAGCTGCCTGGTGCTGATCAACCTGGCCTATGCCGTCATCGATATCGCGGTCAAGGCGGGATTCGGCAGCTTGCTCGCGGTGGCCGAGCGCAGCGAAGCGTTCTCGATCAAATACACCCTGACCAACATCGGCTATGCCGTTGGGCCATTTCTCGGGGCGGGAATAGCCGATCTGGACATCAGCTTGCCATTTCTATTGTCCTGCATGCTGGGTGCCGGGTTCTGCCTGGTTTATTTTGTCTGGGGCGACAGGGACCTGGCGGTCGTCGATGCGAGCCACTGTAGGAGCGAGCTGGCTCGCGAAAGCGCTAAACCCGTTCCCTTCCTGGCCGTGGGCAAGCTTCTGCTGCGCGATTACCGCTTAGTGTGCTTCACCCTCGGCGGCCTGCTCAGCGCGGTGGTCTTCGGCCAGTTCACGGCCTATCTCTCCCAGTACCTGGTGGTCACTACAACAGCGCAGTCCACCTACCGCATCATCAGCGCCCTTGTGACGACCAACGCGCTGATGGTGATCAGCCTGCAATACGTCATTGGCCGAAAGATTTCCCACCGGCATCTGAACCTGTGGCTGGCAGCGGGGCTGAGTCTGTTCATCCTCGGCTTGGCCGGCTTCGCCGTGGCCGATACCCTCCTGCTCTGGGTGATCGCCATGGCGGTGTTCACGGTCGGAGAGATCATCGTCTTCCCCACTGAATACATGTTCATCGACAACATCGCGCCCGACCACCTGCGCGGCATGTACTACGCTGCGCAGAATCTCGGCAACCTCGGCGCCGCCTCCGGGCCGGTGCTGTGTGGCGTCGTATTGGCAACGCAGCCACCTCACTACATCTTCTACATGCTCGCCCTGTTCATTGTTGCCGGTGGTGTGTTTTATTTCCTGGGAACTGGCCGGCTGATCAAGTCGCCGGCCAAGATGTGATACAAGTCTTTCACGCCGACCCGCGCACCACGCCATCGGAACACTATCGCCTGGATTTATGTGCGGGGACCAACCCATCGTGCCTAACGGCGAAGCGATCAAGGCATTACCGCGCTCTTTCTGCCGCTCAGGTGATCGACTATCGGTGCTTTCCGTGTCTAACCGATGTACGAGTAAACGGCAAAATCGAACCCATTGAATGGAAAGGAAGCAACTTCTTTCATACCCATTTTCAAATGCGCACGGAGCGAGGGTTCATTGTCCTTGCGTATGAAAAGAATACCTTCACGCCCCCGCTCGAGTCGCCGGAGCTCCGCGAACATTCGCTGGGCCAAACCCTTGCCACGCTCCGCCTCGCCCACGCAAATCGGGCCATAGACATAGGCATCCGGCGCTCCATGATAAGCGGCGAACATCGCTTGTACGATCGGCAGGTCGGCATTCATCGCCCGCGTAGTAGTCATCAGGAAGCCGGTGATACGATCCTCTCGACGCGCAACAATCAGAGGCATTTCCTGCATCATCGCTGCCACACGGGCCCTTGGCAGGCTCGCAGAAAGCGAGCCGCCGCGGGCCATCTGATTCGCGGCCTGAAGCTCCAGGATCCCGTCCAGGTCGGCCTCATTGGCTCTGCCTACATCGGTTTCATGATTCGTCATTCGTGATATCTCTGCTGGCTAGTTAAATGACTACTTCTACCGTGCCTGCCAACAGATTAGTACAGGTCAACAATTACAGGATTTATCCCTCGACAACATGGGCCCCAACCCATAGGAAACACCAATACATTGCATTGCATATCGGTCTTGGACGCTATAGCTAAAGCGGCAGATGATGGCTTCAACCAAGCGACATCAACCCGATCCAAACCGATAGGAGCTACGCCATGCAACAGTCCCACGCCTACAACGACATCAGCCGGGCCCTGACCACCGAAGTGCTGGATGCCAAGGCACGCCAGCACCTGTCCTGGCAGGACTTGGCCGATGGCACCGGCCTGAGCCTTGCCTACGTCACCGCCGCCCTGCTCGGCCAGCATCCATTGCCGGAACACGCGGCCAAGGTGATTGGCGAGAAGCTCGACCTGACCGCTGACTCGGTCGCCCGTCTGCAGATCATTCCCCTGCGCGGCAGCCTCGCTGGCGTGCCGACCGATCCGACGATCTATCGCTTCTACGAAATGATCCAGATCTACGGCACCACCCTCAAGGCCCTGGTTCATGAGCAGTTCGGCGACGGCATCATCAGCGCGATCAACTTCAAGCTCGACATCAAGAAAGTCGAAGACCCTGAAGGCGGCTCGCGTGCGGTGATCACGCTGGACGGCAAGTTCCTGCCCCTGCGTCCGTTCTGATCGTCCCGCTGGCCCCAGGCGAACCTGGGGCTTCGCTGCAAACAACTTATTGCTGATTTGAACTCACTACTCATTCTTGCGTGGAGCATGACTCATGAAAAAATTCCTGTTTCTGACCCTGTCGCTGACCGCCTCGCTGTCGGCCCATGCCCAACCATCCACCGCACCTGCGGAGGTCGTTTCCTATGCCTACGGCATGCATCTGGACATCGCCCAGGTGTTGAATATCACCACCCCCGCCGATGTCTGCGGTCCGACGCCAGTGCAAATGACCTATCGCGATTCCCAAGGTGAAACCAACGTTCTTGAATACAGCCTGATCGGCAACGGCTGCACAAACTGATAACACCCTATTCATTGGAGGCAAGCAGCATGAAAGCGCTGATCGAAGGTTTCCTGAAGTTCCAGCAAGAGGTCTTTCCACAACGCACGGACCTGTTCAAACACCTGGCCACCACGCAACACCCGGGCACGTTGTTCATCACCTGTTCCGACAGCCGCGTTGTGCCGGAGCTGCTGACCCAGCAGGAACCCGGCGAACTGTTCGTGATCCGTAATGCCGGCAACATCGTGCCGTCCTATAGCCCGCACCCAGGCGGCGTTTCAGCGACGGTGGAATATGCCGTCGCGGTGCTGGGCGTGAGGGATATCGTGATCTGTGGTCATTCCGATTGCGGCGCCATGACCGCCGTCGCCAAATGCGCCTGCATGAATCACTTGCCGGCGGTCAGCGGTTGGCTGCAACACGCCGAGTCGGCACGGGTCATCAATGAATCACGGTCTCACGTCGATGACGCGGCGAAAGCCAGTTCGATGGTGCGTGAAAACGTCATCGCCCAATTGGCGAACATCCAGACGCACCCGAGCGTGCGGCTGGCCCAGGAGAAAGGCTTGCTCAACCTGCACGGCTGGGTCTATGACATCGAGACCGGCTCCATCGACGCCCTGGACACCGACAATCGCAGCTTCAGGTCCTTGGCGGACAACCCCCAGGCGTGTGCCGTACCGGCCCGGACGGCGACTGCCGCTTGAGGGTGCTGCCTGGTCTAGGGCCGTTGCCCACCTCGATCACGGTGGCGAGGGAGCTTGCTCCCGCTGGGCTGCGCAGCGGCCCCAAAGCCATCCACCCCGTGCAACAGTGTCTCCAAGAAAGCCACAGACGCCGCGCTGTGATAGTTGTTCTTGCGCCGCAACAACGAAGCTCCACGCCGGGGCGCCGCGTCCTGCAGCGCCAGCTTGCGCAGCGCGCGCTCCTGGGTGGCGATGGGTTCCGGAAGAATGGTGGCGACGGCCGAATGCCCGATCACTTCCAGCAACGTGCTGACCGAATTGACCTCAATGCTCACCTTGGGCGTGATCCGAGCCTGGACGAAGTAGTCGTCGATGCACGTACGGGTGGCAAAGTCCGGGCTCAACAAGGCGAACTCCAGTTGCCCGACCTGCTCAGCCGTCAGCGCGGCCTGGCAGTCATACAACGGGTGATTGCGCCCCACCATCAGCCCCAGGGTTTCGGTGAACGCCGGGATCGATTCGATATCGGCGCTCCTGACCTGATCGAATGCGATGGCGATGTCTAACGTGTCATTCGCCAAGCCCTCCTCGATATCAACCATCGACAATTCGAAGATTTGCAGATGGATATTCGGGTATCGCGCGCGGTAGTCACGCACCAGCGGCCCGACCAGGTAAGCCATGAACGTCGGGGTCATGGCCAGCCTCAAGCTACCGCGGGACAGGTCCTTGACGTCGTGCAGCGCGCGCTTGCCGGCGGCCAGCTCCACCAGCACCCGCCGGGCGCATTCGATATAGGCCGCCCCGGCATCCGTGGGCCTGACCGTGCGAGACGTGCGGTCGAACAGACTCACCCCGAGGGTGTCTTCCAACTGCCGGATCTGTTGTGACAGGGTCGGCTGCGACACGTGCAGCACCTCGGCGGCACGCGTGAAACCACCATGGTCAGCGACCGCCAACAGATAGCGCAAGTGACGTAGCAACATCGGAACCACCACCTGGAGCTTGGGTAATTGCGATGCATTGTATAGGGGACATGTCGCGTCCACATCCGCCACGGGCTCAGCGTTGCGTTTAGCGGGTCGACGTCAGCCTCAGCACCCGCATCACAAAAGCGCTCGCCTTCACCAGCATGGCGCCGTTCGTACGCGGCTGGCACAGGACGTTAGAAACCGGTGCTGAGGACTCGCTGGCCAGGGCGCCCATCAACTGGGGCAACAGGAATCCGCCTTCGTATTCTTGATGAATCGCGACAGAGGTGTCCGACCAAGGGTTGCCGGTGCAGGTGACGTCGATCATGGGAAATCTCCTGGAGAAGGGAGAACGCTGCGACGACCCGAAACGGTCGTTCGCTTCTGGGATCAGTTTCACTGGCGAACAGTTTTTAGAGAATGCCCAGGAGTCGGATGACTTGATTGCGCCATCTGAAACAATCGCCTCGGGCAGCCAAAAAAAGCCCCGGTGCCGTTGCAATGCTGTTCACTTAAGGCAGTCGACAAAGCCGTGGCGAGGGAGCTTGCTCCCGCTGGGCCGCGAAGCGGCCCCAAAACCTGCCAAATGCGGAGCATCAGACACACCGCACCCGCCGGTTTACGACTGCTTCGCAGCCGAGCGGGAGCAAGCTCCCTCGCCACAGGTCCATCATTTTTCTTCAATGAACAGCATTGCGGTGTCGTTGAGGCAACCGGGGCTTGGGATCGGCTATGAATCACGCCGGCTTTTGCAGCGTGTCATACGCTTCAAGCGACCGCAGCGAGTAGATGTAGGCCGCGCCCGCATTCAACGAAATCGCAGTTGCCAGGGCCGCTGCGACCTCCTCGCGACTCGCGCCGGCCTTGATCGCCGCGTCCGTGTGGGCGGCGATGCAGCCGTCGCAGCGAGTGGTGACGGCGATGGCGATCGAGATCAGTTCGCGAGTCTTGGCATCGAGTACATTGTTTTCGCTGGCGGCTTCCCCTAGCGCCATATAGGCCTTGACCATTTTCGGGTTGCTGCGGCCCAGCGCGCCAAAGGCTTTCTGAATGGTGGGCAACAATTCGGACCAGTTATTGAACATGGCATTAACTCCTGAGTGGGTTGGGTGTACTGTTTTGACGCCCTCAGTTTTTCACCCTGGCGCCACTCGGGTTTGCTCAATGCGCTCAGGTTTTTTGGCGAAACGCTCAAATGAATGCGATCGATAAACTCATCAGCCTGGCCAACGTGCGCGGCAGCCTGGACCTGCGCTGTCAGTTCCAGGGCGACTGGGCCCTGGATCACGGGCAGCAAGCCCTGGGCACAGCCCCCTATCACATCGTGCTGGCCGGTGAATGCCGCGTCGAGTTTGCCGATGGGCAGCGCTTGCCCATGCGCGCCGGCGACATCCTGCTGTTGCCGCGCGGTGCCCCTCACGTCATGCACAGCCCTGGCAAAACGGTAACGCCGACCTCACCCCGGGTCATGACCGGGGGCACCTTGCCGATTCATCGCATTGGCGGCGCCAGCGCGGAGCTGGACATGCTTTGTGGGGGCTTTCACTTCAACCGGGCTTCGTTGCTGTTCGGTGTCTTGCCCGAATACCTGGTGATTCCCAGCGGCGCATTACCAGCCAATGGGCCGTTGCCGGCGCTGGTGGAGGTCATGCGCGCAGAAGCGGATGGGGATAAGGTCGGCGCGCGCTTCTTGCTCGATGCCCTGTCACAGGCACTGTTCACCCTGATTCTGCGTGCGCATCTGGCCAGCCAGGGACAGGACAGCGGCTCGCTGGCCCTGCTCGGCGATAAACGTCTGGGCCGGTCCTGGCAGGCCATGTTGGCAGACCCTGCGCACGCATGGACCATCCAAGGCCTGGCGGACATCGCGAGCATGTCCCGGGCCAATTTCATGCGCGCATTCGTCAAGGTGGCCGGCGTCTCGCCGTGGGTGCTGTTGACGCAAGTACGCATGGAGTTGGCCTTCAGCCTGCTCAGCCATTCACACTTGGGACTAAGCGATATCGCCGTACAGGTCGGCTACCAATCCCAGGCCGCGTTCAGCAAGAAATTCAAGGAAGTCTTCGGCGAGGCGCCAGGACGCGTGCGCCGCGGGATCCTGAGCCCAAGCGCGAGCTGATACTCAAGAAACATCCGCTCGCAGGGCCGGGTGCTCGCGCAGGCGCTCGACGATGTAGTCCACGAAGCTGCGCACGCGCATCGGCGCCTTGCTTCTTTCGCGGTAGACCACATGAACCGGTATCGATGGCGGCTCATAAGGTTGCAAGACCCGGCGCAAGCGTCCGCTGTTCAGATAGTCGTGCAGTGGATAGTTCAAGCAGCGCATCAACCCAGCCCCATGAGCCGCCGCATCGATGGCCGTCTGTAGCGTGGCGCAGCTGAGCCGCGTGCGTGCCTTGAGGCCGCTGGCCGGCTGATGAAAAGGCCACTGGACCCAATCCTGGTTGGCCTGCGTGGCGATCAGTCGATGATTGTGCAGATCCTGCGGCACAACCGGTTCACCATGAAGCGCCAGGTAGCCAGGACTGGCGCAGACGAGTGAACGAACGCTGCCGACCGGTCGTGCGATCAATGAGCAGTTGGGCAAATGCCCCACCAGCACCGCCACATCCAGCCCTTCCTCATGCATGTTCGGAAAACGATCGTGGTAGTGGGCGAATATCCTGATCTCGGGGTACTGATCCATGTAGCCGGCCAGCACCGGGGCCATGACATAGCGGCTGAACAGCAAGGGCAACAGGATCGTCAGGTTGCCTTGGGCCTGGACATGCCAGCCCTTGGCCGATGCCTCGGCCTCGTCAATCGCCCTGAGGATCCGTGAACAGTCGGCCATGAAGCCGATCCCGGCCTCAGTCAGCACGACCCCGCGCGTGCTGCGCAACAGTAACTGCACACCCAGTCGCGCCTCCAACCGAGCGATGGCACGCATCACGGTCGGTCCGGAAACGTTGAGGCGCTGGGCTGCCGAAGCGAGACTGGGGCACTGCGACAGTGCATGGAACATCAGCATTTCATGGTGGCGAGCCATCAGGCGAGGCCTTTTACGACAGGCTTGAGCGTGACGTCGTCCCCCAACCGATCAGCGAGAAAGTCGACGAACGTGCGCACCTTGGCCGGCACTCGATTGCTCTTCTGATACACCACGTGAATCGGCAACGCTGGCGGCTCGAACGCCTTGAGCACCACCTCAAGTTCCCCATCGGCGACCTGCCGGGCTACTTGATAGGACAAGACCCGGGTGACGCCCCAACCCTGGCAGGCAATATTGATCGCCGCCTGATTCGCGGTCACCACCAGGCGTGGATCAAAGCGCAAGCTCAGTGAACTGGCCTCGTCCATGAACTGCCAGTGGCTCAGCAAATGACTGGCCGAAGACATCACGATGTTGGCCTTGCTCAACTCACCAGGATGCGTTGGCCGTCCGTGTCGCTGGAAATAGGCCGGGGCGCCACAAATCACCTGGCGCACTTCACCAACCTTGATGGCGTGCTGATTGTTTTCCTGCAAATGACCGATGCGGATCGCCACGTCGATGCCTTCGTCGGCGATGTTCACCACGCGGTCGACCAACAAGGCGTTGAGGTGTACCGAGGGAAATTGATCCAGGTAATCCGTCAGCAAAGGCGCGATGTACAGCTCGCCAAACAGCACCGGAGCGGTGACCGTCAGATACCCGCAGGGGATCGAATAACTGCCGGCAGCAGCCTCCTCGGCTTCATCGAGCTCACTCAGGATCCGTCGGCAATCTTCCAGGTAGCGTTGCCCCGCTTCGGTCAAGTACACCTTGCGGGTGGTGCGCGACAACAGCTGGGTGCCGATCCGCTCCTCCATCGCCGCAATGGCGCGCGTCACGCTTGGCGGGGAGATACGCAGTCGGCGGGCAGCAGCGGCGAACCCTTCCTCCTCGGCCACCGCCATGAAAACCTGCATTTCCTGAAAGCGATCCATGGGTGGTCCAGTCTTGAGGGCACGTGGCTTGAATGGACTTGCCGGAAGATGCCCCCCGACAAGCACCCGCGGTTTGAATCAGGCTTGCTGCAAGCCCTTGGCGGTACGTTGCATGCCGACGAAATTCGGCAAGGCTTCGATGCTGCCCAGCCAGGCCCGGACATTCGGGTAGTCGGTCAGCGCGACGTTGCCTTCCGGCGCATGGGACACGTAAGTGTACGCGGCCACATCAGCGATGGTTGGTTGCTCACCGGCCAGGAACCGGCTTTGGCCCAACTCCGTCTCCATCACCTTCAACAGGGCATGGGAGCGCTTGATGGCGTCTTCGGCGTCATAGCCGGCGCCGAACACGGTGATCAACCGGGCGTTGGCCGGCCCCTGGTTGATCTGGCCCGCCGCCACCGACAGCCAGCGCTGCACCCGCGCCTGGGCAAGCGAATCACTGGGCAGCCATTGCCCCTTGCCATACTTGGTCGCAAGGTAGACCAGGATCGCGTTCGAGTCGGCCAGGACGGTGCCGTTATCGTCAATCACCGGCACCTGGCCAAAGCTGTTGATGGCGAGAAACTCCGGAGTCTTGTGCTCACCTTTCATCAAGTCCACGAATATCAACTCGGTTGGCAAGCCAAGCAGCGAGAGCATCAGCTCGACACGATGGGCGTGCCCCGACAGCGGGTGGCGATAAAGTTTGATCGCTTTCTCAGACATGACGTACTCCATGTTGTTTTGGGCTCGAAGCGGTGATCGCGTCGATGGCGCTATCCTCTGCTCCTGTCCCGGACAGCGGAATAACCAGCTTCTACAATCCAGCATTTCATCCAGTGAAACAGTCGGGCGGTCAGCCTAGTGGCCTGTACGGTTAATTCGCGTACACGAATCAGCCACACAGGCCACTAGACCTCCAGCACCAACGGCTCGCTCCCCTGGGCCGGTACGGCGCAACAGATCAGCACTTCACCTTCGCCGACCGGTTCGGCCGGCTGGCTCAGGTAATGCACCTGGCCGCGGCTCAAGCGGGTTTTGCAGGTGCCGCAGGAACCGCCGCGGCAACTGAATTCCGGGTTAAGGCCGCGCGCTTCGGCCAGCTCCAGCAGCGTCCCACTGCCCGGCTCCCAACGTGCCTCCTTGCCGGAACTGGCGAACAAGACCTTCACCGCTTCATTGGCGGCCGGCACTTGCTCTGGCGCCGGCATGCTCACTTCGAGATCTCGCACGAGCGTCGAGGGCCCGAAGGTTTCCGCGTGGATGCGATCGTCAGGGATGCGCAGTTTGCGCAGCCCGTCGTACAACGCCTGGGTAAAGCTGCCCGGCCCGCACAAATAGAAGTCGTAGTCGTTGAGCGGCAGTAGCTTCTTGAGCAGTTCCACATCGATCCTGCCGGCCAGGTCATAGCCCTCAGCGCTCCCTCCATCAGTGGGTGGCTGGCTGACCAGGCGCAGAACCTGTAGCTTGTCGCCGGCACGGGCGGCCAGTTCGTCGATCTCGTCACGGAAAGCCAGATCGGCCACCGAACGAGCGCTTTGCACCAGCCAGACCGGGCGCATGCGGCTGATGCGTAGGCCCTGGTACACCACCTCGCGCAACATCGACAACAGCGGCGTGATGCCTACCCCCGCTGCCAGCAAGACCAACGGACGCCGCTCGGTGGCCTGGACGGTGAAATGGCCCTGAGGCGCCCGCGCCTCAATCTCGTGCAGCGCCTGCACCTGATCATGCAGGTGGGACGACACCGAGCCATCGCGCTTGACGCTGATACGCAGGAAATCATCCGACGGCGCACTGGATACGCTGTAGGTCCGGATCGATGGAGCGCTCTGTCCCTCCAACAAGATCCTCACCGGCAAATGTTGCCCGGCTTCAAACCGGGGCAAACCCAAGCCATCGCTCGCCTGCAAGTAGAACGAGCGAATGTTGTGGCTTTCATCCACCACCCGCGCAACACGCAACGCCCGCCAGCGGCTACGCAGCGCCTCGGCCTGCAAGCGCTCGGCGGCCTGCTCCCAACTGCCTGTCATCATTGAATTGGGCGAGTCGCCTTCGTCCTGGTCCTTCCAGCGCAGCGCAATGGCTGCTGGGCGATACACGATGCGTTGCGGGATAAAGCGCAGCAGCCGCTCGGCGCCCTGGAACGCGCTGGTCTCGGGGTCGTCCAGCAGGACTTGCGCCGAGCCGCTCATTTGCAGCAGATCGCCCGTCCGAAAATCGACGAACACCAGCCCTGCCCGTGGATTGAGCAGGATGTTGCCCAGCGTGTTGAAAAACAGGTTGCCGGAAAAGTCCGGGATGGTCAGCGATCCATCTTCATCCATGCGCACAAACCCTGGCTTGCCACCACGGTGGGAAGCATCGACCTGCCGCTCGCCATCGCGTACCACGTAGGTGGCGATATAGAACGAATCGGCCGCCGTCACCAGGCGCCGCACCAGCGGGTCGGACACGGTCAGTTGACGCGGCGCAACGGCCTGCGCATCGACGAAGTGGTACTGGCGCAAGTTGATGTAGCGAGGGCAGTTGCCATACGCCTGGCTCACTGAAATCTCGAGCCCCGGGTCGAGCTGGCGACGTACGACACCGTTCATGCGGTTGCGTCTGCGGGTGTGCAACTCGATCCCCAGCATCCCGATGGCATCGCCCTCGCCCAAGCCCTCCTGGGCCGGGTCGTTCGGCTCAGGTTCGAGTTGGATGTGCAGGGTCTGCGGATCGGGTGAGCTCATGAAGCCCGGTTGTCCCGAGCGCAGGGTCGCCCAGACGTCGCCTTGCCGATCCACCGCCCCCAGCACCACGAAAGGCAGTTGGGCGTAGAACTCCCGATGCTGGTCCGGCATCCAGGTACGCGCCAGTTGCCGTTGACCGACACTGGCCATCATGTCGACTGCCCCGACGGAGCGCTGCAAGGCCAGCTCTCCTTCGTGCCAGGGCGAGGTTTTTGCTTGCAAGGCTACGTCCATCAGCTACTCCTCGCGCTCGCAGCATGAACGCCTGCGCCAGTGCGCTACGGTTGGGGATTCTCCGCCTTCGTTTGCACGGCTGTGCAAGTGGCTGGAGTCATCTTCTGCCCAAAGCGACGGCGCAGGAATACGCACAAACTGCAATCCACCGTTTCATAAAATGGAATGGTGGAAGAACGAGCAATGGCCCGGACGGCGATCACGTCCTGATGCTGGAAAAGTTCTTGGTCAGCTCGAGCAAGGTCGCCCGCAACTCTGGCGGTCGCACGGGCTTGGCCAGGATCGAAATGTTCATGTGGTGCAGCGCATGGCGGATTCTCTCGATTTCATGGCCGGTCATGATCATGGCGGGGACTTCCCAGCCCCGTTGTTCGCGAATCGCGGCGATGCATTCGGAACCAGAGACCTTCGTGCCCAGGTCGAAGTCGGCAATGATGATGTCGCAGTCACTGGTCACGCCCACTCCGTCGCTGTGGGTTTCCACTTCGCACCCCCACCTCTCCAATAGCGCGGATGTCGCCATCAGCACGTTGGCGTCATCCTCTACCAGGCACACCCGCAAGCCTTGCAAACGGCTGTGCGTGGACACCGGCCTGTCCACCATCGCCCTTGGCGCGACCGTTTCCAGCCCCTGGATCATGGCGCGAGTGCCCCTGCCGAGCCGGGAGTCCAGTTGAATGTCCAGATTGATCAGGTGGCTGATTCGCTTGACGATGGACAACCCCAGGCCCAGCCCCTCGACGTCCTTGTCACGAACGTGACGCACCCGATAGAACTCCTTGAACACCTCGGGCAGGTGTTCGGCGGCAATGCCCCGGCCCTTGTCATAGATGACGATGGCCAGGCCACTGCCTTTCGGACGCACGCCGATCAACACCGGTTGGCCGGAGGCATATTTGAGTGTGTTGGAGACCAGGTTCTGCACCATGGTCGCCAACAGGCCGGCGTTGACATTGACCCAATGCCGGCAAGGCCGCAGGCGCAACTCGACGCCGGCCCAGCGGGCCGCTTCGGTGTTCTGCTTGACCACATCTTGAAGCAGTGTGCCCAGGTGTACGGGTTCGGCCTGCGGTTCAAGCTGCCCGTTATCGAGGGTGTAGATATCGAGGATCGAGCGAAACAGTTGCGAGACGATGTGCAACGAACGGTCGATGTTGTCCACCAGTCGCAACTCTTCCTGGCCCAACCGGGCATCGCGCAGGCAGGCGGTGAACAAGCCGATCGAGTGAATCGGTTGGCGCAAGTCATGGCTGGCCTGGGCCAGGAAGCGGGACTTCTCCTGGTTCGCGGCAATCGCCTCTTCCGAAGCGATGCGGGTTCGGGTCAGCAGGATATGCGCGTAGGCGGGCACCACGATGGTGGTGACGATCAGCGTCAGGAACAGATAGGGTTGACCACGCCAGAACGGCGTGAGCAGGAAAATCACCACCAGGGTCGACAACGCGATAACGGTTGCCAGCGCCAGGTAGCGCGAGCCGAAGCGCATGCCATTGCCCAACGTGACCCAGAGCAATGCAGCGTACACCGGTAGCGTACCCTCCCCACCCACGATCAAGGCAAAGGCAAGACTGGCATAATCCAGTGTCATGGCAAAAAGACGACGCAGGAAGAAGTGCCCGGGCCAGCGCTTGACCGCCATGCGCAGAGGGATAGCGGTGCCGAAGAAAAAGGTCATGTACCACAGGATCGGTACATAGGTTTCGAAGTCGCTGGCCAGAAAGGCCACCACAATGATGTAGAGCGCTGCACAGGCCCCGACCGTCAATCTCAAGGTAGCCTGATCAAGCTCGCTATTCTTTTCCGTCATGGTCACTGGATTATTCCAACATGAAAGGTTGTTTCAAACTTGAAACCCAAGGGGGCAGTTTAGGTTACGATTCGTGAACTGGAAGATCAGAAGGATCTGAAGCATGACGTGCAGAGTAATTGTGGCAGATGACCACCCTTTGTTTCGCGAGGGTATGCTGAGAACCATTGAACGACTCATACCGACAGCATCCATAGAACAGGCTGGAAATCTGGACGAAGTATTGGCGCTGGCACGCTCCGGAGCGGAAGTGGACTCCCTGATACTCGACTTGCGCTTTCCCGGGATCAAATCGTTGCAAGTCATCGGCCAGTTGCGCGGTGAGTTCAAACGCACCTCGATCATTGTGGTTTCAATGGTGGATGATGTCGATGTTATTTCCCAGGTGATAGCGCTGGGTGCCGACGGATTCATCGGCAAGAATATCGACCCCGCCGCAATTGCCGACGCCATCATGGCAATACGCGAAGGCGAAGTGGTGGTGAAGTATCAAGCCGAAAACGCGATCCTGGACGATGCACTTTCCCAACTGACCGCGCGCCAACGGCAAGTGCTTGGCTTGATCGCCGCCGGCAAGACCAACAAGGAGATAGCCCGGGACCTGGGTATCTCCCCGTTCACGGTGCGCATCCATGTCTCAAGCCTGCTCAAATCCCTGGGTGTGCCTACGCGCGCGGCGGCTGCGGCGCAGTTTTCCAACTTCCCAAGCAATGGTGGATGGCCGGGAAAACAAGACAATTGAATGTATAACGGCGGCGAATATTAATTGAGCATCACCCTCCGTGCCGGCCCATCTCCGGGGCCATAGCACACTTGTACTATAGCTTCGCCCAGTACGCTCCCCCTAAGCTGTGGACGCTCCATAAAAAGGCTGTTCGAACAGCCAAATATAAAGAAAGCCAACATGCCATGCGCCGTGCAGTATCACTGTACCTATTGAAACGTCATGACATGCGAAGCCTATGGATTTAATAAATCGATAGGCGGCGCAATGCTGGGTCAACTTCACCGTTGCACGGTTGAAATGGAATGGTCCTGACATCAACTCAAGGTAAGTCATCATGTCCTTCAAATATGGAAAAACACTTAGAAATGGAATGACGCTGTGCATGCTGGCGGGCGTATTGAACGGTTGTGCAAACACCGGCGACTTGGGTAACTTGATGGGCGCCTTGAATCAGGGTGCCCAAAAATACGACGTCTCTTACCTCAAGCAAACGATCATTCCGGGCAAGACGACAAAAGGACAGATCACTCAAATGTTCGGCGCGCCGACGAATGAAGAGCTCAATTCGACCAGTACCAGCAACGAGTCGAACTGGACCTATGAAAAGAGTGATGAGGGCCTGGATAAGTACATGAAGCTGGCCCACAAGTACGTGTCGCCCGAGACGCGCCTGAAGATGTACGACACCTCGGCACAACTGTCCAAGGCACAAACCGTGGCCAACGACCTCAGCAGCGTGACCGGCACGAAAGCGGGCCAAAGCCAGACCCAGGGTTCGGTATTGACCATCTATTTCGTCGATGACGTCGTGAAGTACTACAGGGTCTACTGACGCAATGGCATTGCCTTTGGGGACAGCATCAAGCCTGTCCCCAACCCTCACCTCATTTCTTCCAAGTACCTGCGCTCAAGACGCAAGCCTTGCAGATAACGAACGACTTCGTTCACGTGCTCTCCCGACGCCCTGCGTGGTAGTCCCCTCCTGAAGTATCCCGGCCCGGGCAACTATTCTGAGTCGCATTGATGGGCCAGCCGCTACGCTATCTCAAGGCACCAGAAGCCCATGAGGTTCGAAAACCGGTGGAAAAGAACAGTGAACTCGACCAGGCCACATTACGCCTGACCGTCAGCGCCTGCGCGCTGCTGTATATCGTCATCCTGGCCGGCCTCTATCCAGAAGACGCCGCGAGCTACGTACCCATCATTATCTACATCTGTACCTTCATCGTCGTCTCGGTGTTCCTGCGCATGATCATCAAGCGCTGGCCCGGACACTTCTTCTGGCGGCGCCTTTTCACAATGCTGCATGACTATGCCGGCATCGCATTTGCCATGATCGTCGGTGGAGAGGGCACGCTCCCGGTGTACGCTGCATTACTCTGGGTCACGCTGGGCAATGGCATGCGCTTCGGCTCGCGCTACCTGGCGTTGGCGACCGTTATCGCATTGTCGAGCCTGGTATTGGTTTTCTGGCTGACCCCGTTCTGGCATACGCAGCCCTACATGTTCCTGATGCTGATCGTCACCACCATTGTGGTGCCCGCCTACGCGCACATTTTGCTCAAGCGCACACGCATTGCCTCCGAAGAAGCCATTTTGGCCAATCAGGAGAAATCGCGATTCCTGGCCCAGGCCAGTCATGACCTGCGCCAGCCAATCCACTCCATCGGCCTGTTCACGGCCTGCCTGCGCGATGCCCGGTTGGGCCAGGAAGAGTTGCGACTGGTGGACAACATCGACCGTTCACTGCACACCGTGTCGCAGCTATTCCGCTCGATCCTCGATATCTACACCCTCGATCACGGCCAACTGATGCCGAAAGCCGACACCGTACACCTGGGCCAATTGCTGCAGGACGTCGTCAAGCAGAACACCGAAGCGGCCCGCTGGGCCGGCGTCGAGCTGCGTCTGCGCGATTGTCCTTACTGGGTCAGCGTCAATCCCGGCTTGCTGACTACGATGGTCCAGAACCTGCTGTCCAACGCGCTCAAATATGCACCCGGCCAACCCGTGCTGATCGGCGTGCGGCGCCAGGGCAAGCGCCTGGCCGTGGTGATCTACGACAAGGGGCGCGGCATCGCCGCCGAACATTTGCCCGAAGTGTTCAAGGAGTTCTACCGCGTGCGCCATATGCGCGACAAGGATGTCGAGGGCCTTGGCCTCGGCCTGTCCATCGTCAAGCGCATCAGCCAGATGCTCGACGTCGATATACACATCCGCTCCAAGGTCGGACAAGGCACCCGGGTGGCGATCAGCGGCCTGGAGCCGGCAGCACCACGTGTCATGGCGCCCAAGGTAGTGCCCGTCCAGAATCGCCTGGACGGGTTACGGGTGTGCTTGGTTGAAGACGACGCCAACGTACTGATGGCGACCTCTGCGCTGCTGGAAAAATGGGGCTGCGAGGTCGAGGCCCACAGCGACGGCGAAGGGTTGACCAGCGATTGCGACATCGTCATCGCCGACTTCGACCTGGGCACAAAAGTCTCGGGCGCCGAATGCATTGCCGCGCTACGCGAGCAGCGCGGCTGGCAAATTCCGGCGCTGGTCATCACCGGGCATGAGATCGAGCGGATACGCCAATCGCTGCAAAGCCTGAGTATCTCGGTGCTGGCCAAGCCCGTGCGACCGCCGGAACTGCGAGCGGTATTGCTTGAATTGGTCAAGCGCATGAATCGCAAGGGCGAGGCCTCAGCTCACCTCAACCCACCCAGCCGATAGCCGTCTTGGGTATCACCTCGGACTCGTCGAGCTTGGACGCAAACATGCTCACGGCCTCAAGTGCGTCCGTGGTCCCGTTCCTGATTTGCACGATGACCGAACCGGCCTGATCTGCCAGGGTTACGCCGCGCAATGCGCCTTCATGGGTCACGTTCATGCTGGCGACGGCATCGCGGGTTTCGGAGAGGATCATGCCGATCATTTCGGCAATTTCAGAGGTGGAGCGACTGGTGCGCCCGGCCAGTTGCCGGACCTCGTCGGCCACGACCGCGAACCCCCTCCCCTGGTCCCCGGCCCGTGCCGCCTCGATGGCCGCGTTGAGGGCCAGCAGGTTGGTCTGGTCGGCAATGCCGCGAATGGTGTTGACGATGGCAGTGATCTCTTCCGAACGCGCGCCCAACTGCCCAACCAGACGCGCGGAAGAGCCAATGTTATCGGCAATCTCGCGCATCTCCTTGGCAGTCTGGTGGATCACCTGGGCACCCTGTTCGGCCACTCGCTCGGTCTCGGCGGAGATATGGTACGCACGGGAAGCGCCACGCGAATCCTCTTCGAATTTCTCCACCCGCTCGCTGATGTCACTGGCGAACTTCACGATCTTGCACAACTTGCCTTCGGCGTCATAGACCGGGTTGTAGCTGGCTTCCAGCCAGACGACTTTGCCGTTTTTGCCGAGGCGCTTGAATTGGCCGCTGAAAAACTCGCCGGCGTTGAGACGGCGCCAGAAATCACTGTACTCCGAACTGCCAACCAGGCTCGGTTCGCAGAACATCCGGTGATGCTTGCCCTTGAGCTCTGCCAACGTGTAATTCATGACATTCATGAAGTTGTCGTTGGCGGTCAGGATGTGGCCGCCCAGGTCGAACTCGATCACGGCCATGGCCCGGTCGAGTGCCGCCAGCCGGCCACGTGTTTCTGCCTCGCTGGCAACCTTGGCGGTGACATCGAGTGCGTACTTGACCACCTTCACGACGCGGCCCTGCTCGTCCACTATCGGGTTATAGCTGGCTTCCAGCCACACGTTCTGCCCTTGCGCACTACGGCGCTGAAACGTGCCGGAAACAAACTGACCGGCGCGCAACTGGTTCCAGAATTCACGGTACTCGGCGCTGCCCACCAGCGCCGGGGTGCAAAAATCCCGATGGGACAGGCCGGCCAATTGATCAGCACGGTAGCCCATCGTGCCAAGAAAATTTTCGTTCGCCCGAAGGACCTTGCCGTCGGGGCTGAACTCGATAACAGCCATCGACCGCTCCAGGGAGCCTACCAATCCTTTGTATGTTGCCAATTCGGCCGTCCTAGCCGTCAGTTCGTTTTTTAGTGTTGTATTAAACATGACGTACCCTCGGTGAACCCTGAAAGTAACCGGACCTTCTATTCATATCGGCTCGCTGACTGAAGGCTGAACGGTACGCGGTAATCATGTTTCGGCGCCAAAACCCAACGAATCCATCAGCCAGGTTCTAAAGGCCTGCACTTTGGGGGTTTCGGCTGTTTCATGCGGGCTCACGAAATAAAAGCCAAGGTCAGATTTCAATCGCAGATCAAAGGGTGCAACCAATCGCCCGGCCTTCAGGTCATCCTCGACATAGGTCGAACGCCCAATGCAGACCCCCAGACCGTCAACCGCAGCCTGAACGGCCATCATGGCAAGGTCGAATGTCAGCCGGCTGCCTTCGGCCAGTTTTTTCGGCTGGCCAGCGGCGCTCAACCAGGCACTCCAGTCGTCGCGGGTCACCCCACTGACCTGCAACAAGGTGTGCCGGGCCAGATCGCGTGGATTCTCCAGGACTTTCGGACCTTGCAGCAGCCTGGGGCTGCACACCGGAAAGATCTCATCGGCCATCAGCCAGTCCGCCCGCAACCCCTTCCAGTCCCCGGAACCGTAACGAATGGCCGCATCGACGCCGCCCTCACGGAAATTCACTCGTTCGGTAGATGCCGTAACGCGCACGTCAATGTTGGGAAACGCCTGCTGGAATGACGCCAGTCGCGGCAACAACCATTTGGAAGCAAATGAAACCAGGGTACTGATCGTCAAGACGCTGTTGCTGCGGCTCTGCAGCAACGTCTGCGTGCAATAGCGCAACTCATGGAACGCCGCGCGAACGCCTGGGAAATAGGCATGTCCTTCGTCTGTCAGGGCCAGGCCATCCTTGAGCCGCAAGAACAGGCGCACGCCCAGCTCCTCTTCGAGCCGGCGAATTTGATGGCTGATGGCTGTCTGCGTGACGTTCAGCTCTTGCGCAGCCTTGGTAAAGCTCATATGCCGAGCGGCTGACTCGAATGCTTTAAGGCCATTGAGGGAAGGGATTCTGATGGCCATTGGGTTTGGCTTGCTCATGAGATTTTGTCATACGCTAGCACTGAAGATGTCGTTTGAAAATGTTCCGGCCCTCGCGGATTCTGACAGCACGCCCCCCGTCCTTGAGGAAACCATGAAACTGTACTTCGCCCCCATGACCTGCTCATTGTCCCCGCACATCGTGCTGCGGGAATTGGGCCTGCCATTTGAATTGATTCGGGTCGACAACAAAACCAAGCGAACTGCCGATGGGCTCGATTTCCTGAGCATCAACCCCAAGGGCTACGTGGCAGCCTTGGTGCTGGATAACGGTGATGTCCTGACCGAGGGGCCCGCCATCGTCCAGTACCTGGCCGACCTGGTCCCCGCAAACACGCTGGCGCCGGCCAATGGCACTTGGGAGCGGGTTCGCTTGCAGGAATGGTTGAACTTCATTACCTCCGAGCTTCACAGCGGATGTGCGCCGCTGTTCAACGCTGATATTGCAGAGTCGACCAAGGCCATCTTCAGGGCAAAACTTTTCAAGCGCCTGGATTACCTCAGCCAGGCCCTTGAGCGACAGGACTACCTGATGGGCACCTTTGGCCTGGCCGACAGCTATTTGTTTACCGTCCTGAACTGGCTGCCGTTGTTCAATATCCAGATCAGGGATTGGCCGGCACTGGCGGCGTTCATGGCGCGAATCGCAACACGCCCCAGCGTCCGGGCAGCCATGGCCGCGGAAGCGGCGTAGTCATTGGCGGCACATTCAAGCTCGATGCAACCTGACCTGCCGCTATCGCGAGCAAGCTCCCACAGTTGTCCGAGGTGATTGTGAGATTTGAGATACACCTCGGCCCTCCTGCGGGAGCTTGCTCGCGATGACGGCGGCAAGCCCAACCTCAGCCAATCAGATTCGCATACACCGGCCGGTCGATATTCCCACCGGAGAGAATCACCGCCACCCTTTTCCCCCGCATCGTTTCACGCTCCTGCATCAGCGCTGCCAAGGCGGCCGCGCCGGCACCTTCGGCGAGGTTGTGGGTGTCGGTGTAATACGCCCGCATGGCCCCGGCAATTTCAGCATCGCTGACCGCTACGATTCTCGCCGCCCCGGCCCCATAGATGGCAAAGGCCTCGGGAACGGGCCTGCGCACGGCCAGGCCGTCGGCAAAGGTATTTGCCGACGCGGTCTCGCATAGCCTGCCCGCTTCAAACGACAACTTCGCCGCGAGGGCCTCGGTGGACACCACGCCCACCACCTGGGTCTTCAGGCCCAAGGCATCGCGGGCGGCGATGACCGCGCAGATCCCCGAGCCGCAGCCTATCGGCACATAGACGGTGTCCAGGTCCGGCACCGCGTTGAACAGCTCAAGCCCATAGGTCGCCACGCCCTTGACCAACTCGGGATGGAACGGCGGCACCAGGTAGAGGCCATGCGATTGGGCCAGGCGCACGGCCTCCTCACGGGCCTCATCGAAATCGCGGCCATACTCGATCACCTCGCCGCCAAAACCGCGCATGGCGTTGTTCTTCTCCACCGAGTTACCTTGCGGCACGACGATCAACGCTTTCAAACCCAATGCGCTGGCCGCCAGCGCCAGGCTCTGGCCGTGGTTGCCGCGAGTCGCCGTGACGATGCCTTTTGCCTCTGGGTGCTCGCGCTTGAGCCAGCGCACGAAGGTCAGGCCGCCGCGTACCTTGAAGGCCCCCGTCGGGGTGTGATTCTCGTGCTTGACCCACACCGTGCAACCCAGCCGTTCAGCCAACAAGGGCCAGGCGTACTGGGCGGTGGCGGGCATGACTTCGTATAAGTGGCGGGCAGCTTGTTCGATATCGTCGCGAGTCAGTGTGTGCATGATGGGCCTCCGGGTTTTTGCCCAGTCTAATCAGGGCTCCATCGGCGGGCTTTCAGAAAACTGACCTGACTTTCTGCTCCTCTCTTCACTACTATGCTGTTCATGAACCCTCGAAACCGCCAACAGCCGCCCCAGTCCGAACCGGTCCGTCGTATCGAAGCAGGGCCGTGGGCGATCGAATTGCTGCCCGGCTGCGCCTACGCCACCCGCTATGTCGCCACCCAGTCGGCGATCGGCTTTGCCTTCGACAGCCAGCGTGGCCTGCACGCCATCGGCAGCGACCGCGTGCAGCCCTTCGAGGCGATCCCCAACGGCCTGGCATTTGTCCCCGCCGAATGCGACGTGTTCTCCGAATCTCCCAGGGGCGGAGAATACCTGCGGGTCGTGCGCACCGACGGTATGGCGTTGCCGGGGGAACATGCGTTCAACAACCGTATGGACCCGCAGGCCATCACCCTCGCCCTGAGAATGCGCAGCGCACTGCTGCGTGCCTGCGCAGAGGATGACTGGGAGGCCTGGACGCTCGGATTGGCTGAACGGCTGAAGGACCCCAAGACGTTTTCGGCCCCCGTACAAGGGTCCATCACCGGCGGGCGAATGCGCCTGCTCGATGAGTTCATCGATGCCGGTCTCGACGGTCCGCTGGGGGGCAAGGAAATGGCCGGGCTGCTTGGCTTGTCCGAAGGGTATTTCATGCGGGCATTCAAGAATGCCACCGGCAAAAGCCCGCACAGCTACCTGATCGACCGGCGCCTGGCCAAGGCACGGGCGCTGATGCGCGACTCAACCGCCCGACTGACCGATATCGCCCACACTTGCGGTTTCAACTCCCAGGCGCACATGACCACGCTGTTCAAGCAACGCCTTGGCGTCAGCCCAGCGCAGTTGCGCGGCTATTCGAGGCCCTGAACGGGCCGGGCAAGCCGCTAATTCGGGTCACCTGAAACACGAGTGGCGCCCCAAATCAAATCGCCATCAGATGGCCTTGCAAAAACACCCGGGCCGTCTAGATTCAAATCTGTCTCCAACCACATCGTCAACCACACCTGACAGCCCTTCGGGCGAGAGCGTCTATTGGCCTAAAACACACACTTGGCGTTGCTTTCAATTACTGACACGGAATCAGTCAATAACAACAAGAGGGATGCTTGATGAAGCATGGCCGTGGGTATCGTTTGCTCTCGCAAAAAGGCGCAGCCGGACATTTCTGGCTGTCGCTGGTTTGCTTTTCCGCCCTGGTGATCGCCAGCTTCTTGCTGTTCGAACAACAGATCCAGGATTTCCTGACCCATCTCGAGCTGTACCAGCCCTCGACGCCCGCGCAGAAACTCTACCTGGCGTTGCTGCTGATCGCCCTGCTGGCGCTGGACGTGGTGCTGCCGGTGCCGTCGAGCATGGTTGCGCTGCTGGCCGTGGCCATGCTCGGCAGCGTGGGGGGTTACCTGGCGATTTTCGTGGGGCTGTGCCTGGGCGCCGGGTTGGGCTATGCCCTGGGAGCCGGCTATTTGCGTTTGTTGTCCGGCCGCCTGGGCCTGCATCAGCGCCAGCCGGGGCAACTGGCGTACCGGTTGGGCACACTGTCGTTGATCTGCCTGCGCGGGGTCCCGGTATTGGCGGAAACTTCAGTCGTCGCCGCCGGTATGCAAGGCTACCCTCTGCGCGCCTTCATCCTGGTCACCACCCTGGCCAACGCCGGCCTCGCGCTGGCCTACAGCGCCATTGGCACCTTTCTCGTCGAGCAGAACGCGCTGTTGGTGACCTTGCTCGCCAGCATGGTATTGCCCGGGCTGTTCATCGCCGGGTACAGCCTGTTCAAGAGCCTTCGCCGGCACGACGCGGAGCAACCGTTGCACGGGCGCTTCAAGGTCAGCTACGACTACCCGGTGGTGTTCACCGATCATGTATTCGATCCGCTCAATCCCTGCCTGCACCGCCAGCTCATGGCCGGCCACAGGGGCCCGGTCACGGTGTTGATATTCGCCGATGAACAACTGCTGCACAGCGCCCCGCACCTGCAGGAACAGATCAACGCCTACTTCGCCAGCCACTTTCCAGACCTGCACCTGCAGGCGCCGCCGATTGCGGTCCCGGCCGGCGAGTCGAGCAAGGATTCACAGGTGTTGCAGCGGCTGTACACCGACATGCTGAAACATGGCTTGGACCGGCATTGCCATGTGCTGGCCCTCGGTGGCGGCGCGGTGCTGGATGCGGTGGGCTACGCCTGCGCCACCTTCCACCGTGGCATTCGCCTGATTCGCATCCCCAGCACCGTGCTCGCCCAGAACGACGCCGGCATCGGTGTGAAAAACGGCATCAACGCCTTCGGCCAGAAGAACTTGCTGGGTGCCTTCTATCCCGCCACCGCAGTCATCAACGACTTTCAATTGCTGACCAGCCTGACCCGGCGCGACCAGATCGCAGGCCTGGCCGAGGCGGTCAAGGTGGCGCTGATCAAGGACCCGGCGTTTTTCCAGTGGATGGAGCAACAGGCCGACGCCCTCGCCCACTTCGAACATGGGGCCAGCCGCTATGCGATCCGCCGCTGCGCCGAGTTGCACCTGGCGCACATCACCGGTGCCGGCGACCCCTTCGAACGCGGTAACGGACGGCCCTTGGACTACGGACACTGGGCCGCTCACAAACTGGAAAATCTCAGTAAGCACCGACTGCGCCATGGTGAAGCCGTCGCGGTGGGCATGGCCCTGGATGGGCTTTATGCCAATGCCCTGGGATTGTTGAGCGACGGCGACACCGAACGGGTGCTGAACCTGCTGCTCAAGCTCGGCTTCTGCCTGAACCCGCCAGAACTGACCTTGAAAGATGCACTGGGGCGCTCGCAGGTCTTGCTGGGATTGGAGGAGTTCCGCCAGCATCTGGGCGGGCAACTCTCCATCCCCATGTTGAGCCGGATCGGCGAGTCGGTGGACTTGCATGAAATCGATACCGCGCGAATGGAGCAGGCATTGCAGCGGCTGTCCACCCAGGTCGAGCTTGCGCCGATCCTGAACGAGCGCTGTGCGCAATGAACCAGACGGCGCCGAACCTCAAGACCTGGCTGACCCTCGGCCGTGTCTCCAACCTGCCCACGGTGTGGACCAACACCTTGGCCGCCGCCCTGCTCGCCAGCAGCGCCGGGGCCCTGGCACCGCCGTCTTCCCTGGTGTGGATCCTGCTGCTGGTGGCACTGTCGCTGCTGTACCTCGCCGGCATGCTGTTGAACGACCTGTTGGACGCCGACTGGGACCAACAACACCACAACCCCCGTCCCATAACCCTGGGCCTGGTGAGCCGCCAGCACGTGCGGCTGGCCACTGCGTTGTTGCTGGTGCTGGCTGCCGCCTCGCTGCTGGGCCTGAGCCAGTTCATCGAGCAGCCGCACTGGCTGCTGGGCAGCGCGACGCTGTTGGTGGGCTGCATTCTCGGTTACAACCTGCTGCACAAGAGATACGCCCACAGCGTCTGGCTGATGGGGGCCTGCCGCTCGGCGCTCTACCTCACCGCGGCGGCCAGCCTGGCGATGCCGGCGGGGCCGATCTGGCTCTGCGCCATTTTGCTCGGTGTCTACATCAGCGGCCTGACCTACTTGGCTCGCCAGGAACACCGCAACCAATTGATCAGCCGCCTCCCCCTGCTGCTGATGCTGAGCCCACTGGCCTTGGCAGTCTATGCAGGCAGCGCCTGGTTTTGGCCGGTGCTGCTGTTATGGCTTGGCTGGTTGGGCTGGCATTACTGGCACAACCTGGCCAACCCTCGGCAACGACAGGTCCGCGCCTTTATCGGCGCTGGCCTGGCAGCCCTGCCGCTGTTCGATGCCCTGGTGCTGGCCGTGGCTAACCAGCCCTTGGGCAGCCTGTTATGTGTCGTGGTGTTTTTCCTGCTTCCCCATTTCCAGCGCTGGATCAAACCAACATGAACACGGACGTTACTGCAGCGGCATCGGCGGCCCTCGACATGCGCCACGATTGCCTGAACGAACAACGCCAGCCTTTCATCCGCCATCTCGATGAAAGCGAACGGCGATGGTGGCATCAGGCAGAGGAACAGCTTGCCCTAAGCCCGGACGCCAACACCGCGGCGCTCATGAGCAGCCAATGCAAGCGCAACCTCAAGGAGCGTGCGCAACCCGGTGGCGATGGCTGGAGCAACGTCCAGCTGGCGCGGGCGTTGCTGCTGGCCCAGGTGCTGGAACAGCAGCCCGCCGCCGGGCAAGTCCCCCTGCTGCACCAATTGTTCCTGTGGGGCGACGACCAGGAAAAGGTCGCCACCTTGAAAGCCCTCGATTGGCTCGATAGTCGCGGAGCGTGCGTGGAGCTTGCACGCCAGGCCGGGCGCACCAGCAACAGCCAGGTGTTCGCCGCCCTCGCCCTGGACACCGCCTACCCATCGCGTCACTACAACGAACAAGCCTTCAACCAATTGGTGCTGAAAGCGCTGGGCATGGGCCTCGACGTACGACGCCTGATCGGCCTGGCGCAACGACAAAGCGTCACCCTCAACCAGTTGGCCCTCGACCTGCTGGACGAACAACTCGCCGCCGAACGAACGGTGTCCGCCGGGCTGCCCCACGTCATTGCCTTCGACCTGCTGAGCCCGGCGCAACGTCAGCGCCTGGCCGGCCTGGGCCAGCAACAACGCTTGCCGACGCAATGGCACGAGCACCTGGACGGCGTTTCGCCGAACTGATGCCCCACCGCCCCCCGCTTTTTTTGACGAGGATTCACCATGCCCAAGTACTTTGACCCGCATATCCACATGGTCAGCCGCACCACCGACGATTACCAGAACATGGCGGCCGCCGGCATCACCGGGGTAATCGAGCCGGCCTTCTGGCAGGGCCAGGCCAGGACCAGCGTCGGCAGCTTCATCGACTACTTCGACACACTGTTGGGCTGGGAGCGTTTTCGCGCCAGCATGTTTGGTATCCATCACTTCTGCACCATTGGCCTGAATCCCAAGGAGGCCAATGACCTGTCGGTGGCCAATGAGGTGCTGGAGATTCTCCCGCGCTACCTGGTGAAAGACGGCGTGGTGGCGGTGGGTGAAATCGGCTACGACGACATTACCCCGGAAGAAGATCGCTTCCTCGCCGCGCAATTGGAGCTGGCCAAGCAATTCAATCTGCCGGTGCTGGTGCACACGCCGCACCGCGACAAGATTGGTGGCACCAAACGCACGCTCGCCGTCATTCGCGAGGTCGGCATTGCCGAACATCTGGTGATCATTGACCACCTCAACGAACTGACCCTGCCCCTGGTGCTGGACAGTGACTGCTGGCGCGGCCACTCCATCTACCCCAACACCAAGATGTCGGAACAACGCATGGTCGCGCTGCTGCAGCAGTACGGCACGGAGAAAATGGTGGTCAACAGCGCCGCCGACTGGGGCATCAGCGACCCGCTCAAGGTGCCCAAGACCGGCCAGGCAATGTTAGCCGCAGGCTTCAGTGAAGCCCAGGTCGAACAAGTGCTGTTCCACAACCCGGTGGACTTTTTCGCCCTGAGCGGCCAGTTGGACAAAGCCCTGGTCAGCACGCCCCTGCCCATCGATCAGCGGCGGCAATGGCAGGACAACTCCGCCCTGCGGGGCCAGGAACCGGTGATCAAATGAGCGCCCGCACGGGTTGGACGGCCACGCAGATCGGCTATTGCAGCAACGTTCACCCGACCCATGACCTGGGCGGGCTACGCGCTTGCGTCGAACGGCATTTCCAGACCGTACGCACACTGCGCGGGCTCGATACGCAGGACAGTGGATTGTGGATCAGCGCCCTCGCCGCCGCCGAACTCCAACAAGCGTCGACCCGTGCGGATTTCCTCGACCTGCTGCAACGCAGCGGACTACGCCTGACCTCACTCAATGGGTTTCCCTACGGCCAATTTCACCAGGGCGCGGTGAAAGCCGACGTCTACCTGCCCAGCTGGGCCGATCCGCAGCGGCTGGCGTACAGCCTGGACCTGGCTCGATTTCTCGCCCAGGCCCTGCCAGCGGCCTGTGCCCAGGGAGTGATCTCCAGCCTGCCCCTGGGCTATGCCGCCCACTGGAGCCCGACGCTACAACAACGTGCCGAGCAGCAACTGCGCGAGCTCACTGCCGGGCTGGCCCGGCTGCAACGGGAGACGGGCAAGAAGATCGTGGTCTGCCTGGAGATGGAGCCCGATTGCGTGCTGGAAAACACCGACCAGGCCATCACCTTCTTCCGCCACTGGCAAGCCACGGACCCGCACCATGAACACCTGGCGCTGTGCTTTGACGTTTGCCACCAGGCCGTGATGTTCGAAGACTGCTATCAATCACTGGACCGATTGCGTCGGGCCCGGGTCCCCATCGGCAAGATCCAGTTATCCAATGCACTGATTTGTCGCCTGCCTGAGGACGAGCACCGGCGCGAACAGGTGCTCAAGACATTGAGCGGTTTTGCCGAGCCCACCTACCTGCATCAAGTGAAGGCTCGCGATGGGCACGATCGGCTATCGGCCTGGGCCGACCTCCCCGCGGCCCTGGACGATTGTGAGCAGAACCGCGCCTCTCATCCCGAACTGAGGATTCACTTTCACATTCCGCTGTTCAGCGAGCAGTTGCTGCTGCCCGAACTCAGCGGCAGCCAGCTTGCCCTGTCGCAGACTTTCAACTTTTTGGCCGACCATGGGGATTTTCGCCCCGTACTGGAAGTGGAAACCTACAGCTGGGGCGTCCTGCCCAGCCAATTGCGGCCCACGACCGAGCATGCCCAACTCCAGGGCATCGCGGCGGAGTTGCATTGGGTCGAGGATCAATTGCAACAGCGCCGCTTGCTGGAACCTCAGGCACTGGAGGCCCACGCCCATGCGCTCTGATCCTGCGCGCCAGCCGCTGCTGCTGATCAACGTGGTCGGCCTGACGCCCGCGCTGTTGGGTGCCGCGACGCCCTGCATCAATGCCCTGTTGAAAACGGCCAAGATGGCCACGCTGCAGCCAGTGTTCCCGGCGGTCACCTCGACCGTGCAGGCCTCGATCCTCACCGGACAACCACCGTCGGAACACGGCATCGTCGGCAACGGCTGGTATTTTCGCGATCAGGCCGAAGTGCGTTTCTGGCTGCAACCCAATGCTCTGATCCAGGGGGAAAAGGTCTGGCAGACACTCAAGCGCCAGTACCCCGGGTTTCGCTGCAGCCAGTTGTTCTGGTGGTACAACATGTATGCCGACGTGGACGCCGCCATTACCCCTCGGCCCCACTACCCGGCCGATGGTCGCAAGCTGTTCGGCCTGTATTCGGCGCCGGCCTCGTTGCATGAGCGTATCGAACAGCAGATCGGCGAGTTTCCCTTTCCGAGTTTCTGGGGACCGGCGGCCGGCATCGCGTCGAGCCGCTGGATCGTCGACTGCGCCATCGCCGAATTCCAGCTCAACCGCCCCGACCTGCAATTGATCTACCTGCCCCACCTCGACTACAGCCTGCAACGCCTGGGGCCCGATCACCCGTCGATTGCCGACGAGGTAAGGGCCATCGACGGTGAAGTCGGGCGTCTGCTGGACTTTGCCCAAGCACAAGGCGCGGCAGTGATGCTGCTGTCCGAATACGGGATCGAAGCCGTCACCCAATCCGTTTCCATCAACCGGTTGTTACGTGCCGAGGGCTTGTTGCAGGTCCGCCAATCGCTGACCTGGGAGTTGCTCGATCCCGGTGCCAGTGCAGCGTTTGCCGTGGCCGATCATCAGGTCGCGCACATCTACGTGAAGCAGGCGCGCGACATCCCCCGCGTCAAAGCGCTGTTGCAACGCCAGGCCGGCATCGAGCAGGTGCTGGATAAAACCGAACAACAGGCCTGGCAACTGGATCATCCCCGCAGCGGCGAACTGGTGGCCGTGGCCGCGCCCGGTTACTGGTTCGATTATTACTACTGGTTCGACGAGCGCAAGGCTCCCGACTTTGCCCGCACCGTGGACATCCATCGCAAGCCAGGCTATGACCCGCTCGAGCTGTTCATCGACCCGGCCATTCGCTTCCCGACATTGAAAGTGGCGCGCCGCCTGCTCCAGAAAAAGCTCGGCTTTCGCTACTACATGGACCTGATTCCGCTGGACACCCGCCTGGTCCGCGGCAGCCACGGACGGCTGCCCACGAGCGAGAAGACCGGCCCGCTGCTCATCACCAATTGTGATCTGTCGCTGCCGCAGCACCTTGCGGCCACGGCGGTGAAGCAACTGCTCCTGGAACACTTCCGGGGGCACCCTCATGCCGATACGGCGAATGCCAAGGAGCTTCCATGCGGCGAGCCATTTCCATCACTGTTCTAAGTGCCCTGGCCGGTTTGGCCCAGGCCGAGAACGCCACCAACTTCAATTGCGGTAACTTCCTGCAATTTGGATACAACGCCGACCAGACCCGGACCGCGTTCAACAATAGTCCCGAGACCATGGCCTGGAACTGGTTCGTCTGTTTGAACCAGTCCGACGCCAAGGGTTACAACCGTCAGTGGGAGCTGTTCAAGCCTTCCGATCAGGTCTATCTGGCCAATGGCGCCAACCCCGGTTCGTATGACAGCCGCATGAAGCCACCGGGCGAGGTGCTCAGGCAAGCCAAAGCCCTGGGGCTGGACCCGAACCGTCTCCTGCACAACATCAACGCCGTACAGCAGGTCGACGGCCTGAGCCTGGCCATGGGCGGTGCCGCCGTGCCTGCCACACAACAAGGTCACGTCGTGCGCTTTCAACTGCTGATGGGCCAGGACACCTACGACTACATCGTAAAAACCAATGTCTACAACGTGGATGGTCAAGAGGCCCTGACGAGCAACCTGAACTTTCCGGCCACGGCCTGGGAGTTGAAAGCCGCCTGGCTATGGATCGGCACGGACGCGAACTACAAGAAGCAGTTGGAAAAGGATGGCTACTACGTGGCCCAGGCCTACTACGCCGTGGGCACCGGGTACAAGGTCGGCTATGCGGCGTTGAGCGGTTTGCATGTGGTCAACAAACTGAACCCCGACTGGGTCTGGACCACCTTCGAAAACCTCAACAACCCCAAATACACCGTGAACAAGGACTACCCGCCTACGCCGATGACAAACAGCACCGGGCCGACAGCGGGTGCCATACCGGTCAACGCCCAGTTCCAGGCCAATAACCCGACGCTGTCGAAGTACCAGTTGATCGGCGTGGAATACCAGCCCATTACCCAGGTCCTGGCGAACTCACAGTTGGAGTCGGCATTCCAGGACACATCGTCCTGCCTGGCCTGCCACGGCACCGCCGCCTACTCGAAGAGCAACGGTTGGTTCAGTTTCGCCATCCCGACCTCAGGCGGTCTCACCTACCCGACTACGCCGCTGCCGGAAAAGGCCTTCGTCGGCTACAAAAAACTGGATTTTGTCTGGTCGCTGAAACACGCCCAGTGGCAACGCTAAGGAGAGCACGACATGAGCATATTGAATTTCCCCCGCATCTACCTCAACGGCGAGATGTTCTGGAACCCGCCGACGGCCAACAACAATGACATGTTCCCGCTGTACGACGCGGTCAACATGGACATCAACTGGCCGTTCGTGAAGCACTTCGGCATCACCCCCCACAATGCCCCCGACAGGCTGATGCCATGGGCTCTCTCGACGCAGTACATGGCCGGCATGCCGACCTATGTGCAACAAGTGCCAGGCAATATCAATCCGAAGCATGACCCGTACATGCCCGCCGAATGGGACCTGTTCGGTGACAACGGTTGCGGTCTGGTGAACTACGGGAAAACCACCTCGACCGTCATCGGTGGCGAGCTGCAGGCCAATACCTACATCGCTCAGGATTCGCTGATCGGCGCGCAATACCACTTACTCGGCAGCCCTCTGGGCAGTTCCGCCCCGACCCCGGCGCGCTTCGTGGACATCAGCCCATGGCAGAACACGTTCACGGCATTGTATTTCGACAAACTGGTGCTGGGGGATACGTCCTGCGGCCTGACCCTCAACCGCAAGTATCGGATGATGGACCGTTTCCTGAACTTCAATTGGGGAGCCCTGGGTAGCCTGGTGAACATCAGCACCACCTGGCAGACCTGCTTTCCCAAGGAGAACCTGGAATGGGCGATTGGCAACTCGCGTCTTCTGGCCAACCTCCAGCAGCAGATGACGCAGCAAGGGGCTCAGGGCCTCATGTTCCGATTTTCAACCTACCTGACCTGCTACGACAAGAACGGTGTATTCAACGATTACACGCAGCGCCCCAACACCCGTTCCAACCACCCGGACATCATGGCGAAAGTGCGTGATCTGTACAGGGAAGGCTTGAACAACGTCAACCAGATTTTCTTCAACCCCGCCTACAGCCGCACCTCGGCGGTGCTGGGTCTGTGGCTCGCCAACGAATACCCCACCGCTCCCGCCGGGGTGCGCCTGGTACCCACCCAGCCAGTCTCGGTCGTTCAACCGGGCCACGATAAGAAAAGTGTCCCATTAGGGGTGATCTCGGCGCAGATCAACGGTAATACCCTATCGCTGGACCTGAGCAACACGTTCCCGTGTTATCCCGTGGACCCCGCAGCCGACATCCTGGTCCCTGAGAAATTCAACGCCGGAGACTACCTGTTGGGCGTGCGCCAGAAGGGACGGTTCATGGCGGGGATCGGCTTCGGCTTCGATAAATACCAGCAATCGGCTTTCGAGCTACGCTCAGGCATCCTCGATCTCACGCTCAACCCCGAAGCCAAGGCACTGCTGCAGTCCGGTCCTCTGCTGCTGCAACAGCGCCTCCCGGCCACCCCTCCGAAGATCGCCGCCGGCCAGCAACCGTGGACCGCCGAAGTCATCGAGAGCGGCAGCTTCATCGATGTCGGTGACCGCAAGACGCTGAGCATCATGGTGCAGAAAAATGGTCAGCCGGCCGCCAACACCACGTTGTATGTCGCGGAGTACGGCAACCCCTACATGGTGACCAGCAGCAATTACTACCTGGCTTTCGGTAATGCGGCCGATTTCACGCTGTTCTACGACAACCCGTCGGCCCGTATCAACAATACAGCCAATCTGCCGCAGTTCATCGACGCCCCCAAGGTCTCCCTCTATCGCAGCACCGGCAGCGGTCGCCGGCTGACCGAACTGCAGGACGTGCCCGAACCCGTGGGCAACCCGATCGGGTACCAAGACTTCCTCAGATCGTCCGGTACGCCGGTCGCCGTCGACCTGCGCCCCTGCCTGGTCTTCGACAAAGGCCTCAATGGCACCGGTACACTGGAGGACAAGAAGGCCAGCAGCGTCAATTACTCCTACGCCGTCATCACCACCAACGCCCAAGGCATCGCCCAGATAAGCTGCCGGGCAGTGGCGCCAGGCTTCCCTACCTTGCGCTTCTTCGTGCAGGAGAACGGCAAAAAACCGGCCATTCCGTTCAGCTTCCCGATCACCCAGGCCTACGTCGACTTCCTCGCACCGATACGGGTGCTGCCACTGGACATGCAGTTGCAACAGGACTTCATCGACACCTGGAACGCCATCTACGAGAAAACAAACGCTCCAGAGCTGCTGTGGGACAAGTTCATTTATCCAAGGATCCTGCAGACCTTCTATTACCTGTACCCCATCATGAACAAGTTCATGCCGCTCAATTCCCGGACGCGCGTGGAGGGCGCAATCGACCAATTGATCTTGCTGATCAGCAAGGATTACCAGGACCAGAGCACCCTTGCGATGCCCATCACCCGGGACATGTCCCAAAGCCGCCGCGCCGTCCTGGAGCTGTGGGCCAAGCGCCTGGTGAAGTTCAACTATCCGCCCAAGAAACTCAGCATGAGTGACTACAACGGCCTTTGACGATTTCACCCAGGATCACCGGGTGGCGAGCCCGCCGCCCGGCACTGCACAGGAGTGTCGATATGAAAGCCTGCATTTTGAGCCGACTGTTGTTACTGATCCTGTTGTTCAGTCCGGGGCTTTTTGCCCAACAGGACAGCGGTGCCGTCTACTTCACCATGGGCGTGCACAACACCGAGGGCTGCAACGAACAGAACGGCAACTGCATCGCCAAACGTGCCCCGGGCGACCCTTCCGATCCGTTTTTCCCGGCGTTCTGGATCAGCGATTGGACCATGTACCGGGTGATGCACAACTACGAAAAAAACCCGCCGCCCTACAGCAATCCCCCTTCCACCCTGACCCCGGCGGACTACACCGTCTCTCGCGGGACCAGCTATTACGACACGGCCTATATCCCGGCCGATGGCGACGGCTTCGGGGCGATGATGGAGCACTATGAGAAGTACTGCCTGCCGATCTTTCCGATCAAGAACAACAACTACACCTGCTCCTTCGTGTCCCTGGGCAACAAGGCATACTTCCTGACCTACCCGCAGGATCGCCCCAAGGACATGCCGGCCTGCTGCATGTTCTCGCCGATGAATCATCCACCGCGGCAAGACTTCATCCAGCACCTGCCCTACAGCGCCGCGCGCAGCAAAAACCTGGATGGCAGCGTGCAGGCCTACGCCCTGGACCTGGATTCGCCGCAAGGTCCGATCCTGTTCGGTTATGCCTTCTACAAAAAAATGTCGGGGCAACCGCCCTACCGGCAGCCCCAATCGTTCTTTTTCTCCGGTGACAGCAGTGTCGCCAATGCCCCCATCGTCAGCCAGAACTACACCAACTTCCGCATCGCCAGACCGGACCCTGCCCAGACCTGGGCGCAGGTGGCTGCGATGTGCCCGGCGAACCCACCGCCCTGCCAGTTGTTCGAGCCACCGGTTTCACAGAGCAACGGGCAAAAGGCGCAGTGGAACAAGCTCATGCAGCGCAAACCCTGACCAATGACGAAGGATCGCCATGAACACTTCATTCCGTTTCACCCTGGTGCTACTGGGTCTGGCCAGTCTTCCGGCCCTGGCCCTGGAACAATCCCAGGAACAAGCCATGCCACGGACGCAGGCCTCGAACCTGAATTGCCAGCCCCCCAGCACGGCGCCGGCGGCCAACGCCAGCCAGGACCTGTTCGATCAATACAGCTGGCAGTTGTTCATCGCCGTGAACTGGCCCGCCCAGGCGGGGCAGCGCGGTGATCCCGACTGCAGCAAACAACCGGGAGATCCTGGCTACACCGTCTGGCAGACCTACAAGACCGTGGAAGAAACCTTCCTGCCACGGGGGGCCGATCCAGGCCCCTGGAACACCCCGCAGCTTGCCAAGAGCCTGGGCATCATCAACATCGCCGCGCTGAAGAACAGCTCCCAGGTGAATGCCGTCGACCAGGCCGTCGGCGGCTGGCTGATCGACCAGGCCGGCAACCCGACCTACTACGACATCTCGGCCAACGAGACCTCCTACAACTACATCGTCGCCAACCAGTTCTATAACGCCGATGTGGTTTCCAAAGCCAACAACATCAACTTTCCCTATGGGGTCATCGAGGTCAAATCGAGCTGGCGCATCCTCACCCCCAATGACAATGCCAGCCGCTACCTGACCATGCTTGCGCGCGTGGCCACGTTCGACGACCAAGGCCAGCGCACCGGCGTCACCGAGGCCTATCTGGGCCTGGTGGGGCTGCACGTCATCACCAAGGTGAACGGCTATCCGCAGTGGATCTGGTCGACCTTCGAGCAGATCGACAACGTTCCGCCCAAAACGCTGGTGAACGGTGTATGGGTCGACCAGCCGGCCTCCGGCACGGCCTATTCCTACTTCAACGCCAACGCCCCGGCAGCCACGCTCAACCAGTCACCCTGCGACTGGCAGACCCAGGGCGCGCACCTGGTCTGCGTGCCCAAGCCTGGCACCACCTTCCAGACCCCGAACCCGTTGAACCGGTACACCCCGATCGCCGAGATCACCAACGAGGTCAACGCCCGTTACCGCAGCGACCCGGACCTGCAACGCAGCGTGCTGAAGTACTACCAACTCATCACCACCCAGCGCCCGCTGATGCCGGACAACCCCAGTAATCCACTGGGCCAGCCGACCCCCGCCCTTTCGGCCAACGTGACCATGGAAAGCTACATCCAGCCCAACAGCAGCTGCATGAATTGCCACTCCATGGCGACTCCGGTCAAGAGCCCCTACAAATCCGACTACTCCTACCTGTTCAAATTCGCCAATTCGCCTGTCGGCAAAACCATCAAGGACGAGGAATAAATCATGAGCATCCTGAACGGACCACGGCTGAATTTCTGGGGCGGCATCCGCACGGACGTCAGCCTGCCGAACAACTCCCCGACCATTCCCTACGGTGGCAACGACGACTGGCCGCTCTTCGACCTGACCACTTCGACCCTGGCACCGAGCGCCGAGTCCTACACCGACGACCAGTTGAACAACATGATCAATGCCCCCACCGGCAACTACTACACCGCCGGGGGCTGGAATCACTATGGGCAGCATGTCGTCGACATGCAGAACGCCCTGATCAGCTCCCAGGGCATCCCCGGCAGCATCAACACCACCGGCGACCTGGTGGGCCAGCCCGTCTACCTGCTCGGTTCGGTGGACCCGGTGACCGGCCAGGGGCCCGTTTCCGGACCGATGATGGTGGACCTGGACCCCACCTCCTCGACGACCACCCAAATCTTCGTCGGTGGCCTGCAAATCGGTGGCAACGACAACATCCAATTGCTGATCCGCAGCGACACCGTGTGCAGCAGTTTCGACGTGGCGGGACGTGTGCTGCTGCCGGCGAAAATGGATGCGCCGGGCTCTTTCCACGCCAGCGGTACATTTCAACTGACCTTCCCCTTGAGCAGCATTGTCAGTTGGAACCAGAACAGCAGCGGCCTGCGCTCGATCATTCAGGCACCGGGAGCGACGGGCATCGTCCTGCGTTTCGTCATGTTCGAAATGTGCCCCACGATGACCACCGAACAACTGGACGCCGACTATGCCGCCGGCCGGTACACGCCCAACCCGAGCATCGGCCGGGTCATCGGCACACTGGCCCCGGCCTTTGCCGACGAGCCGCTGAACTGCCAGCCGGGCCGGCAACTGGTCAACCAGAGTACCGGCAATGCCGGCTATGCCGACCTGGACAACACCGGTTACCTGAGCATCGACATGGTGAACGTCATTCCGAAGGAAACCTTCCGGGCCGTCAGGGACGATATCACCAGCCCGATCGGCCCCAACGCCAATTACGGGACCGTGACCATCAGCGCCGGCTCCACCACCCTGACGACCCTGGAGCCGACCAGCCGCTTTTTGTTCGATTACTACGTGTATGGCGGCATCGTCGACCTGCCCCTGACCGCCGACCAGCTACAGGCAGTACGGACCTCTGCCTTGGCGATCAACGCACCGGGCAAGGTCGCCGGTACCACATTGCAGGCCACCGAGTCGACCTATCGGATCTATGCCGACCAACGCAACGTCTACCTGGAGGACTACCCCAACGGCCTGTCGATCACCCTTCAGGTCAGGTACCTGGGCGGAGCGGTCCCCAGCACTACCGAAATTGGCCTGCAGGCGGCGGCCCCCGCGGTCTATGATCAACCGCAATACTGGGACTTCCTCGACTTCCCTGATTCGTTGACCGTCGACAGTGGCCAGCTTTCCGTCAGTTTCCCGGTCACCCTCAAGCCGGGCAGCGCCGCTCAAGCGGGTTTCGTCGCCCTGACCTGCACGGCCAATGGCCTCGACAGCAGTGCCTACTTCACCAACTTTCGCAAATACGCCCAGACCGACTTCGGCATTCCCCAGGGCACCACCATCACCTGGCCGCTGATGTACCCCAACGTGCTGCGTTTTCACTACCTGGCGTTCCCCGCCATGTCGCGCTATATCCCGCTGAATCAGCCCGACGCCGTCATGGGCGCCAAGAACCCTATCCTCGCCCGCACCTCGGACGCCTACAAAGGCACCACGCTGTTCATGCCCGTGGTGCGCTCGATGTCGCCCTGCCAACGGGCGTTGCTGCGGGCCTATCTCACCGGTGAACCGTGGCAGCCGCCGCAATGACCGTATCCCCTGCTCAATCACGGAGAGAGCCTATGCCCGTTCCCCTTCAGATCCCCTCGCTCCCCGGGGAGAACCTGCGCCCCAGCACCCTGGTCGCCGAGGACCTGCTGAACCCTCGCGGCCTCTGCCTGCAAGCCGATGGCAGCCTGCTGCTGACCGAAGCAGGCTCGGGGTTGCCCGACCAACTCTTCAGCGGCCGTATCAGTCGACTGCGACCGGATCCGCAGCGGCCCGGCACCTACCTGCCCCGCGAAACATTGGCGCATGGCTTTCGCGCCATGAACATGCAGGCGCGCATGCTGCGTGATGAAATCATGGGGGTGTCGGACATCGCCTGCGGTGACGGACGCTGCCTGGTCAGCCAGACCGATTACGTCGCCGGTTCCAAACTGCTGGACCTGCAATTCACACCGCCCGAGCCGGTGTTCCATAGCCGTGGCAACCTGAATGCGCTGTGCTACCACCCGACCCGCCACAGCTGGCTGGCCGTCAAGCCCGATACCAATCAGTTGGTGGAGTTCATCACAGGCCAAGAGGAGCGCGTGCTGGCCCAGCTGCCCGAACTGGATCAAGGCCAGGAAGCCGTTCCCGTGACCCTGGTGTACGAACCGGCGACAGACGCCGTGCTGATCAGCCTGTTCTCGGGCGAACTGCACGGCGACCCGAGCCGCAAGGGCATCGACTTTGCCGAGAAGGCCGGCCAAGTGATCCGGGTCTGGCCGGGCAGCGCCAGGATCGACATCCTGATTCACGGCCTGCAACTGCCCACCGGATTGGCGCTGCGCCCCAACGGCCAACTGCTGGTGCTGGAACTCTGCGAGCGCCTGCAACAACCGCTGCTTCCCGACTGGAACGGCGAACCCCTGCATGGCGGCTTTACCCGGTTCAGTGGGCGGCTGCTGAGCTGCGACTTGCAAACCGCCCAGGTCACGGTGCTCGCCCGCGACCTGGACACCCCTTCCAACCTGTGCCTGTTACCGGACGCGGTACTGGTCAGCGAAGGCATGGGGCTGCTCGGGCGACCACTGCCTACACCAGATGGAAGCGTGGTGCCGTTAAACGGCAGGCTTCGTCGGGTACAACTCTGAACAAGCACTCAAGACAAAGGCAAAAAAAGCGGTGCTTACCCTAATGCCAGTCAGTTAAGGATCACACGGGTTTGAGGCTTAACTGATCGGCATTAGGCGCCAGGGCCGCTTTTGTGGCGAGGGAGCTTGCTCCCGCTGGGCTGCGCAGCAGGCCCAAGGCTGGCGACACCATTGA